>CADEDE010000063.1 GCA_902825995.1 uncultured Burkholderiales bacterium
GTCGGCGGCGGCCATCCAGCCCATGTGACGCAGCATCATCTCGGCCGACAGGATCAGGGAGCCGGGGTTGACATAGTCCTTGCCGGCGTACTTGGGCGCCGTGCCGTGGGTGGCCTCGAACATGGCGATCGAATCGCTCAGGTTGGCCCCGGGCGCGATACCGATGCCGCCAACTTGCGCCGCCAGTGCGTCGCTGACGTAGTCACCGTTCAGGTTCAGCGTGGCGATAACCGAGTATTCGGCCGGGCGCAGCAGGATCTGCTGCAGGAAGGCATCGGCAATCGAGTCCTTGATGACGATGTCCTTGCCCGACTTCGGGTTCCTGAACTTGCACCACGGGCCGCCGTCGATCGGTTCGGCGCCGAACTCGCGCTGCGCCAGCGCGTAGCTCCAGTCGCGGAACCCCCCTTCCGTGAACTTCATGATGTTGCCCTTGTGCACGATGGTCACACTGGGCTTGTCGTTGTCGATGGCGTACTGGATGGCCTTGCGCACCAGGCGCTCGGTGCCTTCGCGGCTGACCGGCTTGATGCCGATGCCCGAGGTGTTGGGAAAGCGGATCTTCCTGACCCCCATTTCGTCGATCAGGAACTTGATCAACTTCCTGGCCTTCTCGCTCTCGGCCTCGTACTCGATGCCGGCGTAGATGTCCTCGGAGTTCTCGCGGAAGATGACCATATTGGTCTTTTCGGGCTCCTTGACCGGGCTGGGGACGCCCTTGAAGTACCGGATCGGACGCAGGCAGACGTAGAGGTCAAGTTCCTGGCGCAGGGCGACGTTCAGGGAACGGATGCCGCCACCCACCGGCGTGGTCAGCGGCCCCTTGATCGACACCACGTACTCCTTCACCGCGGCCAGCGTTTCCTCGGGCAGCCACACGTCCGGACCATAGACCTTGGTCGATTTCTCGCCGGCATAGACCTCCATCCAATGAATCTTCTTCTTGCCGCCGTAGGCCTTGGCCACTGCGGCATCCACCACCTTGATCATCACCGGCGTGATGTCCAGGCCGGTACCATCGCCTTCGATATACGGAATGATCGGCTCGTCGGGCACGTTGAGCGAATAGTCCTTGTTGACGCCGATCTTCTTGCCGCCTTCGGGGATCTTGATGTGTTGGTACATGCTGGGCGCGCGCTCCGGGTTGCTGTGTCTGAATGTTTGGCGATCGAGTTGGAAATTCTAGTTCAGGCCTGTCAACCGAAGGCCGAAGAAGCGCGTTGGCGACCCTCCTTCTCCGTTGGAGGGGTTGAATTCAACTTCGAAAGGTTAACTACATGAACAAGCTCCTGGTCGCCCTGATTGCCGCCGCCTTCGCCACCGCCGGCTTCGCCGCTTCGCACGCCGCGAAGGAAATGAAGAAGGAAGAAGCCAAGCCGGCCGCTGCCGCAGCTTCGGCCGCCCCGGCTGCAAAGAAGGCCGGCGCCAAGCCGGCTGCCGCCGCCTCCGCCGCCTCCGCCGCCGCCAAGAAGGAAGAAGCCAAGAAGTAATCGGCTGCGGACTTCGTCCCGATGAAAAACGCCCGGCTCGCCCGGGCGTTTTTCTTAGGCCTTCTCGCCGCGGCCCTGCTTCTTATAACGCAGGCGGCGCGCCTCCTTGGGGTCAACGCTCAGCGGACGGTAGAGCTCGACGCGGTCGCCGTCGCGCAGTACGTGGTCGAGGATCTGCACGCGGCCCCATACACCGCAGCGCAGGCGGTCGAGCGCGAGCCCAAATTCATCGAGCCAACCGCTCGCGCGCAGCGCATCGGCCACGGTGCTGCCGGGCGGCAGCGCGAGCGCCACTGTCTGAACCTGCCGCGGCGCCGGGCTGCAGGCCAGCTCAACGCGCAGTGCTTGGTCAGCGTGGGCCATGCACCTCCTCGGCACGCTGCACGAAGGAATCGACAAGCGTATTGGCGATGCGGTCGAAGACGGGGCTGACCACGGCTTCGAGCGCGGCGTTTGCGAAGGCATAGCGCAACTCGAAATCGATGCGACAGGCCTTGGCTTCGTCATCCGGCGCGGTGCCGGCGCGGCCCAGCGGCAGGAAGCGCCAGGTGCCGTCGAGCAGCGAGAACGGGCCATCGACCAGTTGCACCTGCACCTCGGCGTCCGGCCGGTGCAGGTTGCGCGTGGTGAAGGCATGCCGCACGCCGCTCTTGGCCAGGGTCAGGCGCGCCGTCATGCCGGCGTCGTCGCGCTGCAAAACCTCGGCGCGCTCGCACCAGGGCAGAAAACTCGGATAGTCCTCGATCGCGGTCACCAGCGCGTACATCTCGCGCGGCGAGTACCACAGCAGGACCGACTTCTTCACGTGCTTCATACAATCGTTGGATTATGTCGATTGCCGAGAACCGCCGCGCCCGTTTCGAATACCACATCGAAGAGACCCATGAGGCCGGCGTGGTGCTCAGCGGCTGGGAGATCAAGGCCATCCGCGCCGGCCAGGTGCAACTCACCGATGGCTATGTGGTGATCCGCGATGGTGAGCTGCAACTCATCGGCTGCCGCATCAATGCGCTGCGCTCGGCTTCGACCCATGTGCACCCGGAGCCGGACCGGACCAAGAAGCTGCTGATGCACAAGGAGGAAATCCGCCGCCTGATCGGCAAGGTCGAGCAAAAGGGCTTCACCCTGGTGCCGCTGGATTTGCACTACAAGGGCGGGCGCGTCAAGGCCACCATCGCGCTGGCCAAAGGCAAGGCCGAGCACGACAAGCGCAATACCGAGAAGCAGCGCGATTGGGACCGGGAGAAGGGCCGCCTGATGCGGCACAAGGTCTCATCCAAGGCGTAGTGCCGAGAGGGCCTGGTCGGCATCGGCGATCAAATCGCCGACCGCTTCGAGGCCGATGCAAAAGCGCACCAGCATGCCGCGATAGTCGGTGCCGCGTTCGCGGATCGCGCCGGCGGCATAGGGCACGGCCAGGCTGACCGGGCCGCCCCAGGAATAGCCGATGCGAAACAGCTTCAGCGCATCGACGAAGGCATCGACGCGCGCCGTCGAGAATTGCGCATCGACCTCCACCGTCACCAGGCCCGCCGCGGCGCTGCAATGCGAGCGCCAATGCTCATGCCCCGGCGAGCCCGGCAGCGCGGGGTGCAGCACGCGCGCGAACTGCGCTTGCTGGCTGCACCAGTGGGCAAAGGCGCGCCCGGCGGCATCCTGCGCCGCATAGCGCAGCGGCATCGAGGGCAGCGAACGCAGCACGGCTTCGACATCGTTGGCGGCCACGCCGTGCCCGAGCCGGCTGCGCGCGAGCGCGAGGCGGCGGTATAGATCCTTGGCGCGGCAGGTCACCGAGCCCATCAAGATATCGCCACCGCCAGAAGGGTATTTGGTCAGCGCGTGCACGCTGATATCGACGCCCTGCCCGGCGCCGAGATCGAAGGCATTGAAAGCCAGGCCGGCGCCCCAGGTGTTATCGAGCGCGATCACCGCCTGCGGCGCGCGTTCGCGCACGGCGCGCACCAGGCCGCGCAGATCCGGGAACTCCAGCGTCACCGAGCCGGGTGCCTCGAGCCACACCAGCTTGGTGGCCGGCGTCAGCGCCGCGATCAGGGATTCGATATCCAGCGGGTCGTACACGGCATGCGCGATGCCCCAGGCCGCCAGCTCGTGCCGCGTGAAGGCCTTGTTCGGCGCATAGACGTTGTCGGGCAGGAGCACCTGGTCGCCGCTGGCCAGCAGCGCGATATCCACCAGCGTGATCGCCGCCAGGCCGCTGCTCACCAGCATCGTGTGCACACCGCCTTCGAGCGTGGCCAGGCGTTCCTCGAGCGCAAACGTCGTCGGCGTGCCGTGCAGGCCGTAGGTATAGGCGCCGCGGTCGAGCCAGGTGCGCGAGCGCATCGCGGCGGTATCGGGGAAGAAGATGGTCGAACCCTTGTGCACCGGCTGCACCGGCGATTCGAAGCCCGCCGGCGCGCGGTACGGGTGGTGGATCAACTGCGTGGCTTTGTCGCTGGCCATCTTGCTCATACCGGAATGGCGATCAGGTCGTGCCCCTCGGCGCCGACGATGCGGGCTTTGGTGAACTCGCCCACCTTCAAGACCTTGCTCGCCTTCTCGGGTGGCAAGAGGCGCACGCTGCCGTCGATTTCCGGCGCATCGGCGTAGCTGCGGCCGATGCCGCCCTTGCGGCCGAGCGCGGGCGCACTGTCGATCAGCACCTGCATCGTCGCGCCCACGCGGCGTTGCAGGCGCTCGGCGGAGGCGCGCTCGGCCACCGCCATGAAGCGCGCGCGACGCTCTTCGCGGACTTCTTTCGGCAAGGCGCCGGGCAGCTCGTTGGCCGCGGCGCCCTTCACCGGTGAATAGGCGAAGCAGCCGGCGCGGTCGATGCCGGCTGCTTCGACAAATTGCAGCAGATGCTCGAACTCGGTTTCGGTCTCGCCCGGAAAGCCGGCGATGAAGGTGCTGCGCACCACCAGCTCCGGGCACAGCGCGCGCCACTTCGCCAGGCGCTCGAGATTCCTTTCGCCGCTCGCCGGGCGCTTCATGCGCCTGAGCACCTCCGGGTGCGAGTGCTGGAGAGGCACGTCCAGGTAAGGCAGCACGCGTCCCGCGGCCATCAGCGGCAAGACCTCATCGACATGCGGGTAGGGATAGACGTAGTGCAGGCGCACCCACGCGCCATGCGCGTCGGCGAGTTCGCCGAGCTTCTCGCACAGCTCGAGCATCCGCGTCTTGACCGGCTGGCCATTCCAGAAACCGGTGCGGTATTTCAGATCGACGCCATAGGCGCTGGTGTCCTGGCTGACCACCAGCAGTTCCTTGACGCCCGATTCGAACAGGCGCTGCGCCTCGCCAAGCACATCGCCGATCGGCCGCGACACCAGGTCGCCGCGCATCGACGGGATGATGCAGAAGGTGCAGCGGTGGTTGCAGCCTTCGCTGATTTTCAGGTAGGCGTAGTGGCGCGGCGTCAGCTTGATGCCCTGCGCGGGGACCAGATCGATAAAGGGATCGTGCGGCTTGGGCAGATGCCGGTGCACGGCGTCCATGACCTCCTGCGTCGCGTGCGGCCCGGTCACCGCCAGCACCTTCGGGTGCACCTGGCGCACCAGGTTCGCGCCGCTGCCGTCGTCGGCGGCCTTCGCGCCCAGGCAGCCGGTGACGATGACGCGGCCGTTTTCGGCCAATGCTTCGCCGATGGTATCCAGGCTCTCCTTCACCGCGTCGTCGATGAAGCCGCAGGTATTGACGATCACCAGATCGGCCCCGGCGAAGCTCTTGCTGGTGCTGTAGCCCTCGGCGCTGAGCCGGGTCAGGATCAGTTCGGAATCGGTCAGCGCTTTGGGGCAGCCGAGGGAAACGAAGCCGACTTTGGGCGGTGTGGCGATGGCTTCTGCGGTCATGGGCGGGATTGTCCCGCATGCGGGCGCCACCACAGGCGCCGGCCTACGCCTCGCTGCCCTTGAGTGCGCGCAGGCTGGCGAGCAATGCGGGCAGGTCGGAAACCACGATGCTCCACAAGGTGTCGTTATCGATGCCGAGGTAGCCGTGGATCAGCCGATTGCGCGTGGCGATGATCAGACGCCACGGCACTTGCGGATGCGCTGCGCGGATAGCGTCGGGCACATGGGTCGCCGCCTCGCCGATCAGCTCCAGGTTACGCAAAGTCGCGTCGTAGTTCAAGCCGCTGGCGACGAAGCGCGCCTGGTCCAGAGCGTCTGGTATATGCCAATACCTTCTCGGCGAACGCGATCATGTCGTCGATGTAGAAGCGCCATTCGCGTGCAGCCGGATCAGACATGCACAGCCTCCTTCTCGATGAAGGGGCGAAGTTCGGGGCGTAGCGCTTTGTCGGTGACGAGGTCAACGGGACGGCCCAACAGGTCTTCGAGAAAGAACTGCACACCAAAGTAGCGCGCCGAAGTGGCCGGACCTTCGAACGACACCAGAATGTCGATGTCGCTATCGCCGCGAGCCGAATCGCGGGCCGTGGAGCCGAACAGCGCGAGGTCGGTGACGCCGTATCGGGCGACGAGTGCGGCCTTGCATTGGGCGAGCTGTTGCAGCACTTGTGCGCGGTTCATTCTGGCGAGCCACCGAGGATTTTCGGCTTGTCGAAGCCCGCGCTGCCCTTGCATTGACTTGTCACCCGCTCTTGTACTTCGACAGTCGTCTTCCCGACCTTGATTGGATACGGACCATTGCTCGTGATGAGCAGGGGAAACGAGAACGCATAGATCCACCCGTCGAACTCGCCCGCCTCCTCATCGCCTGCTTCGAGTGCAGCTTCGACGACCTCTGTCTCAATGTCGTCGGCGCTCGGCAGTCTGAACATTCCTTCACCCTCGTTGGTGAGCAGCCCCGTCCCTTTTGCCAGGAAAGGAATGTAGAACTTCACGCTTGCCGCAATGCTTACCTCTCCCTCAGTCCTCGCCCGTTTGAATCTTGCGCCTTGTTGTTCCGTCGTGAGGTGGTTGTCGAGGACACGTCGTGACAGCTCGATCAAGCGAAATGATTGCCCTCCCACGACTTCGGGCATCGCCAAGATCTCTGGCAGCGCCTGATAACGCGAAAACTTATAGCACCACGAATTGGTCGGCTCAAAGTCGGCAACGTAGTCCGGCATGCTTTGGTGTCGCAATCAAAAGCGTGTGCAGAGCGGCTATAGCAAATCGAGGCTTGGGGCAGGCGCCGCAGACGCTTGCAATCTCTACTTCTTCCCCACCCCAAACCCGCCCAGCGGAAACAGCGCCCCGGCCTGCTTGCCCATCTGTTCCTGCATCTGCGTGAACAGGGTCTTGGATTGTTCGAGGTAGTTGCCCAGCAGGCCCTGCATCATCGGCGCTTGGCCGCTGATGAACTGGGTCCACATTTCGGGGGTGAAGTTTTTCGGGTCGTAAAGGCCCTTGGACTGGTCGGCGAATTTCGACTGCAGGTCGGTGAAGCCTTGCAGGTTCTGCTCCAGGTAGGCGCCCATCACGCCCTGCATCGCGTGGCCGTAGAAACGGATGATCTGGGCCAGCGACTGGGTCGAGAACATCGGCGCGCCGGCGCTCTCTTCCTCCAGGATGATCTGCAGCAGGATGCTGCGCGTGAGATCGTCGCCGCTCTTGGCATCGCGGACCTCGAAGTCTTCGCCGTCGAGCACCATCTGCTTCACGTCGGCCAGCGTGATGTAGCTGCTGCTCTGCGTGTCGTACAAGCGCCGGTTGGGATACTTCTTCAGCACGCGCGGCAAAGCTGCCGGCGCGGCTTGCCCTTCGGTGGGCGGGCTGCTGCGGCTGCGGCGGGCGCTGGACATCGGACGGACTCTCCTCGGGCAAGGCGTGGCTTTGATTCTAGGAGCGCGCGGTTTGCACGCTTCGGAGGGGTTTACCCGGGCGCCCAGCCCTGCACGCGCATCGACAGGTCGATGGCGCAAACATCTTTCGTGAGCTTGCCGATCGAGATGCGATCGACACCGGTGGCGGCAATTTCGCGAACGCTGGCCAGATCGACCCCGCCCGATACCTCGAGCAGCGTGCGGCCACCCGCAATGGCCACGGCGCGGCGCATATCGTCGCGGCTGAAGTCGTCGATCAGCACACTGGTGGCGCCGGCGTCGAGCGCTTGCTGCAATTCGCTCAGGTTCTCGACCTCGATCTGGATTTCAACCCCGGCGTTCAGCGCGCGCGCAGCTGCCAGCGCCGCTGCAATGCCACCGGCCGCGGCGATATGGTTCTCCTTGATCAGGATGCCGTCCCACAGCGCCAGGCGCTGGTTGTGGCCGCCGCCGACGCGCACCGCGTACTTCTGCGCCTGGCGCAAGCCGGGCAAAGTCTTGCGGGTGTCGAGCACGACGCAGCCGCGTGGATCGGGTGACGCACCGGCAATCGCCTCGACATACTGCCGCGTCACGGTCGCCACCGCCGACAGCATCTGCAGGAAATTCAGCGCCGGGCGCTCGGCGCCGAGCAAGGCCCGCGCATCGCCGTCGATGCGGCAGACCACGCTGCCTGCAGCCACCACCTGGCCCTCGGCTGCCAGCCACTCGATATTTGCCGCGGCATCCAGACTGCCAACGCAGGCCTCGAACCAGGCCTGGCCGCAAAGCACCGCCGCTGCCTTGGCCTGCACCTGGGCCCGCACGCGCCGCCCGGACGGGACCAACATCGCGGTCCAGTCACCGGTGCCGATGTCTTCCATCAGCGCATCGCGCACATTGCGCGCCATGGCCTGGGCCAGGGATTCGTTGTGGTCGAAGCAGATCATGTTGTGTGACGCGGCCTTGCGCAATGCGAAGGGCGCTATTTCAACATCAGCAGGGGCTCGGGCCCGCGCCATGAAATCGCCCGTAACGAAAGGCCACGGGCAGCGTTGCCTTAGAGTGGTGCCCCGAGAGGCGCGGCCCTGCTTTGGCGATATATTTCCGCCCTTCGCAGCGTTCGCACCTGAGAACGTCGGAGGGCTTTTTTGAGTTACGCCGAGCAACAACGAGATCCCGGCAAGCACGCGATCGGGATCGGCATCGTGGTCGTGATGCACATCCTGCTGGGCTGGGCCCTGGTCAACGGCCTGGCTCGCACGGTGATCGAGGTCGTCAAGGGCCCGATCGAAACCAAGATCATCGAAGAGATCAAGCCGCCGCCACCACCGCCAGAGAACCTGCCGCCGCCGCCGCCGAAGTTCGCGCCGCCGCCACCCAGTTTCGTGCCACCGCCCGAGGTGGTAGTGAACCCGCCGCCGACGCCGGCGCCGACCATCACCGCGACCCCGGTGGCGCCGCCGCCCGCACCGCAGGTGGTGATCGCCCCGGTGGCGCCCGAGGCCCCTCCAGCACCCGCACCGGTGCGTCTGGCCGCGCGACCTGCGATCGGCAATGTGACCAGTTGTGCGCCCGGCCCGGAAGACTACCCCGCCATTGCGCAAAAGGAAGACGCCACGGGAACCACACGCGTGCGCTTCACGGTCGATGCCAGCGGCAAACTGGCCGGCACCGAAATCATCAAGTCTGCCGGTGCATCGCGTGCACACAAGGCGCTCGACCGCGTGGCCGTCTCCAAGCTCAGCGAATGCAAGTTCAAACCCGGTCAAGACGAGAATGGCCGCGCCGTCGGCGGCTCGTTCGAAGTCGAGTACGTGTGGAAGCTGGCCGGCTGACCCCCCCACACCAGCCCAGTCCATTTCACCGTTGTTCGGTACCGGCACAGCTCGAGCCACCCCGCGCGTTTATTTTCTGGAGGAACCATGTCATTGACCCGTCTTGCCCGCGCGCCGCTTGCTGCCGCGTTGATTGCCCTGACCGCTCTGGCCCCCTGCCTGCCGAGCGCAGCGCTGGCCCAGGCCTCGGCGCCCACGACCGCCGATGCAGCGGCGCCAGCGCCAGCCATGGCGCCGGTCGCAACGCCAGCCCCCGGAGCCACGCCCACGGTGACCAAGGAAGCCGTGGCCAACCCCTACGGTCTCGAAGCGCTGTGGAGCCAGGGCGATTTCGTCGCCCGCGGCACCCTGATCATCATGGTCATCATGTCGATGGGCAGCTGGTACATCATCTTCACCAAGCTTTTCGAGCAGAGCAAGCTGATGAAGAGCGCCAGGCAGGCCGGCGAAGGCTTCTGGGCCGCCGGCTCGATCAAGAAGGGCGCCGAGGGCCTGGACCAGGACAGCGCCTTCCGCTTCATCGCCGAGAGCGGGCTCAAGGCCAGCGACCACCACGATGGCACGCTCGTCGATACCATCGACAAGCACACCTGGATCGGCATGAGCATCCAGCGCGCCGTTGACAATATCAACAGCCGCCTGCAAGACGGCCTGGCCTTCCTGGCCACGGTCGGCTCCACCGCACCGTTCGTCGGCCTGTTCGGCACGGTCTGGGGCATCTACCACGCCCTCACCGCCATCGGCATTTCGGGCCAGGCCTCGATCGACAAGGTCGCCGGCCCGGTCGGCGAGGCGCTGATCATGACCGCCTTCGGCCTGGCCGTCGCGGTGCCCGCGGTGATGGGCTACAACTGGCTGATCCGCCGCAACAAGAGCGCGATGGAGCGCGTGCGCGCCTTCGCGGGCGATGTGCACAACGTGCTGCTGGCCGGAAGGCGCTGATCGTTTCTGCAACGATCAGCGAGGAGATCACGCATGTCGATGAACCTGGCGTCGGAAAGCGGCGACGAAGAGGCGATGAACTCGACCATCAACACCACGCCGCTGGTCGATGTGATGTTGGTGCTGCTGATCATCTTCCTGATCACCATTCCGGTGGTCACGCAGAGTATCAAGCTCGAACTGCCCAAGGAGCGCAACGTCCCGACGCAGACCAAACCCGAAAATATCGTCATCGCGGTGAATCGCGACGGCGAAGTCTTCTGGGGCATCGAGCGCCTGGCCGACAACGAGAGCCTGGTCACGCGGCTGAAAACGGTGTCGCTCAAGGAGCCGCAGCCCGAAGTGCATATCCGCGGCGACGGCGAAGTGCGCTACGAGGCTGTCGGCCGCGTGGTGGTGGCCTGCCAGCGCGCGGGCATTCTGAAGGTTGGATTTATCACCGAGCCGCCCCCCGGGGCGGTGGCGCGCTAGGGAGCAACAAGCATGTCGATGCAAGTCGGGTCCGGCGGCGGTGAAGACGCCCCGATGACCGAAATGAATATGACGCCGCTGATCGACGTCATGCTGGTATTGCTGATCATGTTCATCATCACCATCCCGATCCAGACCCACGCGGTCAAGATGAATATGCCGATCCCGAGCCATGCGCAGCCCAAGGAGCCGCGCCCGCCGATCCGCATCGATGTCGATTTCGACGGCACCATCGGCTGGAACGGGGTGGCCGTGACCGCCGGGGAGCTGCAGAGCAAGCTGGCCGAAGTGGCCCGCGAGCCCGACCAACAGGAAGTCCACCTGCGGCCCAACAAACTCGTGACCTACAAACACGTCGCGATGGTGATGGCCAACGCCCAGCGCCTGGGCGTGGTCAAGATCGGCCTCGTCGGCAACGAACAGTTCCTGAACTGAAGCCATGCATTCGATCCGCAGCCTCGCCGCCGCCGCCCTGCTCAGCGCCAGCCTGCTGGGCGGCGCCTTCGCCCAAGGGATCCGCCCCGAAGTCGGCAAGCCGCTGCAACAGGCCAGCGACCTGCTCAAAGCCGGCAAGGCCAGGGAGGCCCTGGCCAAGGCGCGCGAGGCCGATGCCATCGGCGGCAAGAACCCGGCCGAGCAGGTGATGATCGACCGCATGAAGGGCGCCGCGGCCCAGCGCACCGGCGACAACGCCACCGCCATCGCAGCCTTCGAATCGGCGATGGCCTCTGGACGACTCGCGGCTGGGGAGCAGGCGCAGATCGCCGAATCGCTGGCCTATGCCTATTCGCAGCAGAAGAACTGGGGCAAGACCACCGAGTGGGCGAATCGCGCCCGAGCCGCCGGCGGTAACAGTGCCTCGCTGCACCAGTTGATCGCCTACGTGCAATCGCAGAGCGGCGACTATTCGCTGATCTTCAAGGAAGTGCAGGCCCAGGTGAACGCCGCCGAAGCGGCCGGCCGCCGCCCCGGCGAAGACGACCTGCTGCGCATGGCGGACGCCGCCAGGCGCCTGGGCAACAACGGCGCCTATTCGCACGCGCTCAACAGCCTGGTGCTGAATTACGCCAAAAAGGATTACTGGAACGCCCACCTGGCCAGCCTGCAGCGCAAGCCCGGCTTCGCCGACCGCCTGGGCCTGGATGTGATGCGTCTGAAGCTCGCCAACGGCCTGATCACCAAGACCGACGACTTCATGGAAATGGCCCAGCTCGCGCTGCTAGCCGGCTTTCCGGTCGAGGCCAGGGGCATCGTCGAAAAGGGCTATGCCGCGGGGGCGCTGGGTGCCGGTGAGCAGGCCGAACGCCACAAACGCTTGAAGGATCTGGTGCTCAAGCAGCAGGCCGACAGCGCCGCCGGGATGGCCCAGGCCGCCAGCGACGCGGCGGCGCAAAAGGAAGGCAATGAGCTGGTCAAAGTCGGCACCGTCTATGCCTCGATGGGGCAGACCGACAAGGCCGTCGAGCTGATCGAAAAAGGCATCGCCAAGGGCAACCTCAAGCGCCCCGACGACGCCAAGCTGCGCCTCGCGCTGGCCCTGGCGCAAGGCGCCAAGACCCGCGCCAAGGGCCTGCAGATGCTGCGCAGCGTGACCGGCGCCGACGGCACCGCCGACGTGGCGCGGCTCTACGCCGTGGTGTTGCAGCAGCAGGGCTGAGGCGCTACGCGACAGCCCACCCGCTGGACAGCAGTTCCGCCTGCTCCAGCACCGTCTGCGTCGCCTTCTCCTGCTTGTCCGGCGGATAGCCGTATTTACGCAAGATGCGCTTGACGATCACCCGTAGCTGGGCGCGCACGTTGTCGCGAACGGTCCAGTCAATCGTCACGCTCTTCTTCACCGTGGCCACCAGCTCGCGGGCAATGCCGACGAGCGTCGGCTCGCCCAGCACCTTCACCGCGCTGTCGTTCACTTCCAGCGCGTCGTAGAAGGCCAACTCTTCTTCGGTCAACTTCAAGGCTTCGCCACGCGCGTTGGCCGCGCGCATGTCCCTGGCGAGCTGGATCAGCGCTTCGATGACCCTCGCCGTATCGATGGCCCGGCTCTGGTATTGGCGCACCGCCTGCTCCAGCATCTCGGCGAATGAGCGCGCTTGCGCCACATTGCGTTTGCCGCGGGCCTTGATTTCGCCCTTGAGCAGTTTCTGCAGCAGCTCCACCGCGAGATTGCGCTGCGGCATGCCCTGCACTTCGGCGAGAAACTCATCGGACAGGATCGAAATGTCCGGCGTCTTCAAGCCGGCCGCGGCGAAGATATCGACCACGCCGTCGCTGACCACGGCCTTGGAAACGATCTGCCGAATGGCCTGCTCCAGCTCTTCGTCGCTCTTCTGCTCACCCGGGATGCTCTTGGCCAGCACCGCGCGCACGGCCTGGAAGAAGCCGACGTCGTCGCGGATTCTCAACGCCTCTTCATGCGGCACCGATAGCGCAAAGGCCTGGCCCAGCTCCGTCACCGCGCGCAGCAGCCGGGCCTTGCCTTCGTCTTGCCCGAGGATGTGCTCCTGCGCCGCCGGCAACAATGACAACCGGTCCTGCGGCGTGCCACCGACCCAGCGCGCCCAATCGAAGCCATGGAACAGCCCGAGGCACACCTCGTACTTCTCCTGCATCAGCGCCACTGCCTCGGCCTGGTCGAGCGCCGTCTTGCCGGTGCCGCCGCTCTCGGTATAAGTCGCCAGCGCCCTCTTCAGTTCGTCGGCCAGGCCCAGATAGTCCACCACCAGGCCACCAGGCTTGTCCTTGAAGACACGGTTTACGCGCGCGATCGCCTGCATCAAGCCATGCCCGCGCATCGGCTTGTCCACATACATCGTGTGCAGGCTCGGCGCGTCAAAGCCGGTGAGCCACATGTCGCGCACGATGACAATCTGGAACTTGTCGCTCGGCTTGCGAAAACGCAGCGCCATCGCCTCACGGCGCGCCTTGTTGCGGATGTGCGCTTGCCATTCCAGCGGGTCCGACGCCGAGCCGGTCATCACCACTTTCATGGCACCCTGTTCATCGTCCGCGTCATGCCAGGCCGGCCGCAGCGCGGCGATCTCGCGGTACAGATCAACGCAGATGCGCCGGCTCATGCACACCACCATCGCCTTGCCGTCCAGCGTGGTCAGGCGATTCTCGAAGTGCTCGACCAGATCGCGTGCGATGAGCTTGATGCGATGCTCTGAGCCGACCACGGTTTCCAACTGCGCCCAGCGGCTCTTCAATTTCTCCTTGCGCTCGACTTCCTCGCCCTCGGTCGCTTCCTCGAACTCGGGGTCTATTCTCGGCCGCTCGGTATCCTTCAGCGCCAGCTTGGCCAAGCGGCTCTCGTAGTAGATCGGCACCGTCGCGCCATCGATGACCGCGCGCTGAATGTCATAGACGCTGATGTAGTCGCCGAAAACCGCCCGTGTATTCGCATCGGTCTGCTCGATCGGCGTTCCGGTGAAGCCGATGAACGACGCATTCGGCAACGCATCGCGCATATGCCGCGCAAAGCCATCGACGAAATCGTACTGGCTGCGGTGCGCCTCGTCGGCGATGACCACGATGTTGTGGCGGCTCGACAGAACCGGGTAGCGGTCACCCTGCGTGCCATCGCCCTCCTTGGGCGGAAAGAATTTCTGAATGGTTGTGAACACCACGCCGCCCGAGGCCACCGCGAGCTTCGTACGCAGATCGGCGCGGTCGGCCGCTTGCATAGGCGGCTGGCGCAGCAGATCGCGGCAGCGCGCGAATGTGCCGAAGAGCTGGTCGTCGAGATCGTTGCGGTCGGTCAGCACCACCAGCGTCGGGTTTTCCATGTCCGGGTGCAGGATCACGCGGCCGGCATAGAAGGCCATGGTCAGGCTCTTGCCCGAACCTTGGGTGTGCCACACCACGCCAACGCGCCGGTCGCCGGGGTCACCGCCCGGCTTGCCACCCGCGCCATAACGTCCCGGCGCTTCGGCCCGCAGCGCCTGCGCGGCGCGCAGTGTTTCCTCCACCGCCACGTTCACCGCGTGGAACTGGTGGTAGCCCGCCATCTTCTTGATCAGCGTGCCCGCCTCTTCGTCGGCTTCGAACACGATGAAGTAGCGCACCAAGTCGAGCATGCGGCGCTTCTCGAACACGCCACTAAGCACCACTTCCAGCTCGGACATTCTTGCTGAGGCGTCCTCGCGCCCGCTGACCGTGCGCCAAGGCTTGAACCACTCCTTGCCTGCGCCGAGGGAGCCGATGCGTGCCTGCACACCATCGGAGGCGATCAAGGCCGCGTTGCTCGCGAACAGCGTCGGAATCTGCGCCTGGTAGGTCTGGAGCTGGCGGTGCGCACTCCATACGGTGGCCTTCTCGTCGGCAGGGTTCTTCAGTTCGATCACCGCCAACGGCAACCCGTTGACGAACACGACAACATCCGGGCGGCGTGTGTGCTGCCGATCCGACACGGTGAATTGATTGACGGCCAACCAGTCGTTGTTGTCCGGTATGTCGAAGTCGATTACCCGGGCCTGCGTGCCGCCTATTGAACCGTCCTTGCGGCGGTACTCGACCGTCACCCCGTCGACCAGCATCCGGTGCAGGTCTCGATTGCGTTCCACGAGCGAAGACGCGTCGCTGCGCATCAACTTGCGGTAGGCATCCTCCACCGCCTCATGTGGCAAGTCCGTATTGAGGCGAACGAGTGCCTGGCGAAGTCGCCCATCCAGCACCACGTCGCTGTAGTTTGGATCGCCTCGCTCCGCGAGCGGCTGACCGGCTGCGATGTCTGGGCCGTGCAATACCGCATAACCAAGTGTCCCCAGCCACGCGAGGGCAGCGTACTCCACATCGGACTCAAATAGTCTCGTCATCGCGACCCCTGACCGACTTGGCCTGCGCTAGCGACGTCGAGGAGCCCGGCCAACAGCGCAAGTATCGACTCATCATGCGGTCCGTCATACCAGATTGGATAAATGCCTCGCTCAGAGAGAAAGTTTTCCCTATCCACCCGGGCTGGATCGGAATCAGGAAGCGGAAGCAGCGCGAAGTGCTTTGGCATGCTTTTGTCGCTCAGGGCAACCTCTGCAATCAGCCCAACCGTTCTATCTGGCCCCAAGCTGCATCCCAAGAACAAGAGATGGTTGGTTCGGTATAGAAGCGCCAGCTCTTCGCGGACAACACTCCCCGGTGCATACGCTGCTTCGTATTCATCCTTGCGTAGCACCCTTGTCTCGGCACGCCGACAGTCACCATGGAGCTTCAACACAAATCGTCGTGTCGGCGTCTTCATGCTGCGATACCCAGCGATGTCCTGTCCGGCCAGGATCTCGTCAAATTCCAAGCCGCAACTGCGGTAGTGCTGCTCCAAGACGTCATCCAAATTCGTAGTGATGACGAGATCAGGAAACGTGGCGGGCAAGAGCCGCACTGCTCCGTCGATTGCAGCCGGGTCATCGACCCGGAGTTCATGTTCGACGCGTTCGTTCAGTAGATTCGGATTCGTTGCGGACGCAATCAAGTCGGCAGCTTCCTCGAAGGCGGAGGCAACAAGTAGCGCTTCAAGCGCCGCAGGGTCGATCGTAGTAAACGCTCGAATCGCTCGAAGTAGATCAGACCACGTGGGCAAGCCGCTTGGCGCGGACATTCCAGAACCGACCAAGGGCACCACCTGCTGTCTCGCCACTGCGCCACAAAGATCGGCATAGCGTTTCGCGTTCGCGTGAAGCTTGAGTATTTGGCTACGACGATCCTGCTGTTCTGGAAGCCACACCCCATCAACCCATCTATTGAACTCGTCTTGGTAGGCGTCTTTGTCTTCCCTTAGGGTCTCAACAGGGAGAAACTCAGTCTCGCCAATGAACACGCTCCCGTCAATCGAAGTGCCGTCCAGGAGACTGAACCCGATTTGCTCTTCGAAGAAGAACTTCAGAGCGTCGTGCATGCTCAGGCGCCACGAACCCTGATTTGGCCCGAAATTAGCTGTGGCAGCAGCGCGTCACGCAGAGCTGCTATCGAGCGGGATTCATCCCGAATCGAAGCCGCGCGCCTAACTAGGAGTCTGGGCGGCAGAAGGGAAGTCCCTGAGAGCTGATGGCACGGGAGGTG
>CADEDE010000064.1 GCA_902825995.1 uncultured Burkholderiales bacterium
GGGCCGAGCGCGCGCAGGAAGGTCGCGGTGTGGCTGGTGCCGGCGCCGACTTCCATGTCGTAGGGTTGCATGAGCGCGCAGCCTTGCGCGGCCCAGTAGTCCTGGAGTTTGAGAATGATTTGCTGGAAGCTCAGCATGAAGGGTGCCGGTTGGGAGCCGCGATTCTACGAAGCGTTGCCGCGCCGACGCGCGACCAGCGCCGCGCCGATCAGCGCCAGCGCCACCAGCGCCAGCGGCGCCAGGCCCCAGGCAGCCAGCCAGCGCGCATAGGGCGTGGCGCCGATGCGGCCTTCGACGCTGGCTTCGAGCGCGCCGCGCACCAGCGGCGCCAGGCGCGCGGTGATGCGGCCACGGTGATCGACGACGGCGGTGGCGCCGGTATTGGTGGCGCGCACGATCGGGCGCTGCAGCTCCAGCGCGCGCATGCGCGAAAACTGCAAATGCTGGTCCTGGACCATCGCCGCACCGAACCAGGCCAGGTTGGTGCTGTTGGCCAATACGGTGGCGGCGCCTTCGCCGACCATGCTGTCGGCGATATCTTCGCCGAACAGATCCTCGAAGCAAATCAGCGGGCGCACGCGCTGGCCGGCCACTGCCAGCGGCGCCGTGCTGCTGCCGCGCTGCTGATCGCCGACGGGGATATTCAGCGCCCGCACGAACCAGCCGAAGCCCGGCGGAATGAGCTCGCCGAAGGGCAGCAGATGGCGCTTGCCGTAGGCGTAGAAGGCATTGCCCGATGGGTCGCTGGCGGCCGACAGTGCAACCAGCGAATTGGTATAGCCCACAGCGTCGCTGCCGGTGAAGACGCCGACCAGGGCCACGCGTTCGCCCCGTGCAAAGGGCGAACGCAGCGCGGCCAGCGCCTCGCCATCGAGCAGCGGCAGCGGCAGCGGGATCGAAGATTCCGGTGTCAGCACCAGCGAGCCACGCGCGCTGTTCAGGGCCGCTTGGTGCCAGCGCAGCACGCGTTCGAACTGCGCGGCCTCGAATTTCAGATCCTGGGCCAGATTCGACTGCAGCAGCGTGACGCTGAGCGTGCCGGTGCCGCGTGTGAAGTCGTTCGGCAGGGCCAGGCCCGCGGCCGTCAACGCAATGGGCAGGGCCAACAGCATGGCCGCGCGCGCCGGGCGCACGCGCTCGCGCCAGGCCAAGGCGGCCGCGGCAGCCAGCCAGGCCGCCAGCGCGCCGATGCCATACACGCCGATCCACGGCGCCCACGTGGCGAGCGGGCCTTGCGTATGCGCGTAGCCGCCGGCAATCCACGGGAAACCGGTGAAGACCACGCCGCGCGCCAGCTCGGCCAGCAGCCAGCAAGCCGCGAACAGGGCCGCGTTGAAGGCCGCGCTGTCTGAACGCAGGTGCGCCCACAGGGCCGCCGCGAGCGCGTAGTACAAGGCCAGCAAACCGGCCAGCAAAACCACCGCCGCGGCGGCCAGCGGCGCGATCAGGCCGCCGAAGTCATGCAGGCTGATATACAGCCACCACATGCCGCTGGCCAACCAGGCAAAGCCGAACAGCCAGCCCAGGCCGGCCGCGCGCTTGGCGCTGGCGCCATCGAGCGCCACGACCAGGAGCGCAAGCCCGGCGATCTGCAAGGGCCAGGCGTCCAGCGGCGCGAACGAGGCCGTGTGCAGCAGCCCGCCAGTGACCGTGAGCGCAGGCGCGGCCAGCGCGGCGGCGCGCCCGCGCGGCCGGACCGACAATGCGTTCAATCGACTTCCGCCGCCGCCTCGCCGGGCTCGCGCCGCGAGACGCGGAACCAGCGCACGGCACCGCCGCGCGTGAGCATGACGACGAAGCGCAGCCCGCCCACGGTCACCGTTTCACCGCGCCGCGGCACGCGGCCCAGGTGCTGGGCGACGAGGCCGCCGATGGTCTCGAAATCGTCTTCGGGCAGCACGGTGCCGAAGGCGCCGTTGACCGAGGCGATCGGCGCATCGCCGGCCACGCGGTGGCTGCCGTCGGCCAGGGTATAGACGCTGTTGTCGCCGTCCTTCTCGTCGAATTCGTCCTCGATTTCGCCGACGATTTCCTCCAGCACATCCTCGATGGTGATCAGGCCGGCGGTCTGACCGAACTCGTCGATGACCATCGCCAGGTGGTTGCGGTTGCTGCGGAAGTCGCGCAGCAATTCGTTCAGGCGCTTGCTCTCGGGCACGAAGACCGCCGGGCGCAGCAGGGTGCGCAGGTTCAGTTCGGGGGCGCGCTGCAGCTTGAGCAGATCCTTGGCCATCAGGATGCCGATGATGCTGTCGCGCTTGCCTTCATGGACCGGGAAGCGCGAATGGCCGGTGTCGATCACCAGGGCCAGCAATTCATCGTAAGGCGCATCGATATCCAGCAGGTCCATGCGCGGCGCGGCGACCATCACGTCGCCGGCGCGCATATCGGCCATGCGCAGCACACCCTCGAGCATCAGGCGGCTTTCGGGCTCGATCAGCTCGCGCTTTTCGGCATCGGCCAGGGCCGCGATCAATTCGTCTCGCGAGTCCGGCCCGGGCGACAGGAACGCGACCAGGCGCTCGAACAATGAGAGCTTGTCGCCTGCCGCCGCCGGAGCGTGCGACGGACGATGGGGGTGCGGGTCTGACACAGCGCAGGTGTCGGTAGTGGCGTTGGAGGGAGAATACCCGACCGGACTCTCTCTACCACCATGTCGCAAGGCCTCATCCCCGCTACCATCCTGACCGGCTTCCTGGGCTCGGGCAAGACCACGCTGCTCAAGCGTGTGCTCAGCGAAGCCCATGGCCGCAAGATCGCGGTCATCGAAAATGAATTCGGCGAAGAAAATATCGACAACGAAATCCTGGTCGCCGACACCACCGAGCAGATCCTGCAGCTGTCCAACGGTTGCGTCTGCTGCACGATCCGCGAAGATCTGCGCTCGACCCTGGCCCTGTTGGCCGAAAAGCGCCGCAAGGGCGAGCTTTCGTTCGAGCGCGTGGTGATCGAAACCACCGGCCTGGCCGATCCCGGGCCGGTGGCGCAAACCTTCTTCATGGACGACGAAATCGCCGAGAGCTATCTGCTCGATTCGATCCTGACCCTGGTCGATGCCAAGCATGCCGAAGGCCAGCTCGATGCGCGCCAGGAAGCGCGGCGCCAGGTCGGTTTTGCCGATCAGATCTTCATCAGCAAGAGCGAGCTGGTCGATGAGCCCGCGCTGCACGCGCTGATGCACCGCATCAAGCACATGAACCCGCGTGCGCCGCAACGCAAGGTGCATTTCGGCGAGGTGCCGATCACCGAGGTCTTCGATTTGCGCGGCTTCAACCTGAATGCCAAGCTGGAGATCGACCCGGAATTCCTGAGTGCCGAAGAGCACCACGGGCACGACCATGCGCATGACGACCACGAACACGGCGAGCATTGCGAGCACCCGCACCATCACGCCCACGACGACGACGTCAAGTCCTTCGTGTTCCGGGCCGACAAGGCCTTCGACCCGGCCAAGCTGGAGGATTTTCTGGCTGCGATCGTGCAGGTCTATGGCCCCAAGATGCTGCGCTACAAGGGCGTGCTGTATATGAAGGGCAGCGACAAGAAGGTCATCTTCCAGGGCGTGCACCAGTTGATGGGCAGCGATCTGGGCCCGAAGTGGATGCCCGGCGAAAAGAAACAAAGCAAGATGGTCTTCATCGGCATCGGCCTGCCCAAGGACATCTTGTTGCAAGGCCTGGAGCAATGCCTCGTCTGACGGATCGGCCGTGCCAGGGCGTGTCGCTTTGCAAGCTGGCTACAATCCGCGCGCTTCAAATTTCGGCCTGGCGACGGGCCCATGGGCCCGTCGAGCGGGTATAACCTGCACGAGGAGAGCGAATGAGCAAGTCCACGGCAAAGAGCGCGCCACCGCCGAAAACGGCGGTGAAGAAGCCTGCTGCTGCCGTGCGCAAGACTGTCGTCAAGGTTGCCGCGAAGCGGGTTGCCAAGCCGCCTGCCAGGCCGGCCCGCAAGCCTGTTTTGAAGCCAACCCAACCCGTCGCCAAGCCTGCCGCCAGACCGGTTGCCAAACCGGCCCCCAAGGCGGCGCCCAAAGTTGCCGCCGCCAAACCCCCAACCCGCTCGATGCCTTCCACTCCCGCCAAGCCTGTCGCTCCCGCCCCGGTCAAACCCCTGAGCCAGGCTCGCACGGCCGCCGCTGCGGGCCGGGCCGCAGCGGCGGCGGCCGCGGCCGCCGCGGCCGCCGCGGCCAGTGCCGCAGCCGCCTCGGCCGCCTCGGCGAGCCGCTTCGCCGATCGCTTTGCGCCCCCGAAGCCGGTGGCGCGCACCGTGGTCGACCATTCGCTCGATGCACTCAAGCCTGCGGCCAAGGCCGACCCGAAGCTGGCCAGCGCCTGGAAGCACAAGAGCGGGCGCGAACTGAGCGAGGCCGAACTGTTGGCCATGCCCGAGCGCGAGTACATGAACGAAAAGCAGCTCGACTTCTTCCGTGCCCGGCTTGGCGCGCTGAAGGATGACTTGCTGTCCAATGCCGGCGAGACCACCGAACATTTGCGCGAAGACACTTCCATCGTGCCCGACCCGGCCGACCGCGCGACGATCGAGGAAGAGCACGCGCTGGAGTTGCGCACGCGCGACCGCGAGCGCAAGCTTTTGAAGAAGATTTCGCAGTCGCTGGCCCGCATCGAAAATGGCGACTATGGCTACTGCGACGAAACCGGCGAGCCGATCGGCCTGGGCCGCCTGCTGGCGCGGCCGACGGCAACGTTCTCGCTCGAAGCTCAGCAGCGCCGCGAAATGAAACAGAAGATGTTCGGCGATTGAGAGATGTTGACCACCCCCGTTGCGGCTTCGCCGCTCCCCCTCAAGGGGGCCAAGGCCCGTGGCTCCAAGCCGACCTGCGTCGGCTTGGACGGGCCGAGGAATGGCCGCGTCTCGCGGCCATGCGGCCTGCAAGGCACGCTGGCGGCCGGGCAAAGCCCGATCCGCGGCGTGCGCTTGGAAATGCGCTGCACTTCGATTGACTGATATGTCGGATCCTCAAACCCCACCCAAAGAAGGCGATAGCTTCATTCGCAAGGTGGTGCGCTTCGTGGCCAATCCGGCCACCGACTGGGCTGACCTCAATTCGCGCCAGGACGAGAGCCGCGAGCTCGATCTCGAGAAGTCCGAACTCAAGGCCATGATCGAGCGCAAGAAGCGCAACGATTTCGTGCGCAAGCGCGAATTCGACATGCTGCGCAAGGTGCGCCGCGAAGGTCTTTCGCCCGAACAACTCGCCGCACTGGGCGGCTCCTCGCGCCTGGACGATTCCGAATCGAGGGCCAGCAACCACGGCCCGGTGCGCAACGCCGACAGTGGCGTCAAGGCCAAGATCGACGAGATCGAGCAGCAAATGGTCGGCGACAACTTCGCCAGTTCGAGTTCGCGCAAGCCGGTCGGCCTGTTCGAGGGCAAGACCCAGCAGGCCGCGTTCCGGCACACCACGACCCGGGCGGCGGTGATGGCGCGCGATGGCTCCGATGTACGGCCCGCTGCGCCGGCCCCGGCCGTTGCGGCCCCGGTCACGCCGCCGCCGCGCAACGCCGCCGCCGCGGTATCCATCGGCGGCCTGCGAGGCAGTACCGGCAGCGACTTTGCCAGCCCGTTCACGGTCGAGGTTAGCGAGGTCGTGCATGACCCCGAACTCGACGAAGCGGTGATTGCCTTTGCGAATGCCGATTTCGACCAGTGCGAACAGTCGCTGACGGCGCTGACGCGCACCGGTGGCGCCCGCGCCCAGCATGCCGAAACTTGGTTGGTGCTGTTCGACCTGCACCGGGCTACCGGCCAGCAGCACAAATTCGAGGCCCTGGCGCTCGAGTATGCGCAGCAGTTCGGCTGGTCGGCGCCGCAATGGCATTCGTTGCCCAAGCTGGTGGCCGAATCGGCGCAGCAGGAAAAACCCCGCGAACTGCGCAGCGCCGGCGAGATCGGCTGGATCTGCCCGCCCTTGCTCGACACCGATGCCGTGGCGCGGCTGCGCTCCGTCACGCTGCAACTGCCGCTGCCCTGGGTCTTCGACTGGAGCGCCCTGCAAACGGTCGAGGCCGAGGCCGCCGCGCAGTTGTCCGAGCTGTTCCGCCATTGGGCTCCCGAGCCGCTGGATATGCGCTGGCTCTCGGGCGAGCGCTTCCTGCTGGCATTGCAGGACGCGGCGCCCACGGGCGTGCGCGATGCCGACCCGGCCTACTGGGTGCTGCGCCTGGACGCGCTGCGGCTGGCCAACCGCCCCGACCAGTTCGACGAAGCGGCCATCGATTACTGCGTAACCTACGAGGTCTCGCCGCCGTCCTGGGAGCGTGCGCGTTGCCAGGTGCGCATCGGCGGCTCGGGCCTCTCGACCCAGTCGCCGCCGCTGTCGCAGGTCGGCGAGGTGGCCACCAGCTTTCTCGAATCTTCGGTCGAAGAACACAGCGGCGCCGTGACGATGGCCTCGGTGGAGCTGTCGGGGCAACTGGTCGGCGATATCGGTGCCACCCTGAAGCAACTCGATGCACAACTGGCGTCGGCACCCCTGGTGACGGTGGCCTGCACCAAGCTGATCCGCGTCGATTTCATCGCCGCTGGCGACCTGCTGAACTGGGTGCTGGCCAAGCGCGGCGAGAGCCGCAGCGTGACCTTCGCCGAAGCGCATCGACTGGTGGCGCTGTTCTTCGGCGCGATGGGCATCAACGAACACGCCAGCGTGCGCGTGCGGAATAACTAGCGCGGCCCTGGCTTGAACACGGGCGCTGCGGCCCCAACTGCGAGCCCAGCATGGAATCCGACCACAACGCCTTTCACGGCACCACCATTCTGAGCGTGCGCCGCGATGGCATCGTGGCCCTCGGCGGCGACGGCCAGGTCACCCTGGGCACGATCGTCGTCAAGGCCAGCGCGCGCAAAGTCAGGAAGCTGCACCACGACAAGGTGCTGGCCGGCTTTGCCGGTGCCACGGCCGATGCCTTCACGCTCTTCGAGCGCTTCGAGGCCAAGCTCGAAAAGCACCAGGGGCATCTGGTGCGCGCGGCCATCGAACTGACCCGCGACTGGCGCACCGACCGCGTGCTGCGCCGCCTGGAAGCCATGCTCGCAGTGGCCGACAAGGAGGCCTCGCTGGTCATCACCGGCAATGGCGATGTGCTCGAGCCCGAATACGGCATCGTGGCCATCGGCTCGGGCGGTGCCTATGCGCAGGCCGCCGCGCGTGCGCTCTTGGCGCACAGCGAACTCGCGGCGCCCGAAATCGTCAAGCGCTCGCTCGAGATCGCCGGCGATATCTGCATCTATACCAATCAGCAGCACACGATCGAAATCCTGTGACCCACCCCCGTTGCGCCTGCGGCGCTCCCCCTCGAGGGGGCACCGCCAGCGGTCCGGCAGAGCCGGATCCGCGGCGGTCGCTTGGGAAGGCCGCCGCCCCACACGAGCCGACATGTCTTCCATGACCCCCAGCGAGATCGTCTCCGAACTCGACAAGCACATCGTCGGGCAGAACGACGCCAAGCGCGCGGTGGCGATCGCGCTACGCAACCGCTGGCGCCGCCAGCAGGTCGCGGAGTCGATGCGCGGCGAGATCACACCCAAGAATATCCTGATGATCGGCCCCACCGGGGTGGGCAAGACCGAGATCGCACGGCGCCTGGCGCGCCTGGCCGATGCGCCCTTCATCAAGGTCGAGGCGACCAAATTCACCGAGGTCGGCTATGTCGGCAAGGATGTCGATTCGATCGTTCGCGATCTGGTCGAGGTGGCGATCAAGCAGGAGCGCGAGCGCCAGATGCGCGGCAAGCGCGCGCTGGCCGAAGACGCCGCCGAAGAGCGCGTGCTCGATATCCTGATTCCTGGGCCGCGGGACGCGCGCGGCGTCGAGGCCGGCGCATCCGCCGACAGCACCGCACGCCAGGTGATGCGCAAGCGCCTGCGCGAAGGCGCGTTGGCCGACAAGGAAATCGAGCTCGATATCGAGCAGCCGCGCCAGGCCCTCGAAGTCCTCGGCCCGCAGGGCATGGAGGAAATGGCCGAGCAGTTGAAGGGCCTCTTCGCGCAGATGGGCAGCGTGCGCAAGAAAACGCGCAAGCTGAAGATCGGCGAGGCGCTCAAACTGCTGATCGACGAAGAAGCCGGCAAGCTGGTCAACGAAGACGAAATCCGCGCCGCGGCGCTGGCCCAGGCCGAGGGCAACGGCATCGTCTTCATCGACGAGATCGACAAGGTCACCTCGCGCAGCGAAGGCAGCGGCGCCGAGGTCAGCCGCCAGGGTGTGCAGCGCGACCTGCTGCCGCTGGTCGAAGGTACGGCGGTCAGCACCAAATACGGTATCGTCAAGACCGACCACATCTTGTTTATCGCCAGCGGTGCCTTCCACCTGGCCAAGCCCAGCGACCTGATTCCGGAATTGCAGGGCCGCTTCCCGATTCGGGTCGAACTCGGCTCGCTGACGGTCGCCGATTTCGAGGCCATCCTGACCAGCACCCACGCCAGCCTGGTCAAGCAATACCAGGCCCTGCTGGCGACCGAAGGCGTGGCCCTGACGATCACGCCCGAGGGCGTGCGCCGGCTGGCGCAGATCGCCTTCGATGTCAACGAGCGCACCGAAAATATCGGCGCGCGCCGCCTGGCCACGGTGATGGAGCGCCTGCTCGACGAGATCAGCTTCGAGGCGCCGAATCGAAGCGGTACGAGCGTGGCGATCGATGCCGCCGCGGTCGATGCGAAGCTCGCAGCCCTGGCCGGCAACGAAGACCTGTCGCGCTACATCCTCTAAACCCAGGCGGTCGCAGCCGGCTCGGTCTTCCAAGCGGCCGCAGCGCATCCGGCTTTGCCGGTGCGCCAGCCTGCCTTGCAGGCCGCATGGCCGCGATACGCGGCCATTCCTCGGCCCGTCCAAGCCGACGCAGGTCGACTTGGGGCCGCGGGCCTTGGCCCCCTTGAGGGGGAGCGGCGCAGCCGCTTCGGGGGAGGGTCTATAACGCCAGGCGGTGCGACTGCAGCGCCAGCAGCCCATCGAAGACCAGTGAATCAACGGTCTCGAAGGGCAGGTCGGTGATCGGCGCCATCTTCACCGCCGCGCCGCCGGTCATCAGCAGCAGCGGCTCGGCGCCGCAGCGCGCCACCAATTTGCGGTGGATGCGTTCGATGGCCCCGGCCAGGGCGTGGGCGCCGCCGCTCATCAGCGCGTCGCTGGTATTGGTCGGGAAATCGACGACTTCGCCGGTCGGCACGCGCAGCCCGGCAGTGCCTTGTTCGAGCGCGCGCAGCATCAGGCCGAAGCCGGGCATGATCAGGCCGCCGATGAAGCGGCCGTCGCCGTCGAGCGAATCGACGGCGACCGCGGTGCCGACCATCACCACCAGGGCCGGTCGATGGGCCGCGCGCTGCTGTACGTGCCAGCGGGCACCGATCAGGGCGGCCCAGCGGTCGGAGCCCAGGCGTGTCGGGTGTTCGTAGCCGTTGATCACGCCGGCATCGTGTGGCGACGGCACAACCCAGTGCGGCGCGATGTCCCAAAGCTCCAGTTGTTCTTCGACGCGACGCCGCACGGCGTCGCCGGCCACGTTGCAGCCGAGCATGCTGCCTGGCGCGGCCAGGCGCTGCCACTCGTCTTCAGCTAGCGTGTCGATGGTTTCGAGAAATACGGCGCCACTGTCGAGTATGACGGCGCCGGGCTGCGGTGAGGCGTATTGGGCCCATTTCAGCCGGGTATTGCCGATATCGATGGCCAGAAAACTCATGAGGGCGGCCGCGATGCCGTTGGCAGGCTGAGCAGGTGCCGCACATGGCGCATGGTCTGGGCCGCGATAATCTGTCGGCGCGGTTTGCGCAGCCGTTGTTCCACTTCATCGAGCAGGGCCTCGATCGCCTCGCGCGTGCTCGCACGGCGCAACCTCAACAGCGTCAGCGCGCCGCTCACCGGCGCCTCCTGGCGCACGGCGCGCAGCAACAACTCGCGCGCTTCGGCGAGCGGCCGGTCGGCCGGGGCCGTGGGGTCGTCGTCGATCACCGCCCAGGTCGATTCGCCTTGCAGGGATTGCGACGACGGCAGCAGCGACGATTCACCGCCCGCAGCCACCGTGACGGTGGCGTCGGCACGGTGACTGCCGGCCCACATGACCAGGCCCAGGCTCAACAGATCGTCGAGGCACTGCGCGCCTGCACCGGCTTGCGCGGCGAGTGTGCGGATATCGTGTTCGTTGCGCCGGCCATCGACCAGCAAGAGCACGGTGCGGTGGCGTTGCGACAGGCGTTTGCCGCGCCGGGCCAGTTCAGCATGCCCGGAGGCGGTGCGTTGGGGCTGGGCGCCGGGGCGCTGGAGCGGTTCCATGGTTCTCGATTGTGCAGAATTTACGCTGCAAACTTGGGGACACCTGGGGGAAACCACGATGCGGTGGCACCCCACACGGCGTAATCGGGCATTGGTGGCATTATCACAATTGACGTTTACGTCAACGTCAATCGCCCGCCGCCGGATCCCGACCATGACCGACCTCTCTGCCGAAACCAAAGCCCTGGCCGCTTACCGGCCGCAGCACAAGCTGCGCTTCGTCACCGCCGCGAGCCTCTTCGACGGCCACGACGCGGCGATCAATATCATGCGCCGCATCCTGCAAGGCATGGGCGCCGAGGTCATCCACGTGGGCCACAACCGCTCGGTCGATGAGGTGGTGAGCGCCGCCTTGCAGGAAGACGTGCAGGCCATCGCGGTCAGCTCCTACCAGGGCGGGCATGTCGAATATTTCAAGTACATGGTCGAGTTGTTGAAGGCGCGCGGCGGCGAGCGGATCCAGGTTTTCGGCGGCGGCGGCGGCGTCATCGTGCCCGGCGAAATTGCGGCGCTGGCCGAATCCGGCGTGCGCATCTACAGCCCCGAGGACGGGCAGCGCATGGGCTTGCACGGCATGATCGGTGAGATGCTGATGCGGGCGGATGCCGGTTTGTCGCTGGCGGCGCCGCAATCCCTGGCCGTATTGACCGGCCACAGCGAAGCGGCGTGGCGCGCGCTGGCGCAATTCATCACCGCGCTGGAGAATGGCCGCATCGATGCGGCGGCGCTGAAGGCGCTGCACGAACAGGCGGCTGTGGCCAAGGTGCCGGTGCTCGGCATCACCGGCACCGGCGGCGCCGGCAAGTCCAGCCTCACCGACGAGCTGATCCGCCGTCTGCGTCTGGACCAGGACGATGCCCTGCGCATCGCGGTCATCAGCATCGATCCGAGCCGGCGCAAGAGCGGCGGCGCGCTTTTGGGCGACCGCATCCGCATGAATGCCATTTCACCCTGGAGCCGGGGCCAGCGCGTCTATATGCGCAGCCTGGCCACGCGCGACACCGGCAGCGAAATCTCGGCCGCCCTGCCCGATGTGCTGGCCGCGTGCAAGGTCGCGGGCTTCGATTTGATCGTCGTCGAAACCTCGGGCATCGGCCAGGGCGACGCGGCCATCGTGCCGCTGGTGGATGTGCCGATGTATGTGATGACGCCCGAGTTCGGCGCCGCCAGCCAGTTGGAGAAGATCGACATGCTCGACTTCGCCGAATTCGTCGCCATCAACAAATTCGACCGCAAGGGCGCGGCCGATGCGCTGCGCGATGTGGCCAAGCAAGTGCAACGCAACCGCGAAGCCTTCAAGCAGCCGCCCGGCGAGATGCCGGTCTTCGGCACCATGGCCAGCCGCTTCAACGACGACGGCGTGACCGCGCTGTACCAGGCTTTGAAGCCGCGCCTGGCGCAGGCCGGCTTGAAGTTGACGAGCGAAGGCCGCCTGCCGCTCGTGAATACCCGCCACAGCACGCACCAGGTTCCGATCGTGCCCGGCGCGCGCGTGCGCTACCTGGCCGAGATCGCCGATACGGTGCGCGGCTACAAACGCCGCGCCCGCGAGCAGGCCGCGCTGGCGCGCGAGATCCAGCAACTGCGCGCGGCCGCCGCGATGCTCACGCTGGGCAAGCCCGACAAGCCGCGCGCGGCCGAGGCCGCGCTCAACCTGGCCGAACAGCGCGAAGCCCGGCTCGATGCCGGCGCGAAAAAGTTGCTGGCGATGTGGCCCGCCATGCAGCGCGCCTATGCCGGCGACGAATACGTGGTGAAGATCCGCGGCCAGGAGATCCGCACCGCGCTGACGCACACCACGCTGTCGGGCAACAAGATCCGCAAGGTCGCATTGCCGCAGTACGAATGCCACGGCGAGCTGCTGAAATGGCTGCTGCTCGACAACGTGCCGGGCAGCTTCCCCTACACCGCCGGCACCTTCGCTTTCAAGCGCGAGGGCGAAGACCCGACGCGCATGTTCGCCGGCGAGGGCGACGCCTTTCGCACCAACAAGCGCTTCAAGATGCTCAGCGCCGGGATGCCGGCCAAGCGGCTCAGCACGGCCTTCGACTCGGTCACCCTTTACGGCCACGACCCCGACCCGCGGCCCGATATCTACGGCAAGGTCGGCAACTCGGGCGTTTCGATCGCCACCCTCGACGATCTGAAGGTGCTCTACGACGGCTTCGATCTGACCCACCCCGCGACCAGCGTCAGCATGACGATCAACGGCCCGGCGCCGACGATCCTGGCGATGTTCATGAATACCGCGATCGACCAGAACCTGGACAGGTTCAGGAGCGACAACGGCCGCGAACCCACCGATACCGAGGCCGCGAAGATCCGCGAGTGGGTGCTGGCGAATGTGCGCGGCACCGTGCAGGCCGATATCCTGAAGGAAGACCAGGGCCAGAACACCTGCATCTTCTCGACCGAGTTTTCACTCAAGGTGATGGGCGATATCGCCGAATATTTTGTCCACCACGATGTGCGCAATTTCTACTCGGTGAGCATCTCGGGCTATCACATCGCCGAGGCCGGCGCCAACCCGATCAGCCAGCTCGCCTTCACGCTCAGCAATGGCTTTACCTTCGTCGAAGCCTATCTGGCGCGCGGCATGCACATCGACGATTTCGCGCCGAATCTGAGCTTCTTCTTCAGCAACGGCATGGACCCCGAATACAACGTGATGGGCCGCGTCGCGCGGCGCATCTGGGCCACCGCGATGCGCGACCGCTATGGCGCCAACGAGCGCAGCCAGAAGCTGAAATACCACGTGCAGACCTCGGGCCGCTCATTGCACGCGCAGGAAATCGCCTTCAACGATATCCGCACCACGTTGCAGGCGCTGATCGCGATCTACGACAACTGCAACAGCCTGCACACCAACGCCTACGACGAAGCCATCACCACGCCGACCGAGGAGAGCGTGCGCCGCGCGATGGCGATTCAGCTCATCATCAACCGCGAATGGGGCTTGGCGAAAAACGAAAACCCCGGCCAGGGCAGCTTCATCATCGACGAACTCACCGAGCTGGTCGAGGAAGCCGTGCTGGCCGAATTCGAAAAGATCGCCGAGCGCGGCGGCGTCCTGGGCGCGATGGAAACCGGCTACCAGCGCAGCAAGATCCAGGAGGAGTCGATGCACTACGAGATGCAAAAGCACAGCGGCGAATACCCGATCGTCGGCGTGAATACCTTCCGCAATCCGCATGGCGACGCGGCGCCGGGCCACATCGAGCTGGCGCGCTCGACCGACGAAGAGAAGCAGTCGCAGTTGAAACGTCTGCACGATTTCCACGCCCGCCACGCGGCCGAGTCGCCTGCGATGTTGAAGCGCCTTCAGCAGGCGGTCATCGACAACCGCAATGTCTTCGAGGTGCTGATCGACGCCGTGCGCTGTTGCTCGCTGGGGCAGATCACCCATGCGCTGTTCGAGGTTGGCGGGCAGTACCGGCGCAGCATGTAGTTGCCCAGTCCTGGGCAAGGATCAGTCGGCAGCGTCGCCCATCAGGCCGATCTCGCACTCGATCTGCTCGGTGCTCGGGTTGGCAGAAAGCCACCGTGGCGCTGGCCAACAAGAACGCGCGCATCCTGTGGGCGGTGATGACCAAGGGCGGGGCGTTCAAGGCCCGGCATGTGAGCGTCAAGCCGGGTGGCGCAACGCCAATGCCGATCACGCCGGCAGCCACTGCCGCATAGCGAGCAACGAATCCATCACGCAGCAGGTAATAAGCCAGAAGGTGAAATGACAGGTCAGACCGGCAGCGGGCAAGCTCGACTAACCCTTGGTGGCTCGCTTCGTCGATGTCCACGGGATTGGAATGGAGACGCCGCTGAGCGGTTCGCATCTGGGTCCGCACACCAGGCCACTGTGCCCGTGCAACAAGGCCGTCTTCAGAGAAGCAGTCTGCTCCTTCGTCACGCCCTTCAACGCCGCCTGCTCATCCACCAACTCCGAATCACCATCGAGGTCATCGACGACGAAAAACCAATTCAGCTTGACAAGGTGGGGAGTCCCTTCAAAGGGTTAGACCTCACACCCACCGGCGAACCCTTTGCTTGTAGGCACTGAACTCTGTGCCGAACATTGCTGAGAGAGCTCTTTCTTCCGGTGTGATTTGGAAACGGTTCATGTACATGACGAATACCGGGACAAAGACAAACGCCAGGGCGTTGGCCAAAAACACCGCCCACCCGACCAGGGCGAGCAGAAAGCCCAGGTACATGGGATTGCGACTGAAGCGATAGATGGCCAGTGCTGACCAGCGAGGACGTTGCCTGCGGTTTGGTCGGGTTGACCGTTGTACCCGCACGCCGAAAGGACACTATGCCCCAGACGGCAACGAACGCGCCGGCGACTGCGAGAACGAGCGCTATGCCCTGCTTGTAGGGCAACTGCAAAGTAAACGAAGGTGCCACCGCCGACACGAGCCACATTGCGGCACCGGCAAGAAGCACCAAGGCGACAGGCGGAACCTTCAATTCGAGCGAGCTCATGTGGTTGCGGAGAGGTCTCAACGTTCGAGCTAAGCGGGCGACGACGGCGGGCCACCAGGCCCGGGCCTGGTGGCCCGCCGTTGGTGCTCCGCTTGACGGCATTTTCCGCTGCGCTACGTTCGGGGCGCGGGACGCCGGCACCACCATGCCCAACCAAACAGGGTGAGCACAAAGACGGGGTAAGCGAAGAACGGCAGCGGCTCGGACAGCGGAGTAAGGCTGCGACCGGCAAAGACCTGCAGTGCCGTAGCGGCAAACAACAGTGCAGCGACGCCACCCAAGGCGCGCACCGGCACAGGCATGACCGCGGGGACACTGATGAGAAGGAGAGCTGCGGACCAGAGCGCTGCACCGCCAGCGAAGAGTGGGCTACTCGCGTCCAGCGACATGGCGGACCCCGAAAGCACCAAAGTCTCACCGGCTATGAAGACCAGGAAGCCGGCGGCGATGGATGGGTAGTTCTGGCGAAGACAGTGAACGGCCAATAGTACCGCCGCTACGATGAGAGCGGTGCCGTCAATACCCCAGGCCAGCCCGCGCAACGAAGCAGATGGAGCGAAACTGCCCGCCAGCCCGAGAAGTGCACCTACGACGAGGCAGACGGGTGCGACGGGGGCGGACGTTCGGTTGACATGTTTGCCTCCGTTGGACCGAGTCTCAGTATGCCGCCTAACGCGACCCGCTACGCCGCCAAGAGTGAACACCTTTGGATGGTGGCCAGTTCCTTTTGGAGCGTTTCTTTGGCAATGGCCGTGTCATACGCGGCCTGCCCGCGCAACCACCAACCGTCGCTCAGGCCGAAATAGCGGCAGAGCCTAAGGTCAGTGTCTGCCGTGACTCCGCGCTTGCCAGAGACGATTTCGCCGATCCGTTGTGCGGGTACGCCGATGTCCTTTGCGAGGCGGTACTTCGTAAGGCCAAGTGGCTTGAGGAACTCTTCTTCAAGCATCTCCCCAGGCGAGACAGGTAGAACAGTGCGCATGGCTACTTCCTTCAATGATAGTCGACGATCTCTACATCCGTGGCCCCTTCTGCGGTCCAGACGAAGCAGATGCGCCACTGCTGATTTATGCGGATGCTGTGCTGTCCCTTCCGATCATCTTTCAGCGCTTCCAGCCCATTGCCGGGCGGCATCTTCAGATCGTCAAGAACTGCCGACCATTCCAGTTGTGCAAGCTTGCGGAGGGCAGGTCGTTCGATGTTCACCCAGCGTTTCACGCGCTTACCCTCGAAGAGGGCTCGGGTGTCTTTGCACTTGAAGCTTCGGATAGGCACGGACGACAATAATAACGGGACGCGTGTATGGTGTCAAGAGGGAGTCTTGTCCAATGAGGTATGAGCCTGGAGCCAGGCGCGAGATTCCATTGAGGAATGAGCCTGGAGGTGTCGGCGCCGATTCAAATCTGAGCCACCGTGCCGACTCAATATTGAGCCAGGGG
>CADEDE010000065.1 GCA_902825995.1 uncultured Burkholderiales bacterium
CGGGCCGCGCAGCGCGTCGGGCCACGCGCAGTGGCGACACTGCCTTCGTTGCAGGCGCTGTTGCAGCTGGGCAGCGGCAGCGACGACGAATCCCGCCTCGATGCCGTCAACACCTACTTCAACCGGCGCATCGTCTTTACCGCCGACAGCGAGGTCTGGGGCCAGGCCGACTATTGGGCCAGCCCGCTGGAAACCCTGGCCCAGGGCCGCGGCGATTGCGAGGATTACACGATCGCCAAATATTTCAGCCTGCTGGCGATGGGCATGCCCGATACGCGCCTGCGCCTGGTGTATGTGCAGGCGCAGATCGGCGGCGCCAGCCAGGCCCACATGGTGCTCGCCTACTACGCCCAGGCCAATGCCGAGCCGCTGATCCTGGACAACCTGATCGGCAGCGTGCGCCCGGCCTCGCGCCGGCCCGATCTGGTGCCGGTCTTCAGCTTCAACAGCGAAGGCCTCTGGCAGGGTGTCGGCAGCCAGAGCGCTGGCGATCCGCAGGCGCGGCTGTCGCGCTGGCGCGAGGTGCTGGCCAAGGCGCGCGCGGAAGGATTCTTGTGATGATTCAAGTTAAGGTGATGCCATGAGCCTCATGCGACAAATCGGCCTCCTGCTGGCCACGGTGCTGCTGCTGGCGTGGGCCGGCGCGGTCGGCGTGAACCTGTATTCGGCGCGCGCAACCCTGCAAGCGCAATTGCGCCTGAAGAACGCCGACAACGCACAGAGCCTGGCGCTGGCGCTGTCGCAGCAGCGTGGCGACGCGCAGTTGATGGCATTGCTGCTGAGCGCGCATTTCGATACCGGCGCCTACCGCAGCATCCGCCTCGTCCAGGGCGATGGCAGGCTGGCCTTCGAGCGCACAGCCGACCGCGTGGCGCAGAGCGCGCCGGCCTGGTTCGTCGCCGCCTGGCCGATCGACTCACCCACCGGCGTGGCCCAGGTCAGCGACGGCTGGCGCGCCATCGGCCGCGTCGAGCTGGTCAGCCAGGCGGCCTATGCGCATGACGAGTTGTGGCGCGGCAGCGTGCGCGCGGCGCTCTTGCTGGCGGCGATCGGGCTGGCCGCGCTCCTGCTCGCGGCGGCCGGCGTGCGCCGCATTCGCCGCCCGCTGGATGCCACCGTGGCCCAGGCGCGCGCGCTCGAAGCCGGGCAGTATGTGCAGGTCGAAGAGCCGCAGGTGCCCGAACTGCAGCGCGTCGCGCGGGCCATGAACCGCATGGTCCAGCGCGTGCAGTGGCTTTTCGAGGCCCAGGCCGAGCAGGTCGAAACCCTGCGTCGCCAGGCCCACGAAGACCCGCTCACCGGGCTGGCGCATCGCGGCCATTTCATGCAGCGCCTGGGCGCACTGCTCGAAGCCGAAGACGGCGCGGGCGCCGGCACCCTGGTGCTGCTGCGCGTGGCCGATGTGGCCGGCCTGAACCGCACGCTCGGGCGCGAGGCCACCGACCGCGCCCTGTGCGGCGTGGCCGAAGTGCTGCGCAACCGGGCCGGCGGCGCGGCGCTGGCCGGGCGCTTGAACGGTGCCGACTTTGCCTATGCGGTGGCCGCACCGGCCAGCGCCACACAGACCGCCGCATCGCTGAGCCTGAGCCTGCAAGCGGCGCTGGGCGCATTCAACGATGCGGTGGCCGTGCATGTGGGCGCCATCGACTGGGAGCGCGGCGCGGCGGCCGGCGCGCTGCTGGCGCGGGCCGACAGGGCGCTGGCGCGCGCCGAAGCCGGCCCGCCCTTCTCGGCGCAGGTCGCCTCGATGGATTCGACAGCGGCGGCCGCACTGAGTGGCGAGCACAGTTGGCACCGCCAGCTCAGCAGCGCGATGGCCGAGCGGCGCACGCACCTGGTGAGCTACCCGGTGCTCGCGCGCAGCGGCGCGCTGTGGCAGCTCGAGTGCCCGTTGCGCGTGCAGTCCACGCCGGGCGGCGAGTTCGAGAGCGCGGCCCAGTGGCTGCCGTTGGCCGGACGCAGCCGGCTCCTGCCGCAGCTCGATCTGCATGCGGTGCAACTGGCGCTGGCGGCGATCGCCGCCGACGGTGTGCCGCGCGGCATCAACCTGGCCCTGGCCTCGTTGGCCGACGGCGCCTTCACTACCCAACTGCGCCGCCTGCTCGGCGACGCGCCGCGCGCATGCCAACAGCTCAGCCTGGAGGTCGGCGAAGCGGCGGCCGTCGAGCACTTCGCGCTGACCCAGGCGTTCGCTGCGATGGTGCGCCCGCTGGGCGTGGGCTTCGGCATCGAGCACGCCGGGCATCGCCTGCACCGCGTCGAGCGCCTGTACGAGCTGGGCCTGGACTACGTCAAGCTCGATGCCGCCCTGGTGCGCGGCGTGGCCAGCGACGAAGCCGCGCGCCGCTTCGTGCAGGGCAGCGTGACCCTGTTGCGCGCGCTGGCCATAGCCGTCTGCGCCGAGGGTGTCGATGACGCGGCCGATGCGCAAGCCCTGTGGGCCTGCGGTATCGATGCCATCACCGGGCCGTGGGCCAGCGCGCAGAAGCCGGCGGGCTGATGCAGGCCGGCGCCGCCGGTCCGCTCCCAAGCGGCCTGCGCTCCCCAGGGCCATGAAGGGGCCCCTACGGATCCCTGGGGGCGCGAGCGCAGCGAGCTCGGGGCTGTCAGTTCAACCGCCCGGCGGTACGTCGGTGATCAACTTCCCGCGGTTGATCAGCTCGGCAATGATCTGGCTGTCGGTGGCGGCCCCGCCCAGGCCGAGCGCGGCGCGGATGTCCACGCCGTCGAGCACGATGCGCTGGTCTTCGGCCCCGGCCGCGTAGGCGCCGCCGGCAAACCCGCCGTTGCTGCTGATGCGGATTTCGGTATTGCCGCCGGTGACGTTGAAGTCGAGGTAGCGGTCGAGTGTGGCGCTGGCGGTTTCACCCTGCAGCAGGTCGCGCAGGTCGAGCGCATCGCCGCCGGCCGCAGTGGCCGCCGGGTCGAAATCGGCGATCGCGTCAACTGCCGGGCTGCCGGCGCCGCCGCGGTCGGCCAGCGACCAGCGAAACACGTCGGCGCCAGCGCCGCCGATCAATACGTCGTTGCCCCCGCCGCCCTGGAGCGTGTCGTTGCCCGAGCCGGCGACAAGGATCTCCGCCGCGGCGCTGCCACTGAGCGTCGATCCCTGGACGGCCACGACCGTCACCTGCGCACTGTCGGTGGCCGTGCCGTCGCTCACGTCGTACGCGAAGGAGCCCGGCGTTGCGGTGGGTTGCACCGAGATCCACAACTGGTAATTGCCGTCGTCCTGCAGGATACCGCTGCCATTGTTGTTGAACGCGGTCGCGTTGATGTAGTAGTAGCCGTCCGCGGCGACGGTGTACTCGAGGTACGAATCCAGCGAGTTGGCGTGGTAGCCGCTCTTGACCGAACCGAGGCCGCCGAGTCCGGGTGCCGCATCGTCGTTTTGCGCCAGCAAGGTGCCGTTGGCGTCGTAGAACTCCACGAACATATCGACGGCATTCGGGTCGGTCCCGATGGTGCGCAAGCCGCTGTCGGCGCCGTCGACGTCGAGAATAATTCGCTCGCCTGCGCGCAGGAAGACCCGCAGAAAGTCCTGGTCGGTGGTGCTCGGCGTCCCGCTCACATCGTCGATGCGCCCGGTCCATTTGAAGCTCGGCAGCGCGGCATTGCCGACGAAGGGAGCCTCGGCGGCGCTGACTTGCCCGAATTGGCTGCGTTCGATCGTATAGGCCGTTGCCAGGCTGTTGTTCAGCGCGTTTGTCTCCGAGTCGCCGGGCGCCACGCTGGCTTCGGCGAGGGTCTGTGCGCTGCCGCCGAAGCCACTGCTGTCGCGGAAGACGACCGGCCCGGTGCCCGCGACCGTACCGTTCAGCGCGTTGTAGCTGTTCGAGACACTCAGCGTCGCGCCATTGTCGATGTCGCTGTCGTTGCGTGTGAGCGCGTTGGCCGGGATGGGGATGTTCTGGCCCGCGACGATGTTGGTGATGACGATATCGTTGTTGGCCACCGGCGCATCGTTGGCACCGTTGATCGTCACCGTCACGACTTGCGATGTGCCGTCCTGCGTGAGAACCGTGAAGGTGTCGCTGAGCGTGCCGCCGACATTGAGTGCCTGCACGGTAATGTTGTTGTTGTTCAGCGTATAGATCCAGACGCCGCTCGCGGTCATGGCATAGGTGCCGTAGCCGTTAGTCGTGGCCGCGCCTGCCGCAACGGCCTGGAAGGTATTGGCCGGGTTGTCGATGTCGGCAGCCGTCAGGGTGCCGGTGGCCGCGGGCGTGCCTGGCGTGCCATTGGCGATACCGCCGGCTTCGACGACGGCGCCGGTGGATGTACCTGCGATCACCGCGCTATCGTTGGCACCATTGATGGTGACGGTGACGAGCTGCGCCGTGCCATCGGCGCTGCGCACGGTGAAGGTATCGGTCAATGTGCCGCCGACATTGAGCGCCTGCACGGCGGCGTTGCCGTTGTTCAGCGTGTAGGTCCACACGCCGCCCGCGGTCATGGCATAGGTGCCGTAGCCGTTGGTCGTTGCTGCGCCTGCTGCAACGGCCTGGAAGGTATTGGCGGCGTTGTCAACGTCGGAATCCGTCAGCGTGCCGGTCGCGGTGGGCGTTCCCGGCGTGCCATTGGCAATGCCACTGGCTTCGACAAGTGAACCCGCTGTCGTGCCGGCGATCACGGCCGCATCGTTGGTGCCCAGGATGTTGACGGTCACCGTGCTCGTGGTCCCGTCGGCACTGGCCACGGTAAAGACTTCGGAGTAGGTTGTCCCGGCAACGAATTCGTTATGTGCCGTGGACGCGCTATAGACCCAGTTGCCTGCAGCGGCGATGGTCAAACTGCCATAGGTTCCGCCGACGATGGCCGGCACGAAGGTGGCGGGCGAGTCGATATCGCTGATCGTGAGTGTGCCGCTGGTGGTGAGCGGCGCATCGGTTTCGACGAGGTTGGCAGTCGCGCTGGAGATCACGGCCGCATCGTTGGTGCCGGTGACGATGATGGTGACCGTGGCCGGCGCACTCACCGCGCCGTTGTTGTCGGTGGCGGTGTAGGTGAATGTCACGGCGCGCGTGGCACCCGCGGCCAGGTTGTCGAAGTCCGCGCCCGGGTTGAAGACATAGCTGCCGTCGGGGTTGAAGCTCAGCGAGCCGTTGCCCGCACCGAGACCCGTGCCCAGCGCATAGCTGCCGATCGTGCCGTCGATATCCGTTGCAGCCGGGACGCTCGAATTGAGCACCGTGTTCTCGCCGGTGCCCGCGCTGGCGTTGCTCGCGACCGGTGCATCGTTGGTGCCCGTCACCGTGATCGTCACGGTTGCGGGTGAACTCACGCCACCGTTGTTGTCGGTGGCGGTGTAGGTAAACGTCACGACACGCGTGGCGCCCGCGGCCAGGTTATCGAAGTCCGCGCCCGGGTTGAAGACATAGCTGCCGTCGGGGTTGAACGTCAGCGAGCCGTTGCCCGCGCCGACGCCGGTACCCAGCGCATAGCTGGCGATGGTGCCGTCGATATCCGTCGCTGCGGGAACACTCGCGTTGAGGACGGTGTTCTCGCCGGTGCCGGCGGTCGCGTTGCTGGCGACGGGCGCGTCGTTGGTGCCGGTGACGGTTATCGTCACGGTCGCGGGAGCGCTGACCGCGCCGTTGTTGTCGGTGGCGGTGTAGGTGAAGCTCACCTGACGGGTCGCGCCCGCGGCCAGGCTGTCGAAGTCCGTGCCCGGGTTGAAGACGTAGCTGCCGTCGGCATTGAACGCGAGGCTGCCGTTGCCGGCACCGAGACCCGTGCCCAGCGCATAGCTGGCGATCGTGCCGTCGATATCCGTCGCGGCGGGAACGCTGGCGTTGAGGACCGTGTTCTCGCCGGTGCCGGCGGTCGCATTCGAAGCGACCGGTGCGTCATTCTTGCCGGTGACCGTGATCGTCACGGTCGCGGGAGCGCTCACAGCACCGTTGTTGTCGGTGGCGGTGTAGGTGAAGGTGACCTGGCGCGTGGCGCCGGCGGCCAGGTTGTCGAAATCGGCGCCTGGGTTGAAGCTGTAGCTGCCGTCGCTGTTGAAGGTGAGCGAGCCATTGCCCACGCCGGGATCGGCGACGAGCGCGTAGCTGGCGATCGTGCCGTCCACATCGGTGGCGGCGGGCACATTCGCGTTGAGCACGGCGTTTTCGCCGGTGCCGGCGCTGGCATTGCTCGCGACCGGCGGATCGTTGACCGTGGCCAGCGTGATCGTGGTGCCGCCGATGACGGACACGATGCCGTCGCTGACGCTGTAGCCGAAGCTGCCGACCGCGGCCACGCCGTCGTAGTCGGCGGGCGGCAGGTAGCGCAGGCCGGCGAGCTGCGCCGCGCTGAGCGTGGCGCCGTTGGCGACCGCCGTGCCGTCGGCGAGTTGCACCTGGCCGATCGTCGGCAGGCCGGTGACGGTGACGACGAGCACTGCGCCCGCGTCCACATCGCTCGGCACCGCGAGGCCGAGCGCGACCGGCGCGCTCTCTTCCACGGCGTTGATGCTGGTGGACGAAACCACCGGCGCGTCGTTGCTGCCGTTGACCGTGACGGTCACGCTGGCGGTGGTGCCGTCGTCGGCCGCGACCACGAAGGTCTCGGTCACGCTCTGGCCTTGGGCCAGCGCCTGCACATTGGCCGCGGCGTTGGTCAGCGTATAGGTCCAGGCGCCCGTGGGGTCGATCGAGAACGTGCCGTAGGTTCCCGGCGCGTTGGTCTGCGCCGTGAAGTTGCGCGCGCCGACGTCGGGGTCTGTGGCGGTGAGCGCGCCGGTGGCGCTGGCGGTGGCGTCTTCCTGCACCGTGCCGGTGAGCGTGCCGGCGATCGTCGTCGGGTCGTCGGCGCCGACCACGCTGACCGTGATGGTGGCCGTGGCGCTGCCGCCGCGACCGTCGCTGATGGTGTAGGTGAAGATGTCGCTGACGGTCTCGCCCGCGTCGAGCGATTGCGCGGCCGGGGCGGGCACGTAGGTGTAGGTGCCGTCGCCGTTGATGGTTAGCGTGCCCCAGGCGCCGGCCACGCCGGTCGCCACGTTGCCGCTGGCCGAGGGCTGCGCGCCCGCAGCCACGCCGATCACGGTGAGCGCATCGCCGTCGGTGTCGCTGTCCTGGCCCAGGGTGCCGGGCGTGGCATCGCCGGTGACGTTGGCAGCGTCGTCGCCGACGCTGGCGGTGTCGGCCACGGCGAGCGGCGCGGTGTTGACTGCGTAGTCCCGCACCGCGGTGGCGGTGCTGCTGTTGCCGGCCGCGTCGGTGGTGGTGACCGCGCCGTCGATGCGGCGGTCGGCGTCGGCCAGCACCTCGCTGCCGGGCACGGCAATCGAGAAGGTGCTGCCGGCCAGCACGAGGCCGGTGTAGTTGCTGCCATTGACGGTGAGCGTGACGGTATCGCCCACCTTCACGTCGCCGCCCACCGTGCCAGTGAGCGTGATGTTGCCGGTGGCTTCGCCGGCATTGACGATGTTGTCGGCCGTGACCGCATCGATCGTGATCGTGGCGGCCGGCGGCGTGGTGTCGACCGAGTAGCCTTCCGTGTCGGTGGCGCTGGCGCTGTTGCCTGCGGCATCGGTGGTGGTGATCGAGGCGTCGATGACCCGGTCGGCGTCGGCCACGAGGCCGCTGCCGGGAACGGCGATCGAGAACGTGAGGCCGGCTGCGACGGTGCCGGTGTAGGCCACGCCGTTGACGGTGAGCGTGACGGTGTCACCCACCTTGGCATCGCCGCCGACCGTGCCGGTGATGTTCACATTGCCGCCGGCTTCAGCGGCGTTGATCACATTGTCGGCGGTGATGTTGGCGTCGAGCGTGATCGTCGGCACCGGAGCCGTCGTGTCGACGCTGTAGCCCTCGGTGTCGGTGGCGCTGGCACTGTTGCCGGCGGCATCGGTCGTCGTGATCGAGGCGTCGATGATCTTGTCGGCGTCGGCGACCAGGTCGCTGCCAGGCACGGCAATCGAGAAGGTGTTGCCCGCGGCAACGGCGCCGCTGAAGGTCTTGCCGTTGATCGTGAGCGTGATGGTGTCGCCCAATTTGGCGTCGCCGCCCACCGTGCCGGTGATGGCGACGTTGCCGCCCGACTCGACGATGTTGATGACATCGTCGGCGGTGATGCTGGCGTCCAGCGTGATCGTCGGTGCCGGTGCGATTACGTCGACGGTGTACGACTCGGTGTCCGTGGCTGCGGCGCTGTTGCCGGCGGCGTCGGTGGTCGTGATCGAAGCGTCGATGACCTTGTCGGCGTCGGCCACCAGGTCGCTGCCGGGCACCGAGATCGAGAAGGTGTTGCCCGCCGCGACGGTGCCGGTGAAGGTCTTGCCGTTGATCGTGAGCGTGACGGTGTCGCCGACCTTGGCGTCGCCGCCGACGCTGCCGGTGATGCTGACGTTGCCACCCGACTCCGCGATGTTGACGACATCGTCGGCGGTGATGTTGGCGTCCAGCGTGATCGTCGGTGCCGGCGGCGTCACGTCGACCGTGTACGACTCGGTGTCGTTCGCGGTGGCGCTGTTGCCGGCCGCGTCGGTCTTGGTGATCGAGGCGTCGATCACCTTGTCGGCATCGGCCACCAGGCCCGAGCTCGGCACCGCGATGGAGAACGTGTTGCCGGCGGCCACGGTGCCGCTGTAGGCCACGCCATTGACCGTGATCGTCACGCTGTCGCCCGGCTGGGCGTCGCCGCCGACGGTGCCGGTGATGTTGACGTTGCCACCCGACTCCGCGACGTTGATCACGTCGTCGGCGGTGATGTTGGCGTCGAGCGTGATCGTGAGCGCCGGCGGCGTGATGTCGATCGCGCCGCTGTCGTTGGCGTTGGCGCTGTTGCCCGCGGCGTCGGTGGCGGTCGCCACGACGGTGAAGGCGCCTTCGACGAGTGCGCTCGGTACGTCGACACTGAACGTGCCGCCGGGCAGCACCGTGGCGGTGAAAGTCTGCGCCGCGCCATTGGCGCCGGTGACGGTGAGCGACACGGTCGCGCCCGCGGGCAGATCGGTGGCGCCGGTGATCGTCGGCGTGGTGTCGTTGGTGATCGCCGGTGCATCGACGGTGATCGTCGGGGCGGTGGTATCGATCACGCCGCTGTCGTTGGCGTTCGCGCTGTTGCCGGCCGCGTCGGTGCCGCGGGCGACCACGCTGTAGTTGCCCTCGACGATCGCAGCGGGCACGTCGGCGCTGAAGGTGCCGCCGGCTTGCACCGTGGCCGTGAAGGTCTGCACTGCGCCATTGGCACCAGTGACGGTGAGCGTGATCACCGAGCCGGCCGGCAGATCGGTCGTGCCGGTCAGCGTGGGCGTGCTGTCGTTGGTGATCGCCGGCGCATCGACGGTGATGAGCGGCGGCGTGGTGTCGATCGCGCCGCTGTCGTTGGCCGAGGCGTTGTTGCCGGCGGCGTCGGCGCCGCTGGCCACGACGCTGAAACCGCCTTGCACCAGTGCGGCGGGCACGTCGGCGCTGAACGTGCCGCCAGGCTGCACGGTCGTGGTGAAGGTTTGCACCGCGCCGTTGGCGCCAGTGACGGTGAGCGTAACGATGGCGCCTGCCGGCAGGTTGGTCGTGCCGGTGATCGTGGGCGTGGTGTCGTTGGTCAGCGCGGGCGCATCGACGGTGATCGTCGGGGGGGTTGTGTCGATCACCCCGATGTCGACCGCAGCAGCCTGGTTCCCCGCCGCGTCCGAGGTGACCGCGGTCACCCTGTACGGGCCCTCGGCCATTGGCGCCGGAACGTCCGCGCTGAAGACGCCTCCCGACTGAACGGTTGCGCTGAAGGTCTGGATCCCATTGGCGGCGTCCGTCACCGACAATGTGATCGTGCTGCCGGTGGGCAGGTCGGTCGTGCCGGTGATTGTCGGCGTCGAGTCATTGGTCAGCGCCGGGCCGTCAACGGTCAACAACGGGGGAGTGACGTCGATCAATCCGCTGTCAGAGGAACTGGCGGTGTTGCCGGCAGCGTCTGCACCCACAGCCACGACAGTAAATGAGCCCGGCGCAATTGGAAGTGGAACCTCGGCGGTGTAGATGCCGCCCGCTTGCACCGTGGCTGTGAAGGTCTGGGTGGCGCCGCCAGCGTCCGTCACGGTCAGCGAAATCGTAGAGCCCGCGGGCAGGTCGGTCGTGCCACTGATGTCCGGGCGCGGGTCGTTCGTGAGTGCCGGCGCATCGACGGTGATCGTCGGCGCGGTGGTGTCGATGCTGCCGCCGTCGTTGGCGGTGGCGGTGTTGCCGCCGGCGCTGACGCTGGCGCTCACGCTGTACGGGCCGTCGGCCAGCGCGCTCGGCACGTCGGCGCTGTAGCTGCCGTCGGGCTGCACGATGGTGGTGAAGGCCTGCACCGCGCCATTGGCGCCGGTCACCGTCAGCGTGACGGTCGAGCCCGGCGCGAGGTTGCTGGCGCCGGTGATGGTCGGCGTGTTGTCGTTGGTGAGCGCCGGGCCGTCGACAGTGACGCTCGGCGTGGCGGCCACGTTGACCGTGAGCGTGGCGCGCGCGGTGGCGCCGCTCGGGTCGGCCACGGTGTAGTTGATGACCACCGGCCCGCTGACGCCAGGCGCGGCGGTGAAGGTGATCGTGCCGTTGGCATTGACCACCGCCGTGCCCAGCGCCGCGTTCACGCTCGCACCCGACACGCGCAGCACATCGCCATCGACATCGCGGTCGTTGGCGAGTACCGCGGCCGTGACCGGCACGCCGCCCACGGTGCTCGCGCTGTCGTTCACGGCCACCGGCGCGTCGTTGATCGCGGTGACGGCGATCTGCGTGCTGCCGGTCGCGCTGGAAGTACCGTTGCTCACGCTGTAGGTGAAGGGCGCGATCGGGGTCACGCCGTCGTAGTCGGCCGGCGGCAGGTAGCGCAGACCCGCGAGTTCGCTGGGGGTCAGCGTGGCCCCGGCCAGCACCGGTGTGCCGGCGGCGCTGACGATCTGGCCGATCGCCGGCACCTGGGTGACGGTGATCTGTAGCAGGCCACGGCCGGCCGGCGCCGTGAGGCCGAGCGCGATGGCGGCGCCTTCTTCGACCGCGGCGATGCGCGACGACGAGGTCGTCACCGCGGCCGGTTGGCTCAGTTCAGGCGGGTCGCTTTCGGTAGCGCGGCCGCGTTCCAGGGCGGCGGCGCCCAGCGCCGCGACCGGCGCCGACGGCGTTACGTCTTCGACAAGACGCTCCACCCGCAGGCCGGGCTGCAAACCGCTGCCATCGCCGCCGCTCAGGCCGGCCGCGGGAGCGGCCAGCGGATCGGCGCTGTTGAGCGCGGCGATCACGCGATCGGCTTCACTCGCCGCGACCGGCCCGGTGGGCAGCAAGCGGCCGTGGCCGTCGGTCATCATGACGATCGAATCCTGTTCGGTCAGCAGTGTGTCTGCCGGTCGAACCACCTCGCCGAGCTTGAGCGGCCGCCACTGCCCGTTGGCGCTGCGAACGTAGGCCTTGCCCCAAATGCTGACAACGATGCCAGCGATACCGCGGGGCGCAGAGAAGGCTGTGGACATGGAACGGCTTTCGTGGGTGTTCGAGGACGCGCGCGGGGAGGATAGCGGCGCTTATGGCCTTGCCGGCGCGCGCGGCGAGCGCATACCGTGACTGGCATCACTGGTTGCAACGATTTGTGACATCGATCGCCTTGCCATAGCTGCCGGGGCAGATCCCCTGCGCACGCTGAATCGGCAGGCCGGGGTCGAGCTTGAGGCCGGTTACAGCGTGATTGCCGGACGCTCAGCGCTCACGCAGCGCATAGGCCCGGACTTTGAGCACCGGCTTCAGCAAATACGACAACACCGACTTCTTGCCCGTCAGCACATCGACCTCGGCAGTCATGCCCGGGATGATCGGCAGCCGGTCGTTGAAGCCGGCCTGCTGGGTGCGCACGCGCACCAGGTAGAAGGCATTGCCGCGTTCATCGACGACGGTATCGGGGCTGATATTCTCGACGCTGGCGTCGAGCCCGCCGTAGATCGAAAAATCGTAGGCCGTGAATTTCACCGTGGCGGCCTGGCCGGGCACGATGAAGGCGATATCTTTGGGCGCCACGCGCGCTTCGAGCACCAGGCTGTCGTCGAGCGGAACGATCTCGACGATATCCTTGCCTGGCTGCACGACGCCGCCCACCGTGTTGGCCAGCAGGCGCTGCACACGGCCGCGCACAGGGCTCTTCACCTGGGCCTTGGAGACGCGATCGGCCAGGGCCACCGCGCCTTCGTTCAGGGCATTCAACTTGCCCGTCGCTTCGGCCAGGTCGCGCCGGGCTTCGTTGCGGAACGTCAGCTCGGTTTCCTGGGCTTTGCGCTGCGACTCGCCGATCGCCGCCTGCACGCGGGCGATCTGTGCCGTGGCCTGTTCGGCGTCGCCGCGGTTCCTGGCCACGTCGCGCTCGAGGCGCAGGATATCGACCTGCGAAACTGCGCCGGTGGTCAGCAGCGGCCGGGTTTGCGCGAGTTCCTGTTGGGCCAGTTCGAGCCCGCGCTGCGCCGCATTGCGCCGGGCCTGCATCTCGCTCAATTCCTGCTGGCGTTGCGCCAGTTGCTGGCGGTTGATCGACAACTGCGTTGACAGCTCCGACAGTCGCGATTCGTACAGCCGGCGCTCCTCTTCGATGGTGCGTTTTTCCTCGTCGTTGGCCGCGGCCGGCGGCAGGAAGGGCCGGCCTTCAGCCAGGGCGCGCAGGCGCGCTGCGCGCGCGCGCAGCGCCACGCCCTGGGCCGCGCTCTCGCGCACGCCCGAGGTGGCGCGGGTTTCATCCACGCGCAGCAGCAGTTGCCCGGCCTCGACCACCTGGCCCTCGCGGACCAGGATCTCGACCACCACGCCGCCGTCGAGCGACTGCACCACCTGCAACTGGCGCGACGGAATCACCCGCGCATCGCCGCGCGTGACCTCATCGACCTGCGCCAGCGCGGCCCACAGCAACAGCACGGCGAGCACCAGCACGGCCGCGCGCACGATGGCCTGCGCGCGGTGCGTGCGCTGGCGCGAGATCAGGGCATCGGCCTCGCGCTCGAAAGGGGTCAGGCCGGCGTCGGCGGCCCGGGCGTCATCGAGCGGGCTGCCGAACCAGCGCCGCGTCACGGGTTCGAGCCCTTGGCGCAGCCACTCGAGCGTGGCGTGCAGAGCGTTGCCAAAAGACTTCAACAGCGGCGCCATCGTCATGCCGCCTTCGAGATGCGCCCGCTCTGCAGCGCCTGCATGATGCGTTCGCGCGGGCCGTCGGCGACGACGCGGCCGTTGTCGATCACGATCACGCGATCCACCAGGCTGAGGAGCGACGTGCGGTGTGTCACCAGCAACACGGTCTTGCCCTGCGCGAAGGCCGCCAGGCGCTGCGTGACGTAGGACTCGGTGGAGAAATCCATCGCACTGCTGGGCTCGTCGAGCAGGAGCAGGGGCGCGTTGTGCAGCACGGCGCGGGCGATGCCCACCGCCTGGCGCTGCCCGCCCGACAACGATTCGCCGCGTTCGCCGACGGCCATGTCGAAGCCCCGCGGGTGGCGATTGATGAATTCCTGCAAGCCCGCGACCTCGGCCGCGGCGAGGATCGCCGCATCGTCCGCGAACGGCAGGCCGAAGGCGATGTTGTCGCGCAGCGAGCCGTGGAACAACAGAACATCCTGCGAGACATAGCCGATATTGCGGCGCACGTCGGCCGGGTCGAGCTGGCGCACATCGACGCCGTCGAGCAGCACCTCGCCGGCACTGGGTTCGTACAGGCCCATCACCAGGCGCTGGATCGTCGATTTGCCCGAGCCAACGCGGCCGATCAGGGCCACGCGCTCGCCGGGCGCGACGCGAAAACTCACGCTGTCCAGCGCCGCATCGTCGCGGTTCGGGTAGGCGAAGCGCACATTGCGCAGCTCGATCTCGCCTTTAAGTTCGCGGCGCTGGATGAAGGGCGCCGCCCCTTCGGCCGCGCTCGGGCGCTCGACGGGTTTGGCCATCAGCTTGTCGAGCGATTCGAGCGCGGTGCGCGCGCCCTGGTATTGCATCAACAGGCCGACGACCTGGCCGGCGGGGGCCAGCGCGCGGCCGGCGAGCATGCTGGCGGCGATCAGCGCGCCCATCGTCAACTGGCGTTCGTTGATCAGATACACGCCGATCACGATCACCGCCACGCTGACGCCTTGCGTGAGCCAGGCGGTGCCGTAGGCCGCGCTCGCCGACAAGGCCCGCATGCGCACATTCATGCGTGCGAGAAAGAGGTTGTTGCGCTCCCAGCGGGCCTGGATCGTGCCTTCGGCGCCTTGCGTCTTGATCGTCTCCAGCCCGGTCAGGCTTTCGATCAGCGTCGCGTTGCGCTGCGCCGAGGCCTGCCAGGTGGTTTCCGACAACTGGTGCAGGCGGTGCTGCAAGACCCAGCCGATGACCACGACGAGGCTGAAGACCAGCACCACCGGCAGCGCCAGCCACGGCGACAGCCAGGCCATCACGGCGATGAACAGCAGGGTGAAGGGCAGGTCGATCAACGCCGTGACGGTGCCCGAGGCGATGAAATCGCGCACCTGCTCGAAGCCGCGCAACTGGCTGGCGAAGGCGCCCACCGATTCGGGCCGATGCGCCATCTTCAGCCCCAGCACGCGTTCGAGCAGGAGCGCCGACAAGGCCACATCGATGCGCGCGCCGGCTTCATCGACGAAGCGGCTGCGCAGCGTGCGCAGCCAAAGATCGGCGCAGAGCACGAGCGCGATGCCAATGGCCATCGCCCACAGCGTCTCGATGGCGTGGTTGGGCACCACGCGGTCATAGACGTTCATCGTAAAGACCGGGAAGGCCAGCGCGAAGATATTCACCAGGGCGGCGGCGGCCAGCACGTCGCGATAGACGAAGCGCTGCGCACCGATGGCGCTCCAGAACCAGTGGCCGCGCCCTGTGCTGCGCACCGCGGGCGCGCGGCTGTCGAAGCGAAAATGCGGGCGCACGAACAGGGTGACGCCAGCATAGCGCGCGGCCAGTTCGGCCGCCGTCAGCGTTACGGTGCCCTGGCCGGTTTCGGGCAGCAGCACGCGCGCCTGGCCTTGCTCGTCATGGCCGAGCAGCACACAGGCCTGGTTGTTGGCCAGCACCAGGATCGCGGGCAGGGTGGCCAGGTCGATCTTCTCGAACGGCAGACGCTGCAAGCGGGTGGCCATGCCGGCGCGCGCCGCAGCGCGCTCGGCAAGTTCGAGATTGACTCGCCCCTGCACCAATGGCAAGCCGGCCGCGAGCGAGGCGCGCGATGCGCCCTGCCCGTGCAGGCGGCAGACCTCGACCAGGCAGTCGAGCAGCGGGTCGGGATGGATCAGGTCTTCGCGCAGGCGCGTGACGGGCGGCGTGATGGTTTCAGACATGGGGCAGCACGTCAGCCTATATCGGCGCAGTGCAGGTTGAAGCGAGCACACCGCCGATCGTCGAAGAAATAGCGCAAGGTTTCACGCACGGTGCGAAAAGCGAGCTCGTCCCAGGGCACTTCGTCTTCGCGGAAGAGCCGTGCCTCGAGCGTTTCGCTGCCCGGGTGCAGCGCCGGCGAGTTCATCGTGGCCAGGTAGAACAGGTGCACCTGGCCGATGCCCACGACATTCAAGACCGAGAACAGTGGCCCCAATTCGATTTGCGCGCCGGCTTCCTCGAGGGTCTCGCGCAGTGCCCCCTGCGCGGTCGTTTCGCCGAGTTCAAGAAAGCCTGCGGGCAGGGTCCAGAGGCCGTAGCGCGGCTCGATGGCGCGCTTGCACAGCAGCACCCGCTCGCCCCACACCGGCACGGTGCCGACGACATTGAGCGGGTTTTCGTAGTGGATCGTGGCGCAGGCCGGGCACACCGCGCGCTCGCGGTTGTCGTCGGCCGGTACGACATAGGCGACCGGCGTGCCGCAGGCGCGGCAATATTTGATCCTGTCGCGCTCGGTCAGCAGCATGGTGGCGCGAGTTTAGCGGCGGCATCGGCCGCCGCTGCCGCCACACTGCCACTCGCCAATCCTTTCCCTAAACGGAGACATCGCAAAGCCCGGCCTGAACCCGGCATGCGGCGATGATCGATTCGTGACCAGCCCTCGCACCCCATACTTGCCAAATATCGGGACAACGCATGACCGTATCGGCAGTTGTCATGAGTTACGGGAACTATTGAGCTTTCCCGAAATGGTGACATCACCGCAGCCCAGCCTGAACCCAGCAC
>CADEDE010000066.1 GCA_902825995.1 uncultured Burkholderiales bacterium
TGATGGCGCGCTACACCAAGGCCGATGTGATCGTGGTCGGCCTGATCGGCGAGCGTGGCCGCGAAGTCAAGGAATTCGTCGAAGACATCCTGGGGCCCGAGGGGCTGGAGCGCAGCATTGTCGTGGCCGCACCGGCCGATGCGCCGCCGCTGGTGCGCATGCAGGGCGCAACTTACGCCACGGCCATCGCCGAACATTACCGCGACCGCGGCCGGCACGTGCTGCTGCTGATGGACAGCCTGACGCGCTTTGCGATGGCGCAGCGCGAAATTGCCCTGGCGATCGGCGAGCCGCCGGCCACCAAGGGCTATCCGCCGAGCTGCTTTGCCAAGCTGCCGCAACTGGTCGAGCGCAGCGGCAACGGCCGCGACGGCAACGGTTCCATCACCGCCTTCTACACCGTGCTGTCCGAAGGCGACGACCAGCAGGATCCGATCGCCGATGCCGCGCGCGGCATCCTCGACGGCCACATCGTGCTCTCGCGCGAGTTGGCCGAAGCCGGCCACTACCCGGCCATCGACGTCGAGAAATCGGTGTCGCGGGTGATGACCAGCGTGGCCAGCCGCGAGCACCTGCAAGCCGCCCGCCGCGCGCGCGCGTTGCTGGCCAAGATGAACAAGGCGCGCGACCTGATCCAGCTCGGCGCCTACGCCCCCGGACACGACAGCGAACTCGACGCCGCCGTGCGCGCGCAGCCCGCGCTCACCGCCCTGCTGCAACAAGACATGCACGAAGCGGCCACGCTGGCCGACAGCGTGCGGCAACTCGGCACCAGCGTCGTCGACGGCTGACCATGGACACCCTGAAAACCCTGCTCGAACAGGCCGAAACCGAGCGCAACCAGGCGTTGGCAGCCTTCAACCAGTCACGGGCGCGCTGCGATGCCGAACGCACCCAGGCGACGCAACTCGACACCTACCGCGCCGACTACGAGCAACGCTGGAGCCTGCGATTCACCCAGGGCGCCGCGCTCGAAATCGTGCGCTGCTACCGGGGCTTTGCCGATCGACTCGAGGTGGCCATCACCCAGCAGGGCCACGCCATCGCCCAGGCCCAGGCCGCACTGGCGCGCGCCGGCGACGCGCTGACCGCGCACGAATTGCGCGTGGCCTCGGTGCGCAAGCTGATCGAGCGCCGCGTGCTGGCCGAACGCCAGACGATCGAACAGCGCGAGCGCAAGGCCGACGACGAACACGCGATGCGCATGGCCTTGGCCCGCGGCAACCAGGCTGTGGGCAACACAGGAGTACGGACATGACCACGATCTCGATCCCGACCGCCGCGCCGGTGCGCACGGCAGCGGCACCCACTGACACAGCGGGCAACGACGACACGAGCGCCGGTGACGCCTTCGCCGCAACGCTCGAGCGCGCACGCGAGTCCTCGAAGGCGCCCACCGATGGCCTCGCCAAGGGTACCGTGAAGCCATCCGGGAAGCCGGCCATCGACGCGAAAGTCCAAGCCCAGTGGCAGCCACGCCTCGAACCCGGCAGCGCCCGCGAACTGCCCGCTGACGACACCGCCGAGACCCTCGCTAGCACTGCGCCGGACCTGCCTGCCTTGCTGCCCGGCTGGCCGCCCGTGCTGCTGCCTGCGCCCCAGGGGGTGGAAAGTGCCGTGGCCGCCGCGGCGGCTGCGGCTGCGGCGGCGGCTGCGGCGGCCACGGCCGAGCCGCAGATCATGTCCGACCGCCCGGCCCTGACCGAACCCGGCCTGCCGATCCCGGCGCCGGCGGCCATGGCCAGCGCCATGCGCAGCGAGCGGCTCGAATCGGGGCTGGGGGTGCACGATGAACCCGCGACCGCGCCGACAGAACGCTCGAGCCGTACCGCCGCCAACCCACCCGCTGCGCCGACCCCGGCGAACGAGCCGGGGTTGACCATGCGGCCCGCAAAAACCGCCCCCGACGCCCCCCCGCTGGCACCGATGACCCACCCGACGATGCCATCTGCACCGGCGGCCCATGCCGCCACAGCACCGCCCTTCGAGGCCCGCCTGGCCGCGGCACTCGACTCGCCGGGGTTCGCGCCGGCGCTGGCGACCCAGATCACCTGGCTGGCCAGCGGCGGCGTACAGCAGGCCCGTCTCAGCCTGAACCCGATCGAGATGGGCCCGCTGCTGGTGAAGATCGTGCTCGACGGCGCCCAGGCGCGGATCGATTTCAGCGCCGACATGGCCGGCACCCGCGCGGCCATCGAGGCCAGCCTGCCGACCTTGGCTGCGGCCCTGCACGACAGCGGCCTGACGCTGGCCGGCGGCGGCGTCTTCGACGGCCAGGCGCGCCAGGGCGCCCAGGGTGGATCCGGCGGACGCGACGCCCGGCAAACCGCAACCGCCCCTGGCGCCGCCGCCACCCCTTCGGCCGCTGACGCGCAGGGCCAGGCAAGGGCACCGATCCGCGCCGCGCGCGGCCTGGTCGATCTCGTCGCTTAGGGATGCTCACGCTACGCAGGGCAGCGGGCGGAGCAGGCCTCCAAAGTGCCTGCTTATCGAGGCTTATGCAAAACGCGCTATTTCAATAATGCGGCTGTGAATCCCCCGGTGGTGCGGCGTGCGCCGCCGGCCCGCCCATCCAGGAGCCCCGCATGTCCGCCGCCCCAGCCGCCACCGCCGCCGCCACCGCCACGACCGACGCGACCGACGCCGTGCCGGTGACGATCGGCAAGAAGAAGAAATTGATCCTGATCGCCAGCGTACTGGCCGTGCTGCTGGCCGTTGGCGCCGGCGCCTCGGTATTCGTCATCAAGAAACGCGCTGCCGCGGCTGCGGCCCAGGCTGAGGGCGAAGACAGCGCGGCCAAGGAAGTCGCCGAGGCCCAGCCGGTCAAGGTCGACGCGAAACACGCGCCGACCTTCGTGCCGCTGGAACCCTTTACCGTCAACCTCGCCGACCGCGAGGCGGAGCGCTATGCGCAGGTCGGCATCACGCTCGAACTCACCGACGCCAAGGCCGGCGACCTGCTCAAGGCCTACATGCCGGTGATCCGCAACAACATCCTGCTCGCACTGGGCAGCAAGACCGCCGCCCAACTGATCGAGCGCGACGGCAAGCTGCGCCTGGCCGCCGAAGTTCGCCGCGAAGCGCTGCGCCCGCTGGGCTACGAAGTCGCATTGCCGGCCCTGGCGGCCTCCGGCATTGCGGCCCGCAAACCGATCGGTGCAGACGACGAGGACGCCGACATCCCGATCCGCGCCGTGCATTTCTCCAACTTCATCATCCAGTAAAGCGCAGCGATGAATCCGCAGATTCTTTCGCAGGACGAAGTCGATGCGCTGCTGCAAGGCATCGCCGGCGAGAGCCCGCAACCCGATCCGCAGGAGCGGCCGCAGGACGAGATTCGCAGTCACGATCTGTCGAGCCAGGAGCGCATCGTGCGCGGGCGCATGCCCGCGCTGGAGATCGTCAACGAGCGCTTCGCCCGCAACATCCGCAGCGGCCTGTTCAAGCTCATCCGCAAGAGCCCCGAGGTCGCCATCGGCGGCATCAAGGTGCTGAAGTACAGCGCCTTCCTGCGCGAGATCGTGGTCCCGACCAACTTCAACATCGTCAGCGTCAAGCCCCTGCGCGGTTCGGGCCTGATCGTCTGCGACCCGGCCCTGGTATTCGCCGTCATCGACGCCCTTTTCGGCGGCGCAGGCAAGTACCCCACCCGCATCGAAGGGCGTGACTTCAGCCCGACCGAGCAGCGTGTGATCGCACGCCTGGTGGAAACGATCTGCACCGAATTCAAGCAGGCCTGGCACGGCATCTACCCGCTCGAGCTCGAGTGCCAGCGCTCGGAAATGCAGCCGCAATTCGCCAACATCGCGACACCGGGTGAAATCGTCGTCGCCACCAGCTTCACGCTCGAGATCGGCGAAACCTCGGGCACGCTGCATTTCTGCATTCCGTACTCGACCCTGGAGCCGATCCGCGATGTGCTCTACAGCGGTGCACAGGGCCAGTCGGTCGATCCCGACCAGCGCTGGATCGACCTGCTGAAAACCCAGATCCAGGCCGCCGAGGTGCAACTCGTGGCCGAGTTGGCCACCGCGCCGGCCACGGTCGAACAACTGCTGGCCTTCAAGCCCGGCGACTTCATCGAACTCGACCTCGACCCCGCGATCCAGGCCAAGGTCGATGGCGTGCCGGTGCTCGACTGCCACTACGGCACGGCCAACGGCCGTTACGCCATCAAGATCGATCGATTGATTGCCAGCTCGCCTGTGGGCTGGTTGGGAGCCCCGAATGCCACCTGACACGAATACCGCCTCAACCGAAGATGCGACGGCCGCCGAATGGGTCGCCGCGGCGGCCCAGGGCCAGCCCGAAACCGCCAGCGAAGTGGCCACCGCCGTTGAGCAGGCCGCGCCGGCGCCGTTCGCCAACTTCGCTGCAGCCACGCCGGCCTTCGCCAGCGCCGGTGCCGGCAACGACCTGAACCTGATCCTCGACATCCCGGTGCAATTGACCGTGGAGCTGGGCCGCACGCGGATCCCGATCAAACACATCCTGCAGCTCGCGCAGGGTTCGGTGGTCGAGCTGGAAACCCTGGCCGGCGAGCCGATGGACGTGCTGGTCAACGGCTACCTGATCGCCCAGGGCGAGGTGGTCGTCGTCAACGACAAATTCGGCATCCGCCTGACCGACATCGTCACGCCGAGTGAGCGCATGCGCCGGCTCAGCAAAGCCTGAGCGCAATATGCCCGCAGGTACGGTCGTCTCTTCGCTGCTGTGGTTCATCGCCATCCTGGCGCTGATCCCGCTGGCCTTGTGGCTGCTCAAACGCACGCCCGCCGGCGGGTCGTCGGCGCAGGGCCTGATGCGCAGTGTGGCGGTGCTGTCACTGGCGCCCCACCAGCGCCTGGTCACGGTCGAGATCGGCCGCGGCGACGCGCGCCGCTGGCTGGTGCTCGGCGTCACCGGCGAAAGCATCACCACGCTGCACGAGATGGCGCCGCAGGACGACGCGCTTGCGGCCCCGCAAAGCGCAGCACCGTTTTCGCTGCTGCTGGCGCGGCTACAACACAAGAACGAAAACGGCGATGCGCACTGATCGCCGGCCTCTTTTTTCCCGGCGCGCGAAGCGCATCGCGCAAGGCCTGGCCTGGTCGGCGGTGGCGGCCGTTCCGGCACTGGCCATGGCGCAGCAGGCTGGCGGCAACAGCCTGCCCCTGGTGGTGGCGCAGGGTGCCGGCGGCACCAGCTATTCAGTGCCGATCCAGACCCTGCTGTTCTTCACCGCACTGTCCTTCCTGCCCGCGCTGCTGCTGATGATGACCGGCTTTACGCGCATCGTGATCGTGCTCGGCTTGATGCGCCAGGCCCTGGGCACGCAGGCCGCGCCGCCGAACCAGGTGATCATCGGCCTGTCGCTGTTCCTGACCTTCTTCGTGATGGGCCCGACCTTCGACAAGGTCTATGCCGAGGCCTACCAGCCGTTCGCCGAAAACCGCATCGCCTTCGACGAGGCCCTGAAGCGCGGCGAGGGGCCGATGCGCACCTTCATGCTCAGGCAAACGCGCCAGACCGACGTGCAACTGTTCGCCAAGCTGGCCAGGCTGCCGGCCGACGTGAAAGGCGAGGCGGTGCCGTTCAAGGTGCTGGTGCCGGCTTTCGTGACCAGCGAATTGAAGAGCGCCTTCCAGATCGGCTTCATGATCTTCATCCCGTTCCTGGTCATCGACATGGTGGTGGCCAGCGTGCTGATGAGCCTGGGCATGATGATGTTGAGCCCGGTGCTGGTGGCCCTGCCCTTCAAGCTGATGCTGTTCGTGCTGGCCGACGGCTGGAACCTGCTGTTGGGTTCGCTGGCCGCGTCGTTCGCCCAATAGAAACGCCCACACGATGGATGCCCAACAAGTCTTCACCGCCGGCCAGCAGGGCCTGTACTTGTTGCTGATGGTCGCTGCGCCGGTCTTGCTCACGGTGCTGGCGGTCGGCCTGGTGGTCAGCGTGTTCCAGGCCGCAACGCAGATCAACGAAGCCACCTTGTCCTTCGTGCCGAAGATCGTCGCCGCGGTCGCAGTACTGGCCGTCGCCGGCCCGTGGATGATGACCACCCTGGTCGAGTACCTGCAACGGACCTTGCAGTCGATTCCCGGGGCTGTGGGATGACAGCCCCTGGCTCGCTGCGGTCATGATCTCGTTCAGCGAAGCCGAGCTGATCGCCTGGCTAAGTCCGATCGTCTGGCCCTTTATCCGCGTGCTGGCGCTATTTTCGGCGCTGCCGGTGCTCGGCCAGCGCAGCGTGCCGGTGCGGGTGCGCGTCGGGCTCGCGTTCCTGATCGTGGTCGCGGCGCAGGCCTCGTTGCCAGCGATGCCGCAGGTCGCGCTCGATTCGCCGCGGGCCTTCATGCTGGTGCTGCAGAACGTACTGATCGGCCTGACGCTCGGCTTCGCGGTGCGCACCGTCTTCGCTGCCGTCGAGTTCGCCGGCGAATTGATTGGCCTGCAGATGGGCCTGAACTACGCCGGCTTCTTCGACCCGACCGGCGGCGGCCAGGGCACCGTCACCGCCCGTTTTTTCAGCACCGTCGTCGGGCTGCTGTTCATCGTCATCAATGGCCACTTGCTGGTCGTCGCCGCGATCGTGCAGAGCTTCCGCGCCTTTCCGGTGGCCCCTGAACCGTTCGCCTTCCTGCGAGCTTTGCAGCCGCAGGTCTGGGGCTCGGAAATCTTCGCCCTCGGGCTCTGGATTGCATTGCCGCTGATCGGGATGCTGCTCTTCGTCAACCTCGTGCTCGGCGTGATCTCACGCGTTGCACCGCAGATGAATGTGCTGGCGATCGGGTTTCCGGTCACCTTGGGGGTCGGTATGCTCGGCATGTTCCTGACGCTGCCGATGATGCAGGCACCCTTCACGATGGCCCTGGAGCGAATGCTGTCCCGCTTCGTGTGAGCGGGTTCTTCGCGGGCGCGAGTCGGCACCGGGCCGGCCCCGGCAGGCAGAAGAACCAGGCAAGAACGGCCGCTCAGGTCGCCGGATAGCCTTCATCGGCAAGGGCTTTCAGCACGGTCTCGCGCGCGGCGCTGGTGTCCACGCGCAACTGGCGCGTCGCCAGGTCGGCGGCGATGCGGGCCTGGGCGTCCAGGCGCTGCAGGGCGGCGGTGACGGTTTTCACGCAGTGGCCGCAGGTCATCGTGGGCAGGGTCAACTCCATCGTCATGGTCGAAAACTCCTTGATAAGAAACAACAGCCTCACTCTAGACCTTGACATGATGGCAAGGTCTAGAGTGTTGGCATGAATACTTTGCGCCAACTCAATCTTCCGATCGACGGCATGAGCTGCGCCTCCTGCGTCGGGCGCGTCGAGCGGGCCCTCGCGGCCGTGCCCGGCGTGGCGTCGGCCAGCGTCAACCTGGCCACCGAAAGCGCCGCGGTGGCACTGCCGCCGGGCGGTGATGTGGCCGCCTTGATCGGCGCCGTCGAGCGGGCCGGCTATGCGGTACCGCATGCGAGTCTGGATTTCACCATCGACGGCATGAGCTGTGCCTCCTGCGTCGGCCGCGTCGAGCGCGCGCTGGCCGCCGTGCCCGGCGTGCTCGAGGCCAGCGTCAACCTGGCCTCGTCGCGCGCCCATGTCTTGCATGCCATGACCGCGGCGCCCGCGGTGCCCGATCTTGCAGCGCAGTTGCTGGCAGCGGTGAAGCGCGCCGGCTACGAGGCCCGGCGCCTGGATGCCAACGCGACGCCGAGCGCCGCGCCGCGCCGTCACGACACGGGTTGGCGCGTCGCGCTCGCCGCCCTGCTCAGCGCGCCTCTGGCCTTGCCGATGGCCGGCGACCTGGTGGGCGCGCACTGGATGCTGCCGGCGTGGTGGCAGCTCCTGCTCGCCACCCCGGTGCAGTTCTGGCTCGGCGCGCGCTTTTACCGCGCCGGCTGGATGGCCCTGCGCGCCGGCAGCGGCAATATGGACCTGCTGGTGGCGCTGGGCACCAGCGCGGCCTATGGCCTGAGCCTTTATCTCTGGTGGCGCGATCCGCAGGGCATGCCGCATCTGTATTTCGAAAGCGCCGCGGTGGTGATCACCCTGGTGCTGTTCGGCAAGTGGCTCGAAGCGCGGGCCAAGCGGCACACCCTCGACGCCTTGCAGGCCCTGCGCGCGCTGCGCCCCGACACGGCGACCGTGCGCCGCAACGGCCTCGAGCAGAGCGTGGCGCTGGTCGAGGTGCAGGTCGGCGACGAAGTCATCGTGCGCCCCGGCGAGCGCGTGCCGGTCGATGGCTTGCTGATCGAAGGCCGCAGCCACTTCGACGAATCGCTGCTCACCGGCGAAAGCCTGCCTGTAGCACGCGACGCGGGTGACGCAAGCGAGCGCGTCACCGGCGGCGCGATCAACGGCGAGGGCCGCGTCGTGCTGCGCACCACGGCCATCGGCGCCGAGACCACGCTGGCGCGCATCGTGCGCATGGTCGAGTCGGCGCAGGCCAGGAAGGCGCCGATCCAGCAGACCGTTGACCGCGTCAGCGCGGTCTTCGTGCCGGTGGTGGTGGCCATCGCCCTGGCCACGCTGCTGGGCTGGGGCTGGACCCACGGCGACTGGACGGCGGCCATCGTGCATGCGGTGTCGGTGCTGGTCATCGCCTGCCCCTGCGCGCTCGGCCTGGCCACGCCCGCGACATTGATGGTCGGCACCGGGCTGGCGGCGCAGCGCGGCATCCTGGTGCGCGATGCGCAGGCGCTGGAGGCGATGCGCGAGGTGCGCGTGGTGGCCTTCGACAAGACCGGCACGCTGACCAAGGGCCGGCCCCGCCTGGTGGCGATCGAGGGGCTCGCCGAACGCCCCGGCGAGCGCGATGCGTTGCTGCGCGATGCCGCCGCGGTGCAGGCCGGCAGCGAACACCCGCTGGCGCGCGCGGTCACGCAGGCGGCTGGCGCGGCCGGCTTCGCAGCGCCCGCCGCATTGGATGTGCGCGCGGTGGCCGGCCGCGGCGTCGAAGGCCGCGTCGGCAATCTCGAACTGCAATTGGGCAGCAGCCGCTGGATGGCCGAGCTGGGCGTGGCGATCCCGTCGGCGCTGGCGGCGCGTGCCGCCGCGCTGCAGGCCGATGGCCACAGCGTATCGTGGCTGGCCGAGCGCGGCGTCGGCGCGGCGCCGCCATTGCAGGCGAACTTGCGCGGCCTGCTGGCCTTCGGTGACGCGCCCAAGGCCAACGCCGCGGCCGCGATCGCCGCGCTGCACGCGCTCGGCGTGAAGACCGTGCTGCTCAGCGGCGACAACCGTGGCGCGGCGCTGGCGGTCGGGCGCCGCCTGGGCATCGCCGATGTGCGCGCCGAAGTCTTGCCGGGTGACAAGGCCCAGGTGGTGGCCTCGCTGCGCCAGGGTCTGCCGGCGGGCGCCAAGGTGGCGATGGTCGGCGACGGCATCAACGATGCGCCGGCGTTGGCGGCGGCCGACGTCGGCCTGGCCATGGCCACCGGCACCGACGTGGCGATGGAAACCGCGGGCCTGACCCTCATGCGCGGCGACCCGATGCTGGTGGCCGAAGCGCTGGCCCTGTCGCGCGCGGTCACGGCCAAGATCCGCCAGAACCTGTTCTGGGCCTTCTTCTACAACGTGGTCGGCATTCCGCTGGCCGCCCTCGGTGCGCTGAGCCCGGTGGTGGCGGGTGCGGCGATGGCGCTGTCGAGCGTCAGCGTGGTCGGCAATGCCTTGCTGCTGCGGCGCTGGCGGCCGGCACCGGCGGCCACGCAGACTGCTGCGGGCAAGATCACGGCCGCGGCCCGGCCGGCGAGCGTTGCGCCATGAACATCAGCCAGGCCTCGCAGCGCAGCGGCGTCTCGACCAAGATGATCCGCCACGACGAAACCCTCGGCCTGCTGCCTGCGCTGGCGCGCAGCGAGGCCGGCTAGCGCCAGTTCGACGAAGCCGCGTTGCAGGCGATGCAGCGCACCCTGGTGCCTCTGGCGCATGGCTGCCGGGGCGACGGCCGCCCCGATTGCCCGATCCTCGACGACCTGGCCGGCGATCCGCGCTGAGCGCGCAAGCGAGAAGGCCGCCCACGGGCGGCCTTCTCGCGCTGCCGCGACGTTCAGCGGAACTTCGACTGCGGCACGGTGTGCAACTCGCTCGGCAACGAGGCCAGGTAGTGGGCGATCGACTTCAGTTCGGCGTTGCTGAACTGCTTGACCTGGCCGCCCATGATGGCGTTGCCGCGGCCGACCTGCGGGTTGCCTTCGGTCTTGTACGCCTTGAGGGCCACGAACAGAAAGTCGGCGTGCTGGCCAGCGATCTTGGGATAGGTCGGATCGATCGGCTTGCTGAAATTCTTGCCGTGGCAGGAGTCGCAGGCACCCTTGGTCAGCAGCGCCGCCACATCCGTCGATGCAGCGGGCGCCTGCTCGGGCAGGGCCACGGCATCCTTGCCATGCTGCTCGTAGTAGGCGGCGACTTCTGCCATATCCTGTTCGCTCAGCGAAGCGGCAATGCCGCGCATCGTCGGGTGCTTGCGCTCGCCCTTCTTGTAGGCGTTGAGCGCGGCAACGATATATTTCCCGCTCTGGCCCGAAATCATCGGCACTTTGTGGATTTCGGGAAAGCTGGCCTGGTAGCCCTTGATGCCGTGGCAGCCGATGCACATCGCCAGCTTGGTTTCGATGGCCGCCGTGGCGGGCGCGGCCGGCTTGGCGGCCTGCGCCTGGACGATTGAAGAGGCGCCGGCAAAGGCCAGCAGCATCAAGCAGAGCAGCGTGTTTTTCATGGACGGAGCGGGTGGCGTTCAAGGCAGCTGTGGATTATAGGGGCCCACTTATACTGGCCCGCACCCCTGCCGCAGCCGATCCAAATGAGCAAATTCCAAGGCTCCGATCAGTACGTCGCGACGCCCGATCTGATGCTCGCGGTCAACGCCGCGATTACCCTGCAACGCCCGCTGCTGGTCAAGGGCGAGCCCGGCACCGGCAAGACCATGCTGGCCGAGGAAGTCGCCGCGGCGCTGAAGATGCCGCTGCTGCAATGGCATATCAAGAGCACCACCAAGGCCCAGCAGGGTCTGTATGAATACGACGCGGTGAGCCGCCTGCGCGACAGCCAGCTCGCCGGTGCCGACGGCGCCGAGAAGGTGCGCGACATCCGCAACTACATCGTCAAGGGCGTGCTCTGGCAGGCCTTCACCAGCGAGCAGCCGGTGGCCTTGTTGATCGACGAGATCGACAAGGCGGATATCGAATTCCCCAACGATCTCTTGCGCGAACTCGACCGCATGGAGTTCTACGTCTATGAAACCCGCGAGCTGGTCCAGGCACGGCACCGGCCGGTGGTCTTCATCACCAGCAACAACGAGAAGGATTTGCCCGACGCCTTCCTGCGCCGCTGCTTTTTCCACTACATCAAATTCCCCGATGCCGACACGATGCGCGCGATTGTCGATGTGCATTTCCCGGGCCTGAAAAAGGAGCTGCTCGGCGCGGCGCTGAAAAATTTCTACGATGTGCGCAACCTGCCGGGACTGAAGAAGAAGCCCTCGACCTCCGAGCTGCTCGACTGGCTCAAGCTGCTGGTCGCCGAAGATATCCCCGCTGCAGCGCTGCACAGCCAGGACGAAAAAGTCGCGGTGCCGCCGCTGGTGGGAGCGCTCTTGAAGAACGAGCAGGACGTGACGCTATTCGAGAAGCTCGTGTTCATGCAGCGGCATAACCGCTGAGCCTGCCATGTGGCCCGAGCCGATCGAGTTGCGCGGCACGCACGCCAGGCTGAGCCCGCTGGCCGCCGAACATCTCGACGGCTTGATCGACGCCGTGCGCGACGGCGAGTTGTGGCAGCTCTGGTACACCAGCGTGCCCTCGCCCGAGCGCATGGCGGCCGAGATCGAACGCCGCCTGGACTTGCAGGCCAAGGCCTCGATGCTGCCCTTCACGGTCTTCGACGCCGCCGGGCGTATCGCCGGCATGACGACCTATATGAATATCGACGCCGCCAACCAGCGCGTCGAAATCGGCAGCACCTGGTACGCCGCGCGCGTTCAGCGCTCGCCCCTCAACACCGAGTGCAAGCGGATGCTCCTGGGCCACGCCTTCGAGCAGCTCGATTGCATCGCGGTCGAATTCCGCACCCACCGCCTGAATACGCCGAGCCGGCGCGCCATCGAGCGCCTGGGGGCGCAACTCGACGGCATCCTGCGCTCGCACCAGCGCAGCGCCGATGGCCTGTTGCGCGACACCGCCGTCTATAGCATCACGGCGGCCGAGTGGCCGGTGGTGAAGGCACACCTGACGTGGCAGCTCGATCGGCCACGAGATTGACCAGCGAAACGCATCACAATCCTGTGCACGTAGCTCACCATGTTTGACCATGACCCGGGGGGAAATATTTCATGTCGGTAAAAGCAGAGCTGAGCGTCTAGCCAAGGCCATCCGCAATGCGCCAAGGACGGCGGATAGTTTCCGCGGCGGTGACAAGATCGTGTTGCGCGAGACTCCGCGCACGTTGGGCGACGCAATCAAACATCTGCCGATCCTGAGCGAAGATTTCTCGCCGGACATGCCCGACCCTGCGCCCGCGCCGCTGCCAGCGTGGGACGCCATGAAGTAACTCGGCGACAGAGCAAGCCGATGGGCCATCGCCCTATTTACACTGCGCGCATGCAATACAAGACGATCTCGTTGTTCTCTGGCGCCATAGGGTTGGATATTGGCCTTCATCGGACGGACCGCTTCGAGTTGCTTGCATGCGTTGAAAAGGTGCCCGCATTCTGCGAAACGATCAGGCGCAACGTCGAGATGGGGCGTCTCGACGGTCGGCCGCTGGTATTCGAGGGCGACATTGCAAACATTGACCCCCTCGATGTCCTGCGCGCCGTCGGCCTCCAGCCTGGGGAACTGGATGTACTTGTCGGAGGCCCACCGTGCCAATCCTTCAGCACTGCCGGACGACGCGGAACCACACAAGACCCGCGCGGCACGCTGCTCTGGCAGTTCCTCCGTTTCGTTGACGTCATGCGCCCGAAATTCTTCGTCATGGAGAACGTGCGCGGCCTGATTTCAGCAGCGGTAAGACACAGACCTATCGATCAAAGAAAGGTGCAATCCATCGATCCTGAAGAAAGCCCCGGATCGGTGGTACGGCTCTTCGCACGAGATCTTCAGGCGCTATCCGGCGCGAAGTACCACATGGACGTTTTCGAGGTCAACTCCGTCAACTACGGGGCGCCACAGATTCGCGAACGAGTGCTGTTCATCGGCAATCGATACGACGCGCAAGTTGACTTTCCGCTGCCAACGCATCGCAGCCCGCTCGAAACTCAGCAAGCGGCGTCGCCGATTCAAGCTTCGCTGCTCGACGAGCCACCAACTCAGTTCATGCCGTGGCGAACGCTCGGCGATGCCATCGGCGGGCTTCAAGAGGACAGTCCGCGTGTGATGGACTTCAGCGATAGAAAGAAGGCTTACTTGGCGATGGTGCCGCCGGGATCGAACTGGCGCAGCTTGCCTGAACAAGTTCAGCGCGAGTCGATGGGCAAGGCCTGGCTCGCAAAGGGCGGTCGCTCGGGATGGTGGCGCCGCTTGACGCTTGAACTCCCCAGCCCAACGCTGGTGACACTCCCGAATCACGCGAGCACTTCACTATGCCACCCGACGCAGACACGGGCACTTTCTATCCGGAAGTACGCGCGCATTCAGGAGTTCCCGGATGAGTGGGAATTTCGCGGAACACTTTCCGAGCAATACACCCAGGTCGGCAATGCGGTTCCCACTCGCCTGGGGTTGGTCGCGGGAAATGTCGTTGCGGCCGCTTTGGATAAGCTGAAGTCACGAGACTGGAATCCCTACGAGCAATTGCGCGAAGGCTATCGAATCGTGTACCTCCAGTCGCATGTCCGTACGCGCCACTGGTTCAAGGATGGCAAGACGATCGTTTGGGGCGACGACGATGATGACCCTAGGTACAGCGCCGCCAAGACGCAGCGCACAGTACGCGCAATAAGTGACACGGTGTCGAGCGGGGCGTGTTGATGGCGACCAGGAACCAGCACCTTCCAAAGCCTGAAGCGACAGTGTTCTCCAAAGCGGCGATCCTGGCGGATTTGCGCGCAGTCGATGCCAGTAAAGCCTGTCAACAACGCGTGCTCAAGCTCGAGGCCGGATTTCGACAGCGGGTAGGCGGTCATGTGGCGTCGCTACCGACGGCAGGATCGAATCTCGCGAAGTTCTCGACCAACCCCTTTGTGTTGCTGATCTACGCACAATCGAAGCACTACACGCGATTGAGCGAGATCGAGAAAGACATCCTCCCCGCGAAGTTGTTCTTGTCGATGGAAACCTCTGCCGGGTGGATGGTCGAAGACGTTGCATTGCCCGTGTACGGATGGCAGGCCGTCGCAAGCGGCATGCACAGTGCGAACTCGGCGCTGGATGGGAAGAAGCTCGACTTGCCCGTGTTGAAGGCTGCAACGCTGAAGAGCGGCCCGCGTTGCTTGAATGACGAGATGAGCGAGAACTTCGCAGACTCCGTGCTCGCGCACGGTGGAACATGGCTGAAAGAGAACGCGGCAACACAACTCGAGTTCACGTACGGAGTTCTATACGGCACCCGGAAACAGTCGAACAAGAAGGATTGGCACATCCTGCGCAACATTGCGGAGAAGCTCCCCAAGGCGGCGGTTGTCGAGAGCCCTTCGCAACGATGGGATTGCTCTTTTCGTCTCAACAAGGCGCCTGCAACCGCAACGGTGCGCGTTGGGAAGGATTGGTGGGACTACCTGGGCGGCCCTCTTTGTTTGACTGAGGTCTTCACGGCATTGATTCGCGCTTGTATTTCGCCAGGTCAAGCAGATCGCCCTGACACAAAATACCAAATTTCCGACCTCTCGACGATCGTCTCGTTGCCGGCCTCTGCTCCGCAATTCAACGTGGCAATACTTCAACGCAGCCAGGTGCCTTGGCTGTTTTTCCTCATGCGCCACTGCTGCGACGAATTGACTGACTGATCTCCTGAGCCATAACGCGGCCCCATGCTGATCGACTTCTTCACCACCCTGCGCGCGGCCAAGCTGCCGGTCTCGGTGCGCGAATACCTGACCCTGCTTGAGGCGCTGAAGGCGGGTGTCATCGGCCCCTCGGTCGATGACTTCTATTTCCTCGCCCGCACGACCCTGGTCAAGGACGAGGCCCTGTTCGACAAATTCGACCGCGCCTTCGCCGCGTATTTCAAGGGCGTGACGCTGCGCGCCGATTTCACGCAGGAAATTCCGCTCGAGTGGCTGCGCAAGGCCTTCGAGCTCGAACTCTCGCCCGAAGAAAAGGCCGCGATCGAGAAGATGGGCTGGGACGAGTTGATGGCCACGCTGAAAAAGCGTTTCGAGGAACAGAAGGAGCGCCACGAAGGCGGCAGCAAATGGATCGGCACCGGCGGCACCAGCCCCTTCGGCGCCTACGGCGTGAACCCGCAGGGCATCCGCATCGGCCAGCCGGGCGGGCGCAACAAGAGCGCGGTCAAGGTCTGGGACCAGCGCGCCTACAAGGATTACGACGACACCAAGGAGCTCGGTACGCGCAATATCAAGGTCGCGCTGCGCCGCCTGCGCCGCTTTGCGCGCGAGGGCAGCGATCTCGAACTGGATCTGGACGACACGATCCACGCCACCGCCGCGAATGCCGGCCTGCTCGACATCAAGATGATCCCCGAGCGCCACAACAAGGTGAAAGTCCTGTTGCTGATGGACGTGGGCGGCACGATGGACGAGCATATCCACTGCGTCGAGGAAATGTTCAGTGCCGCGAAGAGCGAGTTCAAGCACCTCGAGTTCTATTATTTCCACAACTGCGTCTATGACTTCATGTGGAAGAACAACCGGCGCCGCTTCAGCGAGAAGTTCGCCACCTGGG
>CADEDE010000067.1 GCA_902825995.1 uncultured Burkholderiales bacterium
TTGAAGTCCGTGGAACAACATCATATCTAATTTATTGAACGCGACTTGGTATCAGACTTCACGAGATTTCTTGGGACATCCGTGGATGTCGGGTTGGTGGAGACGAGGAGGATCGAACTCCTGACCTTCGCATTGCGAACGCGACGCTCTCCCAGCTGAGCTACGCCCCCACGACAGGGGCGAATTCTAGCAGTCGGTCTTGACGCCGCGGCCCGCTCCGTGAGAGCGTAACGGCCCTGGGAGCAAGCACATGACAGTCCGCGGCAAGGGCTCGACCACCGGCAACGCCGCGTGGTTCGACACGCAATACGACAACCGTCGCCGCGTGCCCGAATTTGCGCACCACATCGCACGCTGGCGCGAGACGTCGGCGCAGGCCCGCGACGCGCTTGCCTGCGAACTCGACATTCCTTTCATGTCGGACGGCGCGGTGACGCTGGATGTGTTCCGGGCGGCGCAACCCAACGCGCCCGTGCTGGTGTTCATCCACGGCGGCTACTGGCGCTCCCTCGACAAGTCCGACTTCTCACTCATCGCCACGCCGTTCGTTGCGGCCGGGGCGATGGTGGTGGTGCCCAACTACTCACTGTGCCCGGCGGTGACGGTCGACGTCATTGCACTGCAGATGGCCCACGCGCTGGCCTGGGTGCATCGCCATGCCCTGCGGTTCGGTGGTGATGCGGCGCGCTGTGTCGTCGCCGGGCATTCGGCCGGAGGCCACTTGGCCGCGATGCTGTTGGCCTGCAATGGCCAGCGCTTGTCGCCCGAGCTACCGTCACGCCTGGTGCGTCGCGCGGTGTCGATTTCCGGTCTGTACGAGCTGACGCCGGTTGCCGCGGCGCCCTCGCTGCAGATCGACCTGCGCTTGACGCCCGCGGTGGTGGCACGCGCCAGCCCCGCGCTGTTTGCGCCGCCAAACGACGCGCGCCTGGCCAGTGTCGTCGGCGCCCTCGAGAGCGAGGAGTTTTTGCGCCAGAACCGGCTGATTCGCGAGCGCTGGGGTGATGCGGTCGTGCCGGTGTGCGAGGAATTGCCCGGCCGCAACCATTTCACCGCGCTCGATGAGCTTGTCGCACCGCAAAGCGCGCTGCACCGGCGTACGCTCCAATGGCTCGCCGATTGAATATTCGCGCGCCATCGGCTATGCTATTGCCGGTGGTCAATAAATAGTTATTGGCTATATGTCGGATAGCGGCTTTGCATTGGCGGCCGCACGATCCGTGAGATACCGTTTGCACTGCGCCGATTACCATTACAGGAGAGCGACATGGGCTTGAAAGGATCGAAAACCGAGCAAAACCTGAAGGACGCCTTCGCGGGCGAATCGCAGGCCAACCGCCGGTATCTGTATTTCGCCAACAAGGCCGACATCGAAGGACAGAACGATGTGGCGGCTTTGTTCCGTTCCACCGCCGAAGGCGAAACCGGCCATGCCCACGGCCACCTCGAATTCCTCGAGGCAGTGGGCGACCCGGCCACTGGCCTGCCCATCGGCGGCAGCCGGCTCAACCTGAAGGCCGCCGTGGCTGGCGAAACCCACGAATACACCGACATGTACCCGGGCATGGCCAAACAGGCACGAACCGAAGGTTTCGACGAGATCGCCGACTGGTTCGAGACCCTGGCCAAGGCCGAGCGCTCACACGCCAACCGCTACCAGAAAGCGCTCGACGCGCTGGTGGACTGAAAGCTTTTTCAACCTCCTGAACAAGGGGCTTCGCGCCCCGTGTTTTTCATCAGGCGAAGCATTCACATGCGCGAAGGCAACCTCGAAGCCCCGACCCGACACCCCCTTGATTGGAAGAGCCCCGGTTTCCACAACGAAGCTGCGGCTCTGAAAGAGATGGAGCGGGTCTTCGACATCTGCCACGGTTGCCGCCGTTGCGTGAGCCTGTGCCAGGGCTTTCCGACTCTGTTCGATCTGGTTGACGCCACCGAAGACGGTGAGGTTCACGGCATCAAAAAAGAGGCCTACTGGAACGTCGTCGACCAGTGCTACCTGTGCGACCTGTGCTACATGACCAAGTGCCCGTACACGCCGCCGCACCCGTGGGGTCTCGACTTCCCGCACTTGATGCTGCGGGCCAAGGCGATCAAGTTCAAGAAAGGCGACGTCAGGCCCGGCGAGAGATTCCTGGCCTCGACCGATGTGCATGGCAGCTTCGCCGGCATCCCGATCGTTGTGCAAACGGTCAATGCGGTGAACAAGACCCGGCTCGCGCGCAAGGCGATGGACAAGACACTCGGCGTGCACCCCGAGGCCTGGATGCCCGAACTGGCGACGAAGCGTTTTCGCTGGAGCGCCAACAAGCAGGGCCAGGCAACGGTCATCAACAACGGCCAACGCACACCGGGCCGGGTGGCGATCTTCTCCACCTGCTACGTCAACTACAACGAGCCCGGCATCGGGCATGACCTGGTCAAGCTGCTCGACCACAACGAGATCCCGTACACCATCGTTGAGAAGGAGTCGTGCTGCGGCATGCCCAAGCTCGAGCTGGGCGACCTGGATGCCGTGGCCAAGCACAAAGAGGCCAATATGCCGACCTTGGCGCGCTACGCGAAAGACGGCTTCGCGATACTCAGCGCGATCCCGAGCTGCACCCTGATGTTCAAGCAGGAACTGCCGCTGATGTTCCCCGACTGCGCGGACACGCAGTTGGTCAAGGAGGCGATGTTCGACCCCTTCGAATACTTCGTCGCGCGCCATAAGGACGGCCTGCTGAAGACCGACTTCAAGGCCGCTCTGGGCAAGGTCAGCTACCACATCCCGTGCCACGGCCGGGTGCAGAACATCGGCAAGAAAACCGAAGAGATGTTCAAGCTGATCGGCAGCAAGGTCGAGCTCGCGCTCAACACCGTCGAGCGCTGTTCAGGCCACGCCGGCACCTACGGCGTGAAGACGCGCACGCACCCGGTGGCGATGAAGATCGGCAAGCCCGTGTTCAAGGCCATGGCCAAGGACGAGCCCGACTTCATCAGCAGCGACTGCGCGCTCGCCGGCCACCACATCGCGCAAGGGATGGCCCAGGCGGGTACGCCGGCCAAGGCATTGAAGCATCCTCTGACGCTGGTTCGCATGGCCTACGGTTTGGAGTAAACGCGCCATGAACATCACGCATGCCAGCCTCCTGACGCTGGAGGCCTACTCGAAGATCCGCAAGAGCAGCCAGCCTGCAGCCATCGCTCACCGCCGCCTGCGCAGCGTGCAGCTTGGCGACCACATCACGCTGCAGTTCGAAGATGAACATACCATCCGGCGCCAGATCCAGGAGATGCTGCACATCGAAAAAGTCTTCGATGGAAATGGTATTCAGAGTGAGATTGACGCCTACGCGCCGCTGGTGCCCGACGGCGGCAACTGGAAGGCGACGATGTTGATCGAGTACCCCGACGTGCACCAGCGCAAGCGCGAGCTGGCGCGGCTGATCGGTGTCGAGGACCGTCTATTCGTCGAGGTCGAGGGCCATGCCCGCGTCCATGCCATCGCCGACGAAGACCTCGAGCGCAGCACCGACGAGAAGACCTCGGCGGTGCACTTCGTGCGCTTCGATTTTAGCCCCGCACAGCGCGCCGCGATCCGCGCCGGCGCGGCGGTGAAGGTCGGCTGCGACCACACCCATTACCCGGCGCATGCGAGCATCGCGCCGGAAACGCTGGCCAGCCTGGCCGGTGACCTGCAATGACTAGGGTCGCGCCTCGTAGAGCAGGTTGAACGGCGTTTCAGTGGCGCGTCGGAAGCGCGAAAAGCCGCCGCGCGTGGCGACATCTCGGATGCGCGACTCGCCTGCCTGGGCGCCCAGGCAGGCGCCGACCTCCTGCGAACGCGATGCCGGCGTGCAGATGAAGGTCGATGCCGAATAGAAGATGCGGCCGACCGGATTGAGGTTGTTCTCGAGCCGGTCGTTGGCAAAGGGCTCGACGATCATCCAGCTGCCATCGTGGGCCAGCGATTCGCGCACGTGAGTGGCGGCACCCACGGGGTCGCCCATGTCGTGCAGGCAATCGAACATGGCTACCAGATCGTATTTGCGGCCCGGGAAGGCTTTGGCATTGGCGACTTCAAAACGCACGCGCTTGCCGAGCCCGGCGCACTCGGCGGCTTGGTTGGCGATGCGCACCGAAGGCTCGTGGTAATCGAAGCCGGTGAAGCTGGATTTCGGATAGGCCTCGGCCATGATCAGCGTCGAGGCACCGTGGCCGCAGCGGACATCGGCCACCGACGCCCCGGCTTCGAGCTTGGCCTGGACGCCGTCGAGCGCGGGTATCCACTGGCTGACCAGGTTGGCCGCATAGCCCGGCCGGAAGAAGCGTTCGGTGCCGTGGAACAGGGCCGCATCGTGTTCGTGCCAGCCCAGCCCCAGCCCGGTGCGAAAGGCCGAGATCATTTTCGGGATCGCCTTGAACTGCGCCACGGCAATCTCGAAGGCGCCGGGGATGAATGCCGGCCCGCCTTCGACGGTCAGCGCGAAGGCCTGCTCGTCGCTGAGGCCGAAGCGCTCGCTCGACGGCTCGTACTCGACATAGCCGCTCGCCGCCTGCGCCGACAGCCATTCGCGCACATAGCGTGCATCGGTCTCGGTGCTGCTGGCCAGTTCTTCGGCGCTCAGCGGGCGTTCGGCCAGCGCCTTGTACAGGCCCAGCTTGTCGCCCGCGACGATCGTCGCCGCATGCATGACCGCGCCGAGGTCGTTGACGAAACGGCCCATGAATGCATTCAGCTTGTCCTGGTCGATATTCATGGCGATCGCTCCTTGTGCCTGAATCTGAGCGATGTTGTATGGCCCGCGCCGGGACTGGTCAATGCGCAAGATTGCGCAGGTCTAGGTTCGCGCGATGGCCCGCATCGCCGCCGCGGTGCGCGTCTCGACGCCGAGCTTGCTGTACACGCTTTGCAGGTGCTTGTGCACCGTGCGATGGCTGATGGTCAGGATCGCGGCGATGTCGCGATCGGTCTTGCCTGCCGCGACCCAGCGCAGGACTTCGCGCTCGCGCCAGGTCAGCGGCAACGACGGCGACAGCGTCGGCGGCCCGGCCACAGCGCCAGCGCCGTTCAATCGCTCGCGCGTGCGTTCGAGCAGGCGCGTGCTGCGGAACAAGCGGGCGAGCACGCGGCGCACTTGGTCGAACAGCGCCAGCTCGCGGTCGCTGAAATCGCGGCCCTGGCGGTTGAGCACGACGCTGACCAGCCAGCCGTCGTCGCTGTGCAGTGGCAGTGCCAAGGCGTGGTCGATGCCGATGCGCCGGTAGTAGTCGGCGTACAGCGCGGTTTTGCGAAATGCCGGCATTGCGATCGAGTCGCTGATGCGCCGCGCCTCTTGCCCGCCCTCGTGGCCGTGATAGCGAACCAGCGGGTGCTCGTCGAAGTGGCGGTCGAAGCTGGCGCGCGCCTCGGCATCGATCGTGCCCGGCGGCACGCCGACGACATGCCGGCGCCCGCTTCGCATGTCGCACATCGACAGCGTGGTCAATTCCGAGGCTGCCAGGCGCGGCAACTGCTCAACGCTGCAGCGGGCGAATCCATCGCCGTCGTCAGCCGCATCGCCGAGATTGCCAACCACGTCGAGCGCGGCGCGAAGATCGCTGCCGCGCAGCAGATCGGTGCGGGGCGAGGGCGACGGCAGCATGGGCGACTCCAGAGCAGGGCTTCGATCTGAAAATTAGCCACTGCCCGGTTGTTTGTCAACCAGTAGGTAAGTCGGCTAGAGTGCCTGCGCCATGAACCGCCCCCGTGCCGACAAGGACACCGCGCAGCGCATCCTCGAGATTGCGACCCAACTCGTGCAGACCCGCGGCTTCAACGGCTTCAGCTATGCCGACATCGCGGCGCGGTTGCAGGTCACCAAGGCCAGCCTGCACTACCACTTTGCGAGCAAGGCCGAACTCGGGCGCTGCCTGATCGAACGCTACGAAAGCGAATTCGTGGCCGAACTGGACGCCATCGACGGCGACGCCAACGCTGAGTTCGACAAGCTGCGCCGTTATGCGCGGATTTACGCGCTGGCGCTGGACAACAGCCGGATGTGCCTTTGCGGCATGCTCGCCGCCGAGCACGGCACGCTGCCCGAGCCGATGCGCCAGGCGATTCAGCATTTTTTCGATGTCAACGAGCGCTGGCTGGCCAGGGTGCTCGAGCAAGGCCGCGCACGCGCCAGCCTGCGCTTCGCGGGCGCGCCGCGCGAAGTCGCCGCGATGCTCGTCGGCGCTCTCGAGGGCGCGATGATGCTGGCCCGCTCCTATGACGACCCACGGCGCTTTGCCCGCGCCGCCGACCGCTTGCTGGCCGAACTCGAGCTGGCGCAAACCCCGGCCGCGGCGCCGCGCAAAGTGCCGCGTGGGCGCTGAGCTACGCATTCTTGCCCATCGGCAAGCGCGCGCGATCGACCTACAAAGGGCTCGCGTTCCACATTCCGGGGCGCAAGGAGATGCACATGAATCCGAGTTCCCTCAAGCTGCCCTCGCGCCGCCATGCACTGGCGGGCGCGTTTTGCCTGGCGGCGGCGCTGCCGGCGCTGGCCCAGCCGACAGCGCTGGATGGCAGGCGCTTTGAAGGCGTATTCCTGCAGCGCGGCAAATCGTCGGGCGACGCCGACACGCTGACCTTCCGCGACGGCCGTTTTCGCTCCAGCGCCTGCGATCGCTATGGCTACTCCGATGCGGTCTACCGCAGCACGGCACAAGGCGATGGCATCGCCTTCGAGGCCGAGACCGTGAGCGCCAAATACGGCAAGCTGCAATGGCGCGGCATCGTGCGCGGCGACAAGCTCGACGCCACCGCGCTGGCGTTGCAGGACGGCAAGCCGGCGGTCGAGAATTGGGTTGTCGCGGGAGCGCCGAAATGAGCCCGCTCGCGGGTACGCAGGTCGGCTGCATGTTGCCGGTGAAGGATATGGCGCGAGCGCGTCGCTTCTACGAGCAGCAACTGGCGCTGGACCCGATCGGTGCGCGGCCCGACGGCAAGTTCGGCTACCGCTGCGGCGGCACCGAGATCTGGTTGTTGCCGCGGGCCGAAGGCACCAAGGCGCAGCACACCGCGCTGGGCTTTCGGGTCGACAATCTCGAACGCGCGATTGCCGAGCTGCAGCGCAAGGACGTGCGTTTCGCCGACTACGATCTGCCGGGTCTGAAAACGGTGAACCACATCGCCCGGATGGGCGCCGGGAAGGCGACCTGGTTCGAAGATACCGAGGGCAATTTCCTCTGTGTCCATGAGGATCTCGACTGAACGTTCGAGCGGCGAGAATGGCGGCCTCTCAACAATGCAGAGGCCGCCATGACCACTGGCAGCGATATCGGCCTGATCGGCCTGGCCGTGATGGGCCAGAACCTGGCGCTCAATATCGAGAGCCGCGGCTTCCAGATCAGCGTCTTCAACCGCAGCGGCGAGGCCACGCGCGAATTCGTCGCCGCGCATCCGGGCAAGCGCCTGGTGGCCGCGCCAACGCTGGCCGAGTTCGTCGCCAGCCTGGCCAGGCCGCGCACGGTGATGCTGATGGTCAAGGCCGGGGCGCCGGTGGATGCGGTGATCGAGCAGTTGCTGCCGCTGCTCGACAAAGACGATATCGTCATCGATGGCGGAAACAGCCTGTATACCGATACCGAACGCCGCTCGAGCGCATTGACCGCGCGCGGCCTGCGCTTCGTCGGTGCCGGCGTGTCCGGCGGCGAAGAGGGCGCGCGCAAGGGGCCGTCGATCATGCCCGGCGGCCCGGCCAGCACCTGGCAAGTGTTGAGACCGATCTTCGAGAGCATCGCCGCCAAGGTCGATGGCCGGCCCTGCGTGATGCATATCGGCGAAGGTGGCGCCGGGCACTACGTAAAGATGGTGCACAACGGCATCGAATACGGCGACATGCAGTTGATCTGCGAAGCCTATGCGCTGTTCGCTGCGGCCGGCATGAGCTGCGACGAGATGGCGGCGGTCTTCGAGCAATGGAACGAAGGCGAACTGCAAAGCTACCTGATCCAGATCACCGGCAAGATTCTTCGCCAGCGCGATGCGGCCACGGGCACGCCGGTGGTCGATCTGATCCTCGACAAAGCGGGGCAGAAGGGCACGGGGCAGTGGACGCTGATGAATGCCGCCGAGAACGCGGTCGTCGTCAGCACCATCAATGCGGCGGTCGAGGCGCGCGTGCTGTCGTCGATGAAGGCCGCGCGCGTGGCGGCCAGCCAGGTGCTGCACGGGCCCGCAACGAAGCTCACGGTCGAGCGCGCGCGGCTTGTGGTTCAGGTGCGCGACGCGCTCTACGCCTCCAAGATCGTCAGCTACACCCAAGGTTTCGACCTGATGCGCACGATGGCTGAGAAGAAGGCCTGGGCACTTGACCTGGGCGGCATCGCCAGCATCTGGCGCGGCGGCTGCATCATCCGCGCGCGCTTTCTCAACCACATCACCGAGGCTTACCGCACCGAGCCGGGCCTGTCCAATCTGATGCTGGCGCCGTTCTTCCGCGATGCGCTGAATGCCGCCCAGGCGGCATGGCGCGAGGTGGTGGCCACTGCCGTGAAGCACGGTATCGCCGTGCCGGCGATGAGCGCGTCGCTGGCCTATTACGACGCTTACCGCAGCGCGCGACTGCCGGCCAACCTGCTCCAGGCGCAGCGCGACTTCTTCGGCGCCCACACCTACGAACGCACCGACCGCCCCGCCGGCCAGGCCTTTCACACCGACTGGCCGGAGGTGATTGGCTAGGGCGGGGTTCTTGTCTTGCGCCGCTTTGAGAGCGGCTCGAACTCGCGACGTTGTTCGGGCCCTGCCGTGAAGCATGTTGGCCATAACACCTCCTCGTCCTGTCTGGACAGAATAGCGTCACGACTTCCCGGGATTGAAGATCTAGCCCCATGCCGCCACCATCACCGCTGAACACCGAGGACGCCGATGCGCGACATCCCGATCTCGACCGCTACGACACGCCCGAGCTCATCGCGGCCTTCGTCGATGACCAGCAGGGCGCCATGGCTGCCGTGCGTGCCGCCATTCCCGCGCTCGCGCGCGCGGTCGATGCCGCCGTGCCGCGCATCGCTGCCGGCGGGCGCCTGATCTATATCGGCGCTGGCACCAGCGGGCGCCTGGGCGTGCTCGATAGCGTCGAACTCAACCCGACGTTTTCGTGGCCGCGCGAGCGCGCCCGCGCACTGATGGCCGGCGGCGACTCGGCCATGTACGCGGCCGTCGAAGGCGCCGAAGACGACGGCCCGCAGGGCAGCGCCGACTTGCGCCGCCTGGGTCCGACCGAGAATGACGTGGTGCTGTTGCTCGCGGCCTCCGGTGCGACGCCGTATGTACTCGGCGCGCTGCAGGCCGCGCGGGCCAGCGGCGCATTGACCCTCGGCATCGCCAACAACCCCGGCTCGCCGCTGGCGGCCTTTGCCGAAATCGGCGTCACGCTCGATACCGGCGCCGAAGTCATCTCCGGCAGCACGCGGCTGAAAGCCGGCACGGCGCAGAAGATCGCGCTGAATACGTTTTCAAGCGCGCTGATGGTGCGGCTGCACAAGGTCTATGGCAACCTGATGGTCGATCTGCGCGCCACCAACGCCAAGCTGCTGCGCCGCGCCCAGCGCCTGACGATGCAGGCCACAGGCTGCAGCGCCGACGACGCCGAGCGCACTTTGCTGGCCTGCGATTACCGCATCAAGGTTGCCATCGTGGCCCTGAAACGTGGCATCGACACCCGCCGCGCCGACCGCCTGCTGCAGATCCATGGCGGCAGCGTGTACGGTGCGCTCGAGGGCTTCGAGGCCTCAGTCCGAACCGATGGAGCGTGACGACCGCGCTGCCCCGACCCACGTTGCAAGAACTCGACCTGGCCTCGGTGGCCTTCCCGAATTCGGACGACTCGATAAGCCTCACCGAGATGCATCGAAGTAGCTATATTGCCCACACTGACTGAGGTGCCGCCATGGAGATTCGATACCCCACCATTGTCCAAGCGCAGGTGGCCATGCTGCATCTGGCTCGCGGTAAGGGCAGCCTGTCCGTGGCGCCGCAACGCTCGGCAAGCGCCTGATGCCGATGCTGGAGTGATTCCGGTGCAGCCACGCCCCTTGCATGGACACCAGTTCGCCGGCCTCGACGGCGCCGGGCCGCGTCTGATCGTGCTCGGCGCCGTGCATGGCAACGAGATCTGCGGCACGCGCGCGATTGAACGCGTGCTCGGCGAGATCGAGCGCGGCGAAGTCCGCATCGCGCGCGGCGTGTTGACCCTGGTGCCGGTGACCAACCCGCTGGCCTATGTCAAAGGCGAGCGGCGCGGCGAGCGCAATCTGAACCGCCGGCTGCTGCCGACCGACATGCCGGTCGAATTCGAAGACCGCATCGCCAACCTGCTTTGCCCCTGGCTCGCCGCACACGATGTGCTGCTCGATCTGCACTCTTTCGCGAGCCCCGGCCGGCCCTTCGTGATGCGCGGCCCGGCCGACAGCAACGATACGCTCGAACCCTTTGCGCACGCCGCAGCCGAAAGCCGCTTCGCGGCGCACCTGGGCCCGACACGCATCGTCGAAGGCTGGATGGCGGCCTACGCGCAGGGTGCAACACGGCGCCGCGCGCGTGGCCTGACCGAAGACGCCGACCCGAGCTACGGCGTCGGCACCACCGAGTACATGCGCAGCCAGGGCGGCTATGGGGTCACGCTTGAATGCGGCCAGCATGACGATCCGGCCGCGCCCGAGGTCGGCTGGCGCGCGATCCGGCAGGCCATCGCGCTGCTTGGACTGGCCGACATCGCGCTCGCGCCTCCGCCCGCCGAATTCGAGCGCCTGCGCCTGACCGAAGTGGTCGATCGCCTGCACGCCGCCGACCGTTTCGTGCGCCCGTGGCGCAGCTTCGATGCGGTGCATGCCGGTGAGCATGTCGGCGAGCGCCATGACGGCACTCCGGTGATCGCCAGCGCCGACGGTCATATCGTCTTCCCCGACGCCAGCGCGCTGCCGGGGCACGAGTGGTTTTATTTTGCGCAGGCCAGCCAGCGGCCCTTGCTGTGAACGCAGTCCATGGCTTGATCCTCACGCCCGAAGGCTGGCTGCGCGGCACGCTCACGCACGACGCGGGCCGCATCGTTGCCGTGCAAGGCGAGCCACTCGGCGATGAGGCCTGGCGCGGCAGTGATGTGCCGATCGTGTTGCCCGGCTTCATCGATCTGCATGTGCATGGCGGCGGCGGTGCCGACACAATGCAGGGCGGCGCCGCCATCGACACCATCGCGCGCACCCACGCACGGCACGGCACCACGGCCCTGCTGGCGACCACCATGACCGCGCCGCACGGCGAAATCGAAGCCGCGCTGCGCGCCTTGGCCGGCACTTGCGCGACACACAGTCAAGGCGCGGCGCGCGTGCTTGGCGTGCATCTGGAGGGGCCCTACATCAGCCCCGACAAGCTCGGTGCGCAGCCGGCGTTTGCAGTCACGCTATCGGTCAGCCAGATCTTCGCGCTCGCGGCGCTGGCGCCGATCCGTATCGTCACGCTCGCGCCCGAGTTGCCGGGGGCGCTCGAAGCCACCGCCGCGCTGGTTGCGTCCGGCATCCGGGTGCAGATCGGCCACAGCGGCGCCAGTTATGAACAGGCCTGCGCGGCGCTGCGTGCCGGCGCGAGCGGTTTCACGCATCTGTTCAACGCGATGAGCGGCCTGCACCACCGCGCCCCCGGCGCAGCCGGCGCGGCGCTCGCGCATGGGCGGCACGCCGAGCTGATCCCCGACCTGCTGCACGTACACCCCGGTGCGATACGCGCCGCCTTGCGCGCCATCCCCGCGCTGTACTGCGTGACCGATGCGACGGCCGCCGCGGCCATGCCCAACGGCGAGTATCGACTCGGCCGCCATAGGGTCAGCAAATGCAGCGGCGGCGTGCGCCTGCCCGACGGTACGCTGGCCGGCAGCACCCTGACGATGGACCAGGCGCTGCGCAACCTGGTTGAAGGTGTTGGCCTTGGCCTGCGCGAGGCTTCGTTGCGCGTCTCGACGCATGCCGCGATGTACCTCGGTCTTACCGACCGCGGCGTGCTCAGCGTCGGCGCCTGCGCCGATATGGCGGTGCTCGACGCGCGACTTCGCCTGCGCCAGGTGATCGTCGAAGGGCAAGGCATCGACGTCCCCGATGCAGTGTGAGGCCGGCAGGAATCATTCGTCGATTTGCACGCGCTTGAGCCGACCACTCGAACCGGTCTTGATGCGCACCTGGGCGCGCCGCACTGCAAATTGCTTGGCCACCAAGGCGATCAGTGCGTCATTGGCCTGGCCATCGACAGGCAGCGCAGTAATGTGTGCCAACCAACTGCCGTCTGCCTGCGCCACCAGTGTGCTCGCGCGCGCGTTCGGCTTGACCTTGACGACGATGGTTTTCAAGGCAGTCGGCCTGGTGCGCCCGGCTGGGATCGAACCAGCAACCCCTGGCTTCGGAGGCCAGTACTCTATCCATTGAGCTACGGGCGCATGGACGACGAATTCTATCAGCGGGGTACCGGGCGCCCTGTGCGGGGCGGCTCGCTGGGCGGATCCGCACAGGGCGCGCCGCTATAATTTGCCGCTTTCGCGTGCCCCGTGGCACGCTTTGTTTTGAGGATTTCAATGAGCCAAACCCACGCCGACCACGACCTGCCTCACGAAGGCCCGATCAAGACCCCCAAGCAACTGGTGTGGGCCGTGGTGGCCGCGTTCGTGGTGCCGATCATCGCGATCGTCCTGCTCGTCAGCTATGTCGTCGCCGACAAGATGCCGGCCGCCGGCAGCACGGGCATGACGCCTGAAACCATTGCGCAGCGCATCCAGCCAGTAGGCAAGATCGAAATCAGAGACGCCAACGACGCGACGACGCTGAAGACAGGCGAACAAGTCTATGCCGCGCAATGCGTGGCCTGCCACGGCAGCGGGGTTGCCGGTGCGCCCAAGCTCGGCGATGCCGCCGCCTGGAGTCCGCGGGTGAAGAACAGCTACGACGCCCTGCTCACGGCAGCACTCAAGGGCAAGGGCAACATGACCGCTCAGGGCGGCGGAGATTTCAGCGATGTCGAGATCGGTCGCGCGGTGATCTATCTGGCCAACCAGGGCGGCGGCAAGTTCGACGAGCCGAAGGCTACGATAGCGGCTGCCGCACCCGCTGCTGCACCGGCCGTAACGACTGCCCCGGCGACGGCCGTGGCCGCCGCAGCACCTGCCGTGGCCAAGGCCGACGCCGTGCCGGCGCTCTACACCCGAACCTGCGCCGTCTGTCACGCAACGGGAGCGGCCAACGCACCGAAGCTCGGCGACAAAGCGGCCTGGGCGCCTCGGCTGGCCGCAGGTGTCAATGGCCTGACGGCGAGCGTCGTCAAGGGCAAGGGCGTGATGCCACCCAAGGGCGGTTCGACGGCCAGCGACGCAGAACTCAAAACGGTGGTCGAGTACATGGTAAGCGCGGCCAGGTAGAGCGCGACCCCGGCATGGCCAGGCCGACCTGCGGGTCGGCTTTTGCATGGTTGTCTGCATCCGACCAGGCACCCGCTGCATAGCGGGCCGGATGCAACGACCGCTACCGTTTCTCCGACAAGCCCCAGGCCCGCTGCGGACTGGGCACAAAGCCAAAGTGCTGCGACATCGCGGCGAAGGGCATCGGCTCGGGCCGCCACAAGCCGGCCTCGACCGCGCGCGCGGCCTCGTGCATGTCCTGCGTATGCACCAGGCCGAAGCCGATGTCGGTGTCGAGGAACAGGCGCCCGGCCTCGTCGAACCAGGCACTGCACAGCGTGGCCGCCAGGCCGCTGTGGCTGGTGAGCGAAAAGTCCTGCGGCGCCACGCGCCAGACGAAGGGCGCGGCTTCGAGCTCGACATACACCCGCTGCGGCCCGTTCTGGAAGTACCAGGCACCGTCGTCGTCGCATGCGTAGTTGCGGTGGATGAACTCGCGCAACTTGTCGTGCTGGATGCGACTGCCCTTGATGCACGGGAAGAAGCCTGCGGCCTGCACGCGGTCATCGCGCATGTACCAGTCGCCGCGTGCATCCAGGGCTAGCCAGCCGCGGCAGGCGGGCACGTTCGGCCATTTCTTCAGCGCGGTTTTGACGATATCGTCCATGCTGCCCGAAAGTTTGCGTCAAGCGTGGTCGCGCAACCAACCCAGCACCGCCTGCGGCATGGTCATCACATGCCCCGGCGGCGCCCCTGCCGGGAAGCCGACATGGCCGCCATGCGCGGGTTGCCACAGTGTGACGCGATCGCCGACCTCCTGCTGTGTTGGCAGCGACGATGCCGGTACGAACGGATCGTTGCGCGCGTTGAGCACCAAGGCCGGGATGCGAATCCTGTGCAAATGCGGCTTGGCTGATCCGCGGACCCAGTAATCTTCGGTGTCCTTGAAGCCATGCAGCGGTGCTGTGAAGATGTTGTCGAACTCGTAGAGGTCGCGCGCGGCGAGCAACCGCTCGCGGTCGAACAAGCCCGGGTGCTGTGCCCATTTGGCCAGCGCGCGAGGTTTCATCGAGGCCAGGAACATGCGGTTATAGATCTGACGGTTCAGTCCGCGCCCAATCGCGCGGCCACCCGCAGCCAGATCGATCGGCGAGCAAATGGCAGCCACGCTGGCGGCTGTGCGCGAGGCGCTGTCGCCAGCTTCCTCGGCCCAGCGCAGCAGCGCATTGCCCCCCAGCGATACACCAGCCGTCAGCAGTGGAGCCGTCGTGCGCTTGCGCAGGCGCGCCAGGATCCAGGCGACCTCCTCGAAGTCGCCGGAGTGGTAAGCGCGGGGCGCCAGGTTCAACTCGCCCGAGCAGCCGCGGAAATGCGGCGCGGCAAAAGCAAGGCCAGCACTTCGTGCGGCAAATGCAAAGGCCTGGATGTACTGGCTGTCGGACGAGCCTTCGAGGCCGTGGAAGACCACCAACCAGCGCGGGTCGGTCACGCCGGGCGGACCAGGCTGAATGTCAACGTCGATGAAATCGCCGTCGGGCGTGGTCCAGCGTTCGCGCGTAAAGCGCGGCGGCTCGCCGGTAAAACGGCGTGAAAAACGGGCGGCCCAGATTGTTTGCGCATGGCCGCCCGGCAGCCACAAGGGCGCACGATAACTTTCCATCAATGGAGCATGGTCGGCGCTTCGACGATCTCGGGCAACTCGCGCGACGAGCCCGGGCTCGCGTGGTGAGCCACGAGGCGCCACCCCTGGACGGTCTTCAGATAGACGTTGGTGGCAATGACCCAAGCCGTTTGCGGGCCATCGGCGGTGATGATGTCGACGCGCTCGAGCAGGTTATGCACAGCGCAGCCAGCGCTTTCGACGCGCCTGGATTTTTCCGGCCGTGCCGGGATCGACCCATTGGCAAAAATAGCCTCGAAGGTGGCACGGATCGCAGCGTGGCCAACCACGCGCGGACCGCCCGGGTGGACACAAACCACCTCGTCGTCGTCCGACCACACAGACATCAGGCGCTCGATGTCGGCACGCTGAAGCGCTTCGTAGAACTGCGCCTCGACATCGTCAACGGACGCCATCAAAGCGGCTGTCTGGGCTTTGGGTCGCGGCATGGTGGGGATTGTAGGTAATTGGCCTGAACAGCCCGTTTTTAGATCAAGGTGTTGGCGGCGCCGCCATGACCTCGGGTGAATACTTCGATGACTTTCTCATCGCTCCATCCTCTCAAAGGTTGGAGTCTTGACCGAAAAAACAAAAAGCCCGATCACAATGTGATCGGGCTTTTCCTTTTAATAGCCTGACAATGTCCTACTTTCACACGGGAATCCGCACTATCATTGGCGCTGAGGCGTTTCACTGTCCTGTTCGGGATGGGAAGGAGTGGGACCACCTCGCTATGGTCATCAGGC
>CADEDE010000068.1 GCA_902825995.1 uncultured Burkholderiales bacterium
TCGGTCCACATGCGGAACAGGTAGTTGCCCTTGAAGAAGCTGTTGTGGCCGTAGGCCGCGTGGGCGATCACCAGCGCCTGCATCGCCATCGTGTTCTCCTCCATCAGGTAGCTGATGCAGGGGTTGGAGTTGATGACGATCTCGTAGGCCAGGCCCATGTGGCCGCGCTTGTAGTTCTTCTCGGTGGAGATGAACTCCTTGCCGTAGCTCCAGTGGCGGTAGTTCACCGGCATGCCCACGCTGGCATAGGCGTCCATCATCTGTTCGGCGGTGATGACTTCGAGCTGGTTCGGGTAGGTATCGAGGCCGAAGCGCTCCGCCGTTTCGCGGATCACGCGGTGGTATTCCTCGATCAGCTCGAAGCTCCAGTCGCTCGGGCCGGGCAGGCGCTCGGCCGGGCGCGGCCCGGCAGGCAAGGACTCGCTCTGCGCCTTCGGGGCCTTGTGTTTTCTGCTCATGCCGCGCGAGGCTCGGCGCCTTCCTTCTTGAACAGGTCGCGGAATACCGGGTAGATCTGCGAGACCTCGGTCGCCTTGCGCATCGCGAACTGCGGCATCACGCCGACCAGTTGCGCGTACTCCTGCCACAGGGTCTGTTCTTCCTCGGCTACTTGCACATAGGCAAAGTAGCGCGTCAGCGGCAGGATCTTGTCGGTCAGCAATTCGCGGCAGCGGCCCGAGTCGTGGTGCCAGTTGTCGCCGTCACTGGCCTGGGCGCCGTAGATATTCCACTCTGCAGGCGAGTAGCGCGCGCGGACGATTTCTTCCATCAGCACCAGCGCACTCGAAACCACGGTGCCCCCCGTCTCGGTGGCATGAAAAAAATCCTGCTCATCGACCTCGGCGGCCTGCGTGTGGTGGCGGATGAAGACGATATCGATCTTGTCGTAGTGCCGGGTCAGGAACAAGTAGAGCAGGATGAAGAAGCGCTTGGCCAGATCCTTGCGGTTCTCGTCCATCGAGCCCGAGACGTCCATCAGGCAGAACATCACCGCCTTGGAGGTCGGCACCGGCACACGCACGCGGTTGCGAAAGCGCAGGTCGATCGGGTCGAGAAAGGGAATGCGGCCGACGCGGGCGCGCAACTCGGCGATACGCGCTTGGAGTTCGGCGATCTTCAGGCGCGACGCGGCATCGCCGATCGGGGCGTCGCGCAGCCGTGCTTCGAGTTCTTCTTCGAGCTCGCGCAATTCGCGCCGCATATCGGCGCCGATGGCGATGCGCCGGCCGATCGCACCGCGCATCGAGCGCACCACGTGCAGGTTGGTCGGCGTGCCGTCGCTGGTGAAGCCGGCGCGGTGGCTCTTCCATTCCGGCGTCTCGGCCAGTTGCGTGCGCAGCAGGTGCGGCAGCGCCAGGTCTTCGAAAAAGACCTGCATGAATTCTTCCTTCGTGAGCGTGAAGGTGAAATCGTCTTCACCCTCGCCGCTGTCGCTGGCCTGGCCTTGGCCTTTGCCGCCCTGGCCGTCCTTGGGCCGCTCGATGCGGTCGCCGCGCACATATTCCTTGTTGCCGGGGTGGACCATCTCGCGCCTGCCGCCGGGGCTGTGGTGGAAAACCGGCTCGGAGATATCCTTCTTCGGGATCGTGATGTCTTCGGCGCTCTCGATGTCGCGGATGCCGCGGCCATCGACCGCGCGCTTGACCGCCTCGCGAATCTGCTCCTTGTAGCGGCGCAGGAAGCGTTCGCGGTTGCCGATCGACTTGTTCTTGCCCGACAGGCGGCGATCGATGATGGACTGCAACACGATCTATCCCTCAGCTGGATTTGCGCACCCTCAGATACCACTCGCACAACAAGCGCACCTGCTTGGAGGTATAGCCCTTGGCCACCATGCGGGTGACGAAGTCCTCGTGCTTCTTGGCCTCGTCGGCGCTGGCCTTGGCATTGAAGCTGATGACCGGCAGCAATTCCTCGGTATTCGAGAACATCTTCTTCTCGATCACCGTGCGCAGCTTCTCGTAGCTGGTCCAGACCGGGTTGTTGCCATGGTTGTTGGCGCGCGCACGCAGCACGAAGTTGACGATCTCGTTGCGGAAGTCCTTCGGGTTGGCGATGCCGGCGGGTTTTTCGATCTTCTCCAGTTCGTCGTTCAGCGCACCGCGGTCGAAGACCTCGCCGGTGTCGGTATCTCGGTATTCGTGATCCTGGATCCAGTAGTCGGCATAGGTCACGTAGCGGTCGAAGATATTCTGGCCGTACTCACTGTAGCTTTCGAGGTAGGCCGTCTGGATTTCCTTGCCAATGAACTCGGCGTAACGCGTAGCCAGGTGCTCCTTGATAAAGCCGAGGTATTTGTCCTCGAGCTCCTTGGGGAACTGCTCGCGCTCGATCTGCTGCTCGAGCACGTACATCAGATGCACCGGGTTGGCCGCCACCTCCTGGCTGTCGAAATTGAAGACCTTGGAGATGATCTTGAAGGCGAAGCGCGTCGAGATGCCGCTCATGCCTTCATCGACCCCGGCGTAGTCGCGGTACTCGTGGTAGCTCTTGGCGCGCGGATCGGTATCCTTCAGGTTCTCACCGTCATAGATCTGCATCTTCGAGAATAGCGACGAGTTCTCGGGCTCCTTCAGGCGCGTCAACACCGCAAACTGGCTCATCATTTTCAGCGTTCCCGGGGCGCACTTGGCCTCGGCCAGCGATGAGTTTCGGATCAGCTTTTCGTAGATCTTGACCTCTTCGCTCACGCGCAGGCAGTACGGCACCTTGACGATGTAGATGCGGTCGAGGAAGGCTTCGTTGTTCTTGTTGTTGCGGAAGGCCTTCCACTCGCTCTCGTTGCTGTGCGCGAGCACGATGCCGTCGAAGGGGATCGCGCCGAAACCCTCGGTGCCCTTGTAGTTGTTCTCCTGCGTGGCCGTCAGCAGCGGGTGCAGCACCTTGATCGGCGCCTTGAACATCTCGACGAATTCGAGCAGGCCCTGGTTCGACAGGCACAGGCCGCCCGAGTAGCTGTAGGCGTCGGGGTCGTCCTGGGCGTAGGTTTCGAGCTTGCGGATATCGACCTTGCCGACCAGCGAGCTGATGTCCTGGTTGTTTTCGTCGCCGGGCTCGGTCTTGCTGACCCCCACCTGCTTGAGGATCGACGGGTGCCGCTTGACGACCTTGAACTTGCGGATATCGCCGCCGAATTCTTCCAGGCGTTTGACGGCCCAGGGCGACAGAATGCGTTGCAGGTAGCGCCGCGGGATGCCGTATTCCTTTTCCAGGATCGGACCGTCTTCGACCAGGTCGAACAGACCCAGCGGCGACTCGTTCACCGGCGAGCCCTTGATGGCGTAGAAGGGCACATCCTGCATCAACTGCTTCAGGCGCTCGGCGATCGAGCTCTTGCCGCCACCCACCGGGCCGAGCAAATACAGGATCTGCTTTTTCTCTTCCAGCCCCTGCGCCGCATGGCGGAAGTACGACACCACCTGCTCGATGGAATCCTCCATGCCGTAGAACTCGGGGAAGGCCGGGTAGATCTTGATGACCTTGTTGGCGAAGATGCGCGACAGCCGCGGCTCGTTGCGCGTATCGACCATCTGCGGCTCGCCAATGGCCTTCAACATGCGCTCGGCGGCGGTGGCGTAGGCCAGCGGATTCCTCTTGCACTCGGCGAGGTAATCTTCCAGCGAGAGTTCTTCTTCGCGCGTGCGCTCGAAGCGGGCGGTGAAACTGCTGATGACGTCCATGTGCGGACCTCCTGAGGTGAACGGCACGCCGGCAAGCGGGTCACTTGCGGCGCCTGGGAAGTTCTGATGCAGTCCCGGCTTGACGGGCCCAGGCGGCATCAGAGCTTTCCGATCTTCACGCACAGGGTGGCGCGCTATCTTGCTTGCAGCATCATGCAACCACCACCGGCCTATGGACTGAGATGCGGCGCTTTTCGCCCACATTTCACGCCACAGGCCTGGCCCTGTCCATCAACGTACCACAGCCGCCCTCGGCTGACGCTGTTCGTGCGGTTGACCGCCCCCGTGCCCCGGAAGTTCCGGGGCACGGGGGCGGTCAACCGTCGATCAGTGCCGGATCCCAGGCATGCACGGTCTGCTTCTGCTCACCGAGCTTTTCGATGAATACGCGCATCGTATCGCCTGGTTTCAGGAATACCGGGCTGGGCTTGATGCCCATGCCGACGCCCGGCGGCGTGCCGGTGGTGATCAGGTCGCCCGGGTTGAGGGTCATGAAGCGGCTCAGGTAGCTCACGATCTCCGCGGCGCCGAAGATCATCGTCCGGGTGCTGCCGCTCTGATAACGGTGGCCATTGACTTCGAGCCCCATCGACAGGTTCTGCGGGTCGCCGACCTCGTCGGTCGTGACCAGCCACGGACCGACCGGACCGAAGGTGTCGCAACCCTTGCCCTTGTCCCACTGGCTGCCGCGTTCGAACTGGTACTCGCGTTCGGACACATCGTTGACAACGCAAAAGCCGGCCACGTGCGCCAGCGCGTCCGCTGGTGACACATAACGCGCACGGCTGCCGACCACGATGCCGAGCTCGACCTCCCAGTCGGCCTTGACCGAGCCTTGCGGCAGCACGACCGGGTGGTTACAGCCGACGGCGCAATCGACCGTCTTCATGAAGACGATCGGTTCCTTGGGGATCGGCATGTTCGCTTCGGCCGCATGATCGGCGTAGTTCAGGCCGATGGCGATGAACTTGCCCATGCCTGTCCAGGGCACCGCCAGCCTGCCCTGCGCCACCGCCGGCAACGCATTCGCATCCAGCGCGCGCAGGGCGGCCAGGGCGGCAGGCGCCAAGGTCGCCGGCGTGATGTCGTGGATCAAGGCCGACAAGTCGCGCACTTGGCCGTTGGCATCGAGCAGGCCGGGTTTTTCATGGCCCCTGGGGCCGTGTCGCAGCAACTTCATGGAGTGAATTCGGTTCGTCGAAAATTCAATGGGGCCAGCCGCCGTCGATGCCCTGCACGGTGCCGGCGCTGAAAGCCGACCGGCGTGCGCTATCGTACGGTCATCGCACAAATCGCGGAAAGTCCGCCGTGGCCGACAAACCCGACCTGCTGACCGTGGCGCGGCTGGCGCCGTTCCTGATGCAGCCGCTGCAGGCCGCCTTCACCGTGCATGACCGGTTGCATGAAGAAGACGCGGCCGCCTTCAAGCGTATCGCGCCACGCATCCGCGCGATCTGCGGCAGTGGCGAATCGAAGGTCAGTGCCGAGCTGATCGCCAAGCTGCCGGCGCTGGAAATCGTTTCGATCATGGGCGTGGGCTACGACGGCGTCGATGTGGCCGCGGCCAAGGCCCGTGGCGTGCTCGTCACGCACACGCCCGACGTGCTCAACGACGACGTCGCCGACCTGGCCCTGGCGCTGATGCTCAGCATCGCGCGCCGCATCCCGCAGGCCGACCAGCATGTGCGCCAGGGCAGATGGCCGGCCGGCCCGATGCCGCTGGCGCGCAAGATGTCGGGCGCGCGGCTGGGCTTGGTCGGGATGGGCCGCATCGGCCAGGCGATTGCGCAGCGCGCGCTGGCCTTCGGCATGAGCATCGCCTACACCGCGCGCAGCGCCAAGCCGGCGCTGCCCTATGCCTTTCACGCCACGCCGCGCGAGCTGGCCGCGGTATCGGACTTCCTGGTCGTCATCACGCCCGGCGGCGCGGCCACGCGCAAGCTGATCGACACCGGCGTGCTGCGCGCACTCGGCTCCCAGGGCTACCTCATCAACGTGGCCCGCGGCTCAGTGGTCGATGAAGCGGCGCTGATCGAGGCGCTGCAAAACAGCGGCATCGCCGGCGCCGCGCTCGATGTGTTCGAGAACGAGCCCCTGGTGCCCGAAGCGCTGCGCGCGCTCGACAACGTGGTGTTGGCGCCGCACATCGGCAGCGCGACCACACAGACCCGCCATGCGATGGCGGCGCGGGCCTTCGCCAACCTCGAAGCGCATTTCGCCGGCCACCCGCTGCCGAGCGCGGTGCCCGAGTGCCGATAGAGGGCCCGTGCGCGGTGCGCCCGTGACTGTGGTCGTGATGGGCGCCTGCGCTTGCGGCAAGAGCAGCGTGGGCGAGCGCCTGGCGCGCGAACTCGGCGCCACCTTCATCGAGGGCGACGCTTTCCATCCGGCTGCCAGCGTGGCACGCATGGCCGCCGGCATCGCCATCACCGACGCCGACGCGCCACCCGAAACGCTGGTGCAAGCGGCACTGGCCCAACTGCAGGTCGCACCGCCATGAACGACAAGACCCCCGGCTTCATCCAGATCATCCTCGAAACCGGCCCCGACGGCCGCGCCCGCTGGCGCGAACAAGACATCACACTCAGCGAAGGCAAGCCCGTGGCCCGTCTGTCGCCGCTGATGCCCAGCAGCGGCTTTCAGTTTCGCGAAAGCCCGGTCGGTTTTCGCAGCCCGTTCCACTGCACCGAAACGCCGCAGTGGCTGGTCATCCTGAGCGGCGCGATGGAAATCGGCCTGCAGGACGGATCGACGCGCGTTTTCCTGCCGGGCGACAGCTTCTACTCGGCGGACAAACTGCCCGCCGGGGCGAGCTTCGACGCCAAGCTGCACGGGCACTGGAGCCGGCAACTGGGGCAGGCGCCGCTGGTGACGCTGTTCGTGCGCGGATGAATGCATAGACCCCCGCCCCGGGGCGGACCCCTGCGCACCGTCCGCTATCGAGCCGTTCGCGCCGAATTCATCACCAGCGCCAACAACCCGTAGTACCCGCAGATCACCACCAGATCGACCACGCCCGGCTCGCCGAAGCGCTGGGTTGCACAGGCCCACGTGGCGTCGCTCACCCGGCCGCGTCCTTGCAGCAGCTCGATGCAAAAGTCGTGCACCAGGGCTTCGTCGTCGGGCATCGCTGCCGGACGTTCGCCACGGTCGATGGCCTCGATGGTCGGTTGCGCGATGCCTTCGCGCGCAGCGATCGGCGCGTGGATGGCCCACTCGACGCCCTGCGCATAGTGTTTGGCGGTGACCAAGGTCGCGAGCTCGGTCAGGCGCGTGCCGACGGCACTGCGATAGCGCAGGTAGGCGCCCAGGCGCTGCACGTGGCCCATCGGTTCGGGGCTGCGCATCAGCGGCACGAAGGGCGCAACGATGGCGCCGCGCGGGCCGGCGATCATGGCCTCGGCTTCCTTGCGCTGGGCTTCGGTCCACTGTTCGGGTGGGATCGGGGGCAGGCGGTCTTGGGGCATGGGGGCTGAGCTTACTCGGCCAGCGCCTCGTCGATCGCGGTCGCAAGCCGGCCGACGATCTGGTGCACATCGGTTTCGCTCACGATAAAAGGCGGTGCCAGCAGGACATGGTCGCCATGCTCGCCGTCGATGGTGCCGCCCATCGGGTAGCACAGCAGGCCGTTGGCGAAGGCGCGGGCCTTGATGCGGGCGTGCAAGCTCGATGCCGGATCGAAGGGCGTCTTGCTCGCACGGTCTTGCACCAGCTCCACGCCGATGAAGAGACCGCGGCCGCGGATGTCGCCGACGTGGGCGTGCGCGCCCAGCTGTTCGCGCAGCGCCGACATCAGTTGCGCGCCGCGCGTGCGCACCTTGGCCAAGAGCCCGTCGCGCTCGATCACGCGCTGCACCGCCAGCGCGGCGACACAGGCTGTCGGGTGGCCGAGGTAGGTGTGGCCGTGCTGGAACAGGCCGCTGCCAGCGCGCAGCGGTGCGATCACGCGCTCGTGGGCCAGCACGGCGCCGATCGGCTGGTAGCCGCCGCCCAGACCCTTGGCGACGATCATCAAGTCGGGCGCCGCGCCCTCTTGCTCCACCGCATGCAGCGTGCCGGTACGGCCCATGCCGCACATCACTTCGTCGTCGAGCCACAGGATGCCGTGGCGATCGCAGATCTCGCGCACGCCCTTGAAATAGCCGGCGGTCGCGGGCACCGCGCCGAGGGTGGCCCCGCCGACCGTTTCGGCGCAAAAGCCGATCACGCGCCCGGGGCCGGCGGCCTGGATCGTGGCTTCGAGTTCGTCGAGCAGGCGCTGCGTGTACGCAGCTTCGCTCTCGCTTTCACGCTGGTCGCGGTACGCATAACATGGTGCCACGCGCAGCACGTCGATCAGCAGCGGCGCGAACTGCTTCCTGCGCCATTCGTTGCCACCCACTGCCAGTGCCCCGAGGGTGTTGCCGTGGTAGCTCTGGCGCCGGCCGATGAACAGCGTGCGCTGGGCTTCCCCGATCTCGACGAAATACTGGCGCGCGAGCTTCAGCGCCGCTTCCATCGCCTCGGAGCCGCCACTGACGAAATAGACATTCGTCAGGCCCTCGGGGGCGTGCGCGGCCAGGTGGTCGGCCAGCCGCTCGGCCGGCTCGCTGGTGAAGAAGCCGGTGTGGGCGTAGGCCAGCCGGTCGATCTGCGCGTGCATCGCCGCGATCACATCGCAGTGGCCGTGGCCGAGGCAGGAGACCGCGGCGCCGCCGCTGGCGTCGAGATAGCGTTTGCCGGCGGCATCGATCAGATAGACGCCCTCCCCGCCAACCGCCACCGGCGGCGTGGCGCGCAGGTTGCGGTGGATCACACGCGTATTCATCGCGGCACCACCATACCGGCGCTCAACCAAGCGGCCGCCGCGGATCGGGCTCCGCCCGGCCGCCAGCGGCGCCCCCTTGAGGGGGAGCGCCGAAGGCGCTCCGGGGGTGGGCCAATCTCCGCCCCTGCGACCACCACACCAGCGCAATCAGCACCAGGCCCGGCAGATAGAACCAGTAGGGCGAGCTGCGCCCACTCGGCACCTTGATCTCGACGATGTCGAAACCCTCTTCGAAGCCCGACTTGCGCGCAGCGCTGCCGAATTTGGCGGCCACCACCTGCACCTTGTCACCGAGCGGCGCAAGCGTCAGGCCGGTCGCGGCCAGGCGCTTGCGGCCGTCGGCTTCTGGCAAGCCGAGGCTGACGGCCACGGTTTTCGCAAGGTCTTTGCCTTCGAGCGTCGTGCCGGCGATCACGGCCACCAGGCGCTCGCCGGCCAGCAACTGCCCCGCCACCGCATAGGCCTGCGTCGCGGGCAGGCTCTTGTACTCGGGCGCAATCCGGTCCATGAAGAAGTCGGGGCGGAACATGAATACCACCGCCAGCGCCAGCGCAAGCCACTCCCAGGCCTTTATGCGCACGCGCATCCAGTTCATCGACAGCGCGGCAAAAGCCAGCATGGCCACGGTCGAAGCGCCGACCACCAGCAGCACCTCGATCCACGAATGCACGTCGATCAGGAGTAGTGCGGGATTGAAGATCCAGATAAAGGGCAGGATCACCGTGCGCAGCGCATAGATGCTGCCCTGGATGCCGGTGGCGATGGCGTCTTCGCCGCTGATCGCCGCCGCCGCGAAAGTTGCGAGACCGACCGGCGGCGTGATGTCGCCCATGATCCCGTAATAAAAAACGAACAAGTGCACGGCGATCAGCGGAATGATCAGGCCGCTCTGCGCACCGAGCTCGACCACCACCGGCGCCATCAGCGTGGCCACCAGCACGTAGTTCGCGGTGGTCGGCACGCCCAGGCCGAGCACCAGGCAGACGAAGGCGATGAACAGCAGCATCGCCATCACATTGCCCTGGCTGACGAATTCGACGAACTCGGTCATGCGCAAACCCAGGCCGGTGAGCGTGATGCCGCCGACGATGATGCCCGCCGTGGCGGTGGCCACGCCAATGCCGATCATGTTGCGCGAGCTGTCGGTCAGGCCGCCGACCACCTCGTGCCAGCCCTGCGCCCAAGCCTTGCCCAGCGCCTGCTTGCGCAGCATCAGGATCAGCGGGCGCTGCGTCAGCATCAGCAGCACCAGCACCGCGATGGCCCAAAAGGCCGACAGCGATGGCGACAACTCCTCCACCATCAGGCACCAGATCAAGGTACCGATCGGCATCAGGAAATGCAGGCCGGCGCGCACCGTCGGCCAGGTGTCGAGGGCCTTCGGCTGGTCGATGTCGATATCGTCAGGCAGGTCGGGGCTCGAGGCCGCCTGCTGCACGCTGACGGCATACAGTGCCAGCACCGCCGCGCCAATGGCCCAGGGCGCCGCGGCGCCCAGGCCGGCCTTGATGGCGGCGAACAGGTAGTACAGCGCACCGATCACGATCGCCATGCCCGACAGGCCGAGGCCGAAGCGCAAGGCCTTGGTGGCCAGCGGACGCGGCGCGCGGTCGATAACCGGGTTCATGCCCATTTTCAGCGCTTCGAGGTGGACGATATAGAAGAGCCCGATGTAGCTCAGCACGGCTGGCAGCAGCGCATGCTTGACGATGTCGCTGTACGGGATGCCGACATACTCGACCATCAGGAAAGCCGCCGCGCCCATCACCGGCGGCATGATCTGGCCGTTGACCGAACTCATGGTCTCGATCGCCCCGGCCTTGACACCGCCGTAGCCGGCCTTCTTCATCAGCGGGATGGTGAAGATGCCGCCGGAAACCACATTGCTGACTGATGAGCCGCTGATCATGCCGTTGAGGGCGCTGCTCACCACCGCCACCTTGGCCGGCCCGCCGCGCAGATGGCCGAGCGCGGCGAAGCTGACCTGCATCATGTAGTTGCCGCCGCCGGCGCGGTCGAGCAGGGTGCCGAAGAGCACATAGACGAAGATCGCGCCGGTGGAGACGCCCAGGGCGATGCCATACACGCCCTCGGTGGTCAGCCACAAATGCGACATTAGGCGGTTCAGCGAGGCGCCCTTGTGCTGCAGCACCTCGGGCATATGCGGGCCGAGCATCGCGTAGGCGATGAACAGCGCGGCCAAGGCCGCCATCGGCCAGCCGACCGCGCGGCGCGTGGCTTCGAGCAGCAAGACCAGGCCGGTCGCGGCCACCGCGATGTCCATCGGCGTCGGCTGGCCAGGCCGCGTGGCCAGCTGGTTGTAGAACAGCAGCAGGTAGGCGCCGGCAAAGGCACCGGCCAGTGCCAGCAGCCAATCGAGCGGCGGCACGCGGTCGCGCGGCGAGGACTTGAATGCCGGCCAGGCGGCAAAGGCCAGGAACAGCGCGAATCCGAGGTGCAGTGCGCGCGCCTCGGTGTCGTTCAGGATGCCGATGCCAACGGTGAACGGCAGCGGCGACGCATACCAAAGCTGAAACAGGGCCCAGGCCAGCGACACCGAGAAGATGACCACCGCCGCGGCACCGGTCGTCTTGCGCGCACCGGTATCGGTTTCAGCGACGAGTTGCTGCAGCGCCTCGGGCGCCTTCTCGAGGTCGATAGCCACCTGCCGCCGCCTACTTCAGCCAGCCTTTTTCCTTGTAGTAGCGCGCCGCGCCTTCATGCAAGGGCGCCGACAGGCCGTCCTTGATCATGTGCTCGGGCTTCAGGCCGGCCAGCGCCGGGTGCAGCTTCTTGAACTCGTCGAAGTTGTCGAAGACCGCCTTGACGACCTGATAGACCGACTCGGCCGGCGCCTTGGCCGACGTCACCACGGTCGCCAGCACGCCGTAGGTGGGGGTGGCCTCGGGGTTGTTCGGATACAGGCCGCCGGGGATCGTGGCCTTGGCGTAATAGGGCTTGTCGGCAATCAGCTTGTCGATCGCCGGGCCGGCAAGAGACACCAGCCTGGCGCCACACGAGGTGGTCGGATCCTGGATATTGGCGCTGGGGTGGCCTACGCCGTAGTAGAAACCATCGATCTTGCCGTCGCACAGTGCCGCACCGTGTTCGTCGGCCTTCAACTCCGAGGCGAGCGAGAAGTCGTTCAACTTCCAACCCATCGCGGCCAGCATCTCTTCCATCGACGCTCGCGTGCCCGAACCCGGGTTGCCGACATTGAAACGCTTGCCCTTGAAGTCGGCAAAGCTCTTGACGTTGGCTTCCTTGCGTGCCAGCACCGTAAACGGCTCGGGATGCACCGAGAACACCGCGCGCAGGTCGCCATACACGCCGCCGTCCTTGAACTGGGCCAGGCCCTTGGCGGCATTGAACTGCACATCGCTCTGCGCGAAGCCCAGGTCGAGTTCACCGGCCTTGATGGTGTTGATATTGAAGACCGAGCCGCCGGTCGATTCGACCGAGCAGCGGATGTGGTGCTTGGCGCGATCCTTGTTGACGAGGCGGCAGATCGCGCCGCCTGCGGCGTAATAGACGCCGGTGACGCCGCCGGTGCCGACGGTGATGAATTTCTGCTGCGCCAAGGCAGGCGCGGCCGCCATGGTGGCGAAGAAAACGGTGGCGGCGGCAAGGGCGGCCAGTTTGAAAACGTAAGGCATGCGATGGCTCCTGGGCTGGCGAATCGAAGGTTGCCCACTGTATGCAAGCGCCGGGCCTTGTCCAGTGGGCGGACCCTGAGGGCACAGGCGTAGCATGGGCGCCCCGTCACCTGGAAAGCTGCCATGACCGTCTGCCCGATCGCCCTTGCCGTGGGCTGCAAAAAATGCCCTGCGTTTTCGGTCTGCCCGCTGAAGGGTGTGCTGGGAGATCAGAAGAAAGATAACGCGCCTGCGGCGAAAAGCGAAGCGTCGGCAAAATCGGACAAGAAGCCCTGATGTGACGGCTCGAACGAGCGTCATGCCCGCAATCCACCCAGCACGATGAAGGCAGCAGCGAACCTGGCGCTGGCTGCCAGCGCCGAGCGCCCGCTCACGCCGCAACAGCGCAAGTTCAACCAGTTGGTGCGCAAGATCGAACAAGCGCGCGCCGAACTGCTGGCCTGGCAGGAACAGGCACCGCTGTTCGCGCAAGCCCACGATCAACGCATGCGGCCCTTGCAAGGCGAGTATGCGGCTTGCCAGCAGGCGATGGTCCGCAAGCTCGACGCGATGCTCGCACGCACAGGCTGGACCAAGGCGCAGCGCGGCACGATGTGCCAGATCCTGTGCAGCGTGGCCGGGCAACTGCTCGAGGACGAGCAGACCGACGCTGGCCTGGCCACCGCTATCAAAGCCCTGTACGACAAGCACGCCGACACCGACTTCGACACCGAGAACCGCGAGTCCATCGCGGCCATGAAAAACCTGCTGGAGACCATCACCGGCGTCGATCTGGGCGACGAGGCGCTGGAGACGGAGGAAGGCTTGTTTGCCCGCACCCAGGAGTGCCTTCGCGCCAAGGTACAAGACGATAAACGAGACCCGCCGCCGCGCCCGGCGCGCCCGAGCGCCGCTGCGCGGCGCCGCGAAGCCGAGGCCGAACAAGCCACCCAGTCCATGCGCGAGGTCTATCGCAAGCTGGCCAGTGCCCTGCATCCCGACCGCGCTGCCGACGGCCCGGATCGCGTCGCCCGCACTGCGCTGATGCAGCGCGTGAACCAGGCCTACGACGCCAAGGATCTGCTGGCCCTGTTTGCGCTGCAACTCGAGATTGAGCAGGTGGATATGGAACACCTGGCACGCGCCACGGCCGAGTGCGCACAGCACTACAACCGGGTGCTGGCGGATCAGCTGGCCGCACTGCAGGCCCAGATCCAGGCGCGACGGGCGGTCTTTTACATGGATTTCGAGATCGACCCGTTCCTGCGCCTGAACCCGCACAAACTCGGCATGTTGCTCGAGCGCGAGGCGAGCGCGCTGCGCGCCATGATCGCCGGGGCTCGGCGCGATCTGCGCCAGCTCGACGACCCGGCCTCAGCCAAACGCTGGCTGAAGCGCATGCATCGGCAGCAGCAGTCGCTCGACACCGTCCTGCCGTTCGATTTCCCGTTCTGAACCTGCCCTGAAGGCCGGCCATGCCGCGCCGGGTTCCGCGCGTTGTCATGTCCGCCGCAGAGCGGTGCGGCAAGGTTCTAGGCACAAGGCACATTCCCGTCTTGGACGCGTCGTGCGCTCACGTGATCGAGGCCATGGACGATCTTGAGCCCGCCTTTGCATCTGCCGGTTGCCCCGCTCCGGCCAAGAAGGAAGCGCTGGATGCCGACGAGGCGGAGGTGATGGGTAGGTTTTGGTACTGCATCGCCGCAGATGAGCCCCTCCCGGCGGAACTGGCCGCCGAGCTTGGGTTCTGAGCGGCCCGCGGCCAGCGTCAGTGGGCCGAACTGCTGGCACAGATCCTCCATGCGCTTGTCGAACTCGCGCGTGCTCTCCTCGATCCGTTACCTGACCTCGTTCGCCTTGCGCAGGTGGAGGTACAGCACACCCGCGCTCATGGCGACCGCGAGCAGCCCGGGCAGGATGCGCCGCTTGTGGGCGGCCACCAGGCCCAGCATCACGCCCGCCGGGGCGAAGAACATCACGGCGAAATAGGGCAGCAAGAGCGAGAAGCCGCCGCAGCACAGCGCCAGGATGCTCCAGGTCTGATCGTCGGGCCCGCTTACCTCCCTGCTGCGTCGGTCGCGCCGCATCTTGCTCACGCGTCTTCACTGTCGCAAGCTGTCGACCGCGAATGGCGTTGCACTCCGTAGTGGGTACAATAACCACCATGCGCAGCATCGACATCGTCAAGTTGCTCGAGGCCGACGGGTGGGTGCTGCGATCGGTGCATGGGAGCCATCACGTCTTCCAGCACCCGAGCAAGTCCGGGCACATCACCGTGCCGCATCCGAAGAAGGATCTCGGCACCGGGCTCATGCACAAGCTGCTCAAGCAGGCCGGCCTTCGAGCGAGGAAGTAAGCCATGAAATTCGTCATTGCCATCGAACCCGGAACCCAGCGCACCGCGCACGGCGTGGCCGTGCCCGATCTGCCGGGGTGCTTCTCCGCCGGCGACAGCATCGAGGAGGCTTTCGACAACGCGGCGCAGGCCATCGAGCTGCACTGCGAACTGCTGGCGGAGGACGGGGCCGACTTCCCCACGCTCAAGGCCATGACCGAGCACCAGGCCAATCGTGAGTACAAGGGCTGGGTGTGGGGTGTCGTCGACGTGCCGATCGAGCGCTACTTCGGCCCAGCCGAGAAGATCAACATTACCGTGCCGGCGCGCGTTCTACGGCGGATCGACGAGTACGTGCGTTCGCATGGTCAGAGTCGTTCGGGATTTCTGACACAGGCGGCCATTACCGAAATGGCGAAGAGCGAATGAAGCGAACTGCTGCCGCAGCGCCGGCAGACATCAACTTCATTCGGGATCTCCCGTGGAGACGAATCCTTTAGGGTGCGCCTCGGTGGGAGCGGCGGCCGCGAGGGGCGGCGCCGCGGGAGCGCAGACGAATGCGGATCGTCACGCGTGGATCGTAAGCGGTCAATAGACCGCGCCCTTGTTCCGTGCGCCGATTGCTGATCAG
>CADEDE010000069.1 GCA_902825995.1 uncultured Burkholderiales bacterium
TGAGCAGGAATGAGCATGAATAATACGTTAGCGCTTATGCCCTTGGGGGGCGCGAGCGCAGCGAGCTTGGGGCTGTCAGAAACGCCGCGGTGCCGAGGACGGCGGTGCACCGCCGCGATCCAGGTGGCGGAAAGTGATTCGGCCCTTGCTCAAATCGTAGGGCGAAAGCTCCAGTGAGACGCGGTCGCCGGCCAGGATGCGGATGTGGTGCTTGCGCATCTTGCCGCCGGTGTAGGCGACGAGTTGATGGCCGTTTTCGAGTTTGACGCGAAAGCGCGAGTCGGGCAGCACTTCTTCCACGACGCCGTTGACTTCGATGAGTTCTTCCTTGGCCATGTGGCGGTCCCTCTCGGCTGCAATCGTTGAAGAAGAAAAAAACCGCAGCTCGGGGCCGCGGTTTTTGTCGCAGGCACAAGGTGCCTGCGTGGTGATATCAGGCGGTGATCGGACGGATGTTCGCGGCCTGCGGACCCTTCTGGCCTTCCTTGACTTCGAACTCGACGCGCTGGGCTTCAGCCAGGGTTTTGAAACCGCCGCCCTGAATTTCGCTGAAATGCGCGAACAGATCCTTGCCGCCGCCGTCCTGGGCAATGAAACCGAAGCCCTTGCCTTCGTCGAACCACTTCACGGTGCCGGTCTGGGTTGCTGGGGTGCTCATGAAAATTCCTCTATCAAGTGAAAAAAATGCGCAGCACATGCCGACGCAGTGCAGAGACACGCAAGAAAATCACCTGGGGAATTCAAACCGGGCGCCCGGCGGCCGAAGGCTGCAGCGGGGATCAGAAGAGACCTCGAGAAACGATGGTCTTGTGTAGTTCTACGTGGCCATTGTACCCGAGCGCGATGGCCGGCCTTTCGGCGGCAACCGCGACCCATCGGTCAGCGCTCGCCGATCGGCTTGACGTCGCGCGAGGTGGCGCCGACATAAAGCTGACGCGGGCGCCCGATCTTGTACTCGGGGTCGCCGATCATCTCGTTCAACTGGGCAATCCAGCCGACCGTGCGCGCCAGTGCGAAGATGGCCGTGAACAGGCTCACCGGAATACCGATCGCACGCTGCACGATGCCGGAATAGAAATCGACGTTCGGATACAGCTTGCGCGCGACGAAATATTCGTCTTCGAGGGCAATCTTTTCCAGCGCCAGGGCCAACTTGAACAGCGGGTCGTTTTGCAGGCCCAGTGCGCCCAGCACCTCGTGGCAAGTTTCGCGCATCAGCTTGGCGCGCGGGTCGTAGTTCTTATAGACGCGATGGCCGAAGCCCATCAGCTTGATGCCGCTGCTCTTGTCCTTGACCTGGCGGATGAAATCGCCGACGCGCTCGACGCCGCCGTTTTTCTGGATTTCTTCGAGCATGGTCAGCGCGGCTTCGTTGGCGCCGCCGTGGGCCGGGCCCCACAGGCAGGCTACGCCGGCCGCGATCGCCGCAAAGGGGTTAGTGCCCGAGCTGCCGCACAGGCGCACCGTCGAGGTCGAGGCATTTTGCTCGTGGTCGGCGTGCAGGATGAGGATGCGGTCGAGTGCGCGCACGACCGCGTCGTTGGGTTCGTACTCCTCGCAGGGCGTGGCGAACATCATGCGTGCGAAGTTCGCGCTGTAGGACAGCGAATTTTTCGGATAGATGTAGGGCTGGCCCATCGCGTACTTGTGGGCCATCGCGACCATCGTCGGCATCTTGGCAATCAAGCGGATGGCCGCCACCTCGCGATGCTTTGGATTGGTGATGTCGGTACTGTCGTGATAGAAGGCCGACATGCCACCGACCAGGCCGGTCATCACCGCCATCGGGTGCGCGTCGCGCCGGAAGCCGCGCAAGAAGAACTGCATCTGCTCGCTGACCATCGTGTGGTAGGTCACCAGCTTGACGAAGGCGGCCTTTTGCGGTGCGTCGGGCAATTCGCCGTTGAGCAACAGGTAGCAGACTTCGAGGAAATCGCATTGCCGCGCCAGCTGCTCGATCGGGTAGCCCCGATAGAGCAACTCACCCTTGTCGCCATCGATGTAGGTGATGGTCGAGTTGCACGACGCCGTCGAAAGAAAGCCGGGGTCGTAGGTGAACTTGCCGGTCTGCGCGTAGAGCTTGCGAATGTCGATCGCATCGGGCCCGATCGAGCCCTTGTAGATCGGCAGGTCGATGCTCGGGCTGCCATCGGAAAACGACAGCGTGGCTTTGACGTCGGAGGGGGTCATCATGATGGGCGTCCTTCGGTTCGCATCAGGACAAGCACGTTGCGCACATCGGCGCAGTCGAGTTGTCCAGCGGGCTCGCGACGTGCGAGCAAGAGGTCGAGCAAGTCGTTATCGGCCAAGTCCATCAAGGACTGAAGGCCGGCCGCCTGGCTCGCTGTAAGCGTGGCTTGGTGGCGGCGAAAGAAGCGCTCGATGAAGAGGTCGTTTTCGAGCATGCCGCGGCGGCAGCGCCACTTCAGTCGGTTGAGCGTTTCGGCGTCGATCATGGCCTCACGGTGACGGCTATACCGCCCGGCGCACCATCAGCTCTTTGATCTTGCCGATGGCCTTGGTCGGATTCAGGCCCTTGGGGCAGACATCGACGCAGTTCATGATGGTGTGGCAGCGAAAAAGGCGGTACGGGTCTTCGAGGTTGTCCAGGCGCGCGGCGGTGGCTTCATCGCGACTGTCGGCGATGAAGCGGTAGGCCTGCAGCAGGCCGGCCGGGCCGACGAACTTGTCCGGGTTCCACCAGAAGCTCGGGCATGACGTCGAGCAACTGGCGCACAGGATGCATTCGTACAGGCCGTTCAGTTCGTCGCGCTCTTCGGGCGACTGCAAGCGCTCTTTTTCAGGCGGCAGGGTGTCGTTCACCAGGTAGGGCTTGATCGAGTTGTACTGCTTGAAGAACTGCGTCATATCGACGATCAGGTCGCGGATCACCGGCAGGCCGGGCAGCGGCTTCAGGACCACCACGCCGGGCAGCGTGCGCATATTGGTCAGGCAGGCCAGGCCGTTCTTGCCGTTGATATTCATCGCGTCCGACCCGCACACGCCCTCGCGGCAGGAGCGACGGAAGGACAGTGCGGGATCGACCGCCTTCAACTTCATCAGCGCATCGAGCAGCATGCGCTCGCTGCCGTCGAGATCGACCTCGAGCGTCTGCATGCGCGGTTTGGCGTCGGTATCGGGGTCGTAGCGGTAGATCTGGAAAACGCGCTTGGCCATCGTGGTTCTCAGAAGGTACGGACCTTGGGCGGGATCGATTCGACTGTCAGCGGCTTCAGCTGCACTGGCTTGTAGTCGAGCCGGTTGCCCTCGCTGTACCAGAGCGTGTGCTTCAGCCACACCGCGTCGTTGCGACCGTTCGGATGTTCCGGCGTGTCGGCGTAGTCGTTGACAGTGTGCGCGCCGCGGCTCTCGCGTCGTGCCGCGGCCGAGGTCATCGTCGCCATCGCCACTTCGATCAGGTTCTCGACCTCCAGGGCCTCGATGCGCGCAGTGTTGAAGACCTGGCTCTTGTCCTTCAAGGCGATGTTCCTGACCCGCTCGGCAAGTGCGGCGACCTTCTTGACACCCTCGTCTATGCTGGCCTGCGTGCGAAACACGCCCGCGTGATGCTGCATGGTGTTGCGGAGGTCGTTGGCGACATCCTGTGCGTAGCCACCCGAGACGCTGTTGTCCAGCCGCGCCAGTCGCGCCAGCGAGCGGTCGGCGGCATCCGCCGGCAGCGGCTTGTGGCTGCGTTGCTTCAGCCCCGCACCGACGATGTGCATACCCGCCGCGCGGCCGAATACCAGCAGGTCGAGCAGCGAATTGGTGCCCAGGCGGTTGGCGCCATGCACGCTGACGCAGGCGCATTCGCCGACCGCGTACAAACCGTTGACGACCGCGTTCGGATTACCGTCCCTCGGGGCCACGACCTGGCCGTGGATGTTGGTCGGGATGCCGCCCATCTGGTAATGCAGCGTCGGCACCACCGGAATCGGCTCCTTGGTGATATCGACGTTGGCGAAGTTGTGGCCGATCTCGAAGACGCTGGGCAGGCGCTTCATGATCGTCTCGGCGCCGAGGTGCGTCATGTCGAGGTTGATGTAGTCCTTGTTCGGACCGCAGCCGCGGCCTTCCTTGATCTCCTGGTCCATGCAGCGCGAGACAAAGTCGCGCGGCGCCAGATCCTTGAGCGTCGGCGCATAGCGCTCCATGAAGCGCTCGCCGACGCTGTTGCGCAGGATCGCGCCTTCGCCGCGGCAGCCTTCGGTGAGCAGCACGCCGGCGTTGTGCACGCCCGTGGGGTGGAACTGCCAGAACTCCATGTCCTCGAGCGGCAGGCCGGCGCGCGCCGCCATGCCCAGACCGTCGCCGGTATTGATAAAGGCGTTGGTGCTGGCGGCGTAGATGCGCCCGGCGCCGCCGGTGGCCAGCAACGTGATCTTGGCCTCGAGGATGTGGACCTCGCCGGTTTCCATCTCGATCGCAGTAACGCCCAAGACATCACCGTCGGCATCGCGGATCAAATCCAGCGCCATCCACTCGACGAAAAAGGTCGTGCGCGCCTTCACATTCTGCTGGTACAGGGTGTGCAGCATCGCGTGCCCCGTGCGGTCGGCGGCGGCGCAGGCGCGCTGCACCGGCTTTTCGCCGTAGTTGGCGGTGTGGCCGCCGAAGGGGCGCTGGTAGATCGTGCCGTCGGGGTTGCGGTCGAAGGGCATGCCCATGTGCTCGAGCTCATAGACCACCTTGGGCGCTTCGCGGCACATGTATTCGATGGCGTCCTGGTCGCCCAGCCAATCGCTGCCCTTCACCGTATCGAAGAAGTGGTAGTGCCAGTTGTCTTCGCTCATATTGCCGAGCGAGGCTCCGATACCGCCCTGCGCCGCCACGGTATGCGAGCGCGTCGGGAAAACTTTCGACAGGCAGGCCACATGCAGGCCGGCCTGTGCCAGGCGCAGCGAAGCCTGCATGCCCGAGCCGCCGGCGCCGACGATCACGACATCGAATTTTCTTTTTGCCAATGCCACGATCAAAGTCTCCAGAGCACTTGCACGGCCCAGCCGGCGCAGCCGACCAGCCAGGCCAGGGTGAACACTTGAAACGCGAGCTTCACACCGACCGGCTTCACATAGTCCATCCACACATCGCGCATGCCGATCCAGGCGTGATAAAGCAGCGAAACGACGACCACGAAGCTCAGGAACTTCATCCACTGCGCCGAGAAGATCCCCGACCAGCGCTCGTAGCCCAGCTTGGCACCGAACAGCAATTGCGCGACCAGCACGATCGTGAACAGCGCCATCAGCACCGCCGTCACGCGCTGAACCAGCCAATCGCGAAAACCGTAGTGCGCACCGACCACCAGGCGCTTGGAGCCGTAGTTCTTTTCCATCATGGCGAGCTCAGTAGAACAGCTTGATAGCCAGGGCCAGCGTCAGCGCACCGCTCGCGCCCAGTGTGACCCAGGCCGAGATGCGGCCCTGCTCCATGCTCACGCTGTGCGTCATATCCATCCACAGATGGCGAAGACCCGCGATGAAGTGCACCAGGTAGGCCCAGATCAGCGCCAGCGCCACCAACTTCATGAACCACCCGGGCAGGAAGCCGATCCCGGCGACAAAGGTGCTGGTAAAGCGCTCGTAGGAAATCTCGGACGTCAGGCTGACGTCGAACAGCCAGATCGTGAAGGGCAACAGCAGGAACATCAATACGCCGCTGACCCGGTGCAGGATCGACACAATGCCCGCCGGCGGCAGCCGGTAGCCGACGATCTGGCTGATGTGGATATTGCGATAGACGGGGCGTTGTTGTGTTTGCGTCGTGTCGGTCATGGCGATCCAGGCTGGTGGCCCCGCGATGAAACCGGGCGATTCTATGGCAGGGCAACCGACACGAGGCTTACGGCACGGCTCGTTGCGCGCGTCACCGACGACGGTGCGACGAACCGCGACTTGGCGGCGCCGGCCTGCGATGGCCGAGCGCCGGTCAGCCCAGCTCGTTGCGGTAGTGGTGCGTGCGCGTGTCGTAGAGGCCGCGGCGCAGTTCGACCGGGCGGTCGTCGTAGGTGTAGGCCACCCGTTCGACCGACAGCAGAGGTGCGCCGGGCGCCAGCTCGAGCAGGCTGGCCGCCGTGGCGTCGGCGACCACGGCGCGAATCTGCTCTGTGGCGCGCACCATGCGCACACCGAATTCGGTCTCGAACAGGCCGTACATCGGCCCCTGGTAGGCCGACAGCCGGGTCGAGGTCAGGCCCTTGAACAGCCCCGCCGACAGCCAGATGTCGTCCAGCACCACTGCCTGGCCACGAAAGTACAACAGCCGTCGCACCTGCAAGGCCGCCTCGCCGCCGCGCAGGCCGATCGCGCGCGCCACGTCGGCCGGAGCGCGCTGGCGCCGGCAATCGAGAAAGCGCCGCGACAGCGGTTCACGCTCGCCGGCCTTGGGCGCGCCCGGCGCGCTGTCGGGTGCCAGGCGCAGGAAGCGAAATTGGGTTTGTTCTTCGGCGTGGGTGGACACATAGGTGCCCTTGCCCTGGCGGCGCACCAGCAGGTTGCCAGCGGCCAGATCGTCGATGGCCTTGCGCACCGTGCCCTGGCTGACCTTGTAGCGCGCCGCCAGATCCAGCTCGCTCGGGATCGCCTCGCCCGGCTTCCACTCGCTGGCCTGCAGGCTGCGCGTGATCAGGGCGGCGATCTGGCGATACAGGGGCGAAAAAAGCGGCGCGTCGGGAACGGCGGGCATGAGGCCATTCCAACACAGTCCGCTGTCTTATAGAAGACCGACGTTTTCAGCCCTCCGGTGACCTACACTTTGGTTTGCCTGCCCACCGCACCCGCCACCCCTGGAGATTCCGCCATGAGCAAGAAGCCCGTTCGCGTCGCCGTCACCGGCGCTGCAGGCCAGATCGGTTACGCCCTGCTGTTTCGCATCGCCGCGGGTGAAATGCTCGGCAAGGACCAGCCGGTAATCCTGCAACTGCTCGAGATTCCCGATGAAAAAGCGCAGAACGCGCTCGAGGGCGTGATGATGGAACTCGAAGACTGCGCCTTCCCCCTGCTCGCCGGCATGCAGGCGCACAGTGACCCGGCGGCCGCCTTCAAGGACAGCGACTGCGCCTTGCTCGTCGGCGCGCGCCCGCGCGGCCCGGGCATGGAGCGCAAGGATCTGCTCTCGGCCAACGCGCAGATCTTCACCGCGCAAGGCAAGGCATTGAACGCCTCGGCCTCGCGCAATGTGCGCGTGCTGGTGGTCGGCAACCCGGCCAATACCAATGCCTATATCGCGATGAAATCCGCGCCCGATCTGCCGCGCAAAAATTTCACCTCGATGATGCGCCTGGACCACAACCGCGCCCTCAACCAGCTCGCGGCCAAGACCGGCAAAGCCGTGGCCGATATTGAAAAACTCGCCGTGTGGGGCAACCACTCGCCGACGATGTACGCCGACTACCGCTTTGCCACCATCGGCGGTGCGAGCGTCAAGGACACGATCAACGACCCCGCCTGGAACCGCGACGTGTTCCTGCCCACGGTGGGCAAGCGCGGCGCCGTGGTCATCGCCGCGCGCGGCCTGTCTTCCGCCGCCTCTGCGGCCAACGCCGCCATCGACCACATGCACGACTGGGCCCTGGGCACCGCGGGCAAGTGGGTCACGATGGGCGTGTCGAGCAATGGCGAATACGGCATCCCGAAAGATGTGATCTTCGGCTACCCGGTCACCTGCGCCGGCGGGGAATACAAACTCATCGAAGGCTTGCCGATCGATGCTTTCTCGCAGGAATGCATCGACAAGACCCTGGCCGAATTGCTCGAAGAGCGGGACGGCGTCAAGCACCTGCTGTGAGATGAACCCGCTCCACCCGCGGACCGCGCTGTTCGACGCCGGTGAGCCGACGCAGTCCGCCCTGCCCGTGTGCGATCACTACTGCGGCATCGAGGCGCGCATGAGGAAGAGCCTCGATCTGCAGGCCGAGCTGGGGCCGGTCTTCGACGTCACGCTCGACGCCGAAGACGGCGCGCCGGTGGGCGGCGAGATCGAGCACGCCTTGCTGATCGCGGCCCTGCTGGCCAGCGACGGTAACCGTTTCGGCCGCGTCGGCGTGCGTGTGCTGCCGCTCGATCACCCGCGCTTCGCCGAGGTGGTGCAGATCGTCTTGCAAGCCGCCAAGCCGCCGGCCTACCTGATGCTGCCCAAGCCGCGCGGCGTGGCCGATGTAGCCCGCGCAGCCGAGGCCATCGACGCGCTGGGCAGTGCGGCGATCCCGCTGCACGCCTTGATCGAAACACACGGCGCCCTGCACGAAGTGCATGCCCTCGCGGCGCACCCGCGCATCGAATCGCTGTCCTTCGGGCTGATGGATTTCGTATCGGCGCACCGCGGTGCGATCCCCGCCTCGGCCATGGGCGTCAAGGGCCAGTTCGAGCATCCGCTGGTGGTCCGCGCCAAGCTCGAGATCGCCGCGGCCTGCCACGCCCACGGCAAAACGCCGTCGCACTGCGTGGTCACCGAGTTCAAGCACGCCTCGGCCTTGATGGACGCCGCCGGCCAGGCCGCCCGCCGCTTCGGCTACACGCGCATGTGGAGCATCCACCCGGCGCAGATCCGTCCGATCGTCGAGGCCTTCACGCCGACGGTGGCCGAGGTCGATCAGGCCATCGAGATCATCGCTGCGGCGCAGGCCGCCGAGTGGGCGCCCATCCAACACCATGACACCCTGCACGACCGCGCCAGCTACCGCTACTACTGGCAATTGCTCGAACGTGCCCACCGGACCTCGTATGCGGGCGGCCCGCAACTGCCGGCCGAGGTGCGCGAGGCTTTTTTCACGGAGGGCCGCAGCGGCACGACGGCTGCAACGTCTGGCAACGTCTGAGCCGGCGCAGACCAGCACAATCCCGGCCGTCACCACGAACCGGAGATGCTCTTGAAACCCAGCCTTTCGATCCTGACCGCACTGGCCGCAAGCCTGTTGTTGGCCACCGCCGCGCAAGCCCAGACCGCGGCGGCAAAACCGGCCGTGAAGACCGGCAAGCCCGCGGCCAAAGCGCCGGCCAAGAAAGCGGCGCCTGCCGACGCCGTGCTGGTCAAGGCGGATGCCGACCAGATCCACGCCGCCTCGATGACGCACACCGGCGACTACGCCTGCGAGTTCAATCAAACGGTGCATGTCGCCACCTCGCCCAAAAGCGAGGGTTATGTTGACCTGCGCTACAAGAACCAAAGCTGGACCATGAAGCCGGTGTTGTCATCGACCGGCGCGCTGCGCCTGGAAGATGTGCAGGGTCGCATGCTGATGCTGCAGATCGCCAACAAGTCGATGCTGATGGACACCCAGCGCGGCCAGCGCGTGGTGGACGACTGCGTGCACGAAAAGCAGCGCGCAACGCGTACTTAAGCGCGCCAATTCACTCGGTCGGCGTCTGTTCGCACAGGGCTTTCAGCGGGTCGTAGCTGCGACCGCCAACCCCGCCTGGATCGACGCCGACCAGCCGTGCAGGTCGGCCAGCACCGCGCGGCCGCGTTCATCGGCCGTCGATTCGAGCGCAGCGATGCGCTCGAGCCAGGCCGGCGCGGCCTGCCAGCGCGTGCGGCAATGGGCAAGCCATTGCGCACGATCGGCCGTATTTAGAGTATCGGGATGGTTGCGCGCGCGAAAGCGCAGCAGCAATTCGTCCAGCCGCGCATCGTTGAAGGCCGGGCGGTGCTCGGCCAGCTTTCCGGACGGCAGCGAACGCAGGCGCTGCAGCGCGCGGCGGTCTTCGTTGTCGAGAAAGCCGCCATAGAGATCTTCATCGACATCGACGGGCTCGGCCGGCGGCGCGCGCTCATAGACCTCGGGCCAAATACCGGCCATCGAATTGGCCTGCCGCGCCGCCACTTCGGCGTGGCGCAGCGCCTGGTCGATGTCGATGCCCCAGCGCGTGGTCGCGGCGCCCAGCGTTTTCAGCTTGCCGATCACGATGGGTGATTTGTTCAGGTGGATGGTCTTGATCGGCAATCGCGCCTGACCAGCCGGCAATGCGTCGGTAGCGGTGAACAAGCGGTCGCGAACGGCCTGGGCGTTGAGCGTGAACAGCTCGCGCGGGTCGAACGCCAGATCCCAGACGATGATTTCGTTCTTGAACTTCGGGTGTGGCGCCAAGGGCCAGACCACGGCCATGCAGCCGCGCTCGATCGGGTAGCGGCCCGACAGGTGTACGAAGGGGCGGCCGACACCCATTTCGTCGATCACCGCCTGCTTCTTGTGCAGCTTCAGGCAATGCGCCCAGAGTTTGGGCTGCCGGTCCTTGACCAGCCGCGCCAGTGCGATGGTCGCGCGCACGTCCGATAGCGCATCGTGGGCGACCTCGTGGGCCAGGCCGTTGGCGGCAGTCAGGTGTTCGAGCTTGAAGGACGGCCTGCCATCGTCGTGCTGCGGCCACTGGATGCCTTCGGGCCGCAGCGCCCAGGCGCAGCGCACGGTGTCGAGCAGATCCCAGCGACCGCATTCGTTCTGCCATTCTCGGGCGTAGGGGTCGATGAGATTGCGCCAGAACAGGAAGCGCGTGACCTCGTCGTCGAAGCGCAGGCTGTTGTAGCCGCAGCCCACCGTGCCGGACCGCGCCAGCTGGGTCTCGATGGCGCTGGCGAAATCGCGCTCGGCGACGCCGCGCTCGGCGCAGACCTGCGGCGTGATGCCGGTGATCAGGCAAGCCTCGGGCTCGGGCAGCGAATCGGGTGACGGTTTGCAGTACAGGGTGAGCGGCGCTTCGATCTCGTTCAAATCGGCATCGGTGCGTACGCCGGCAAATTGCGCCGGCCGATCTCGGCGCGGCACGACGCCGAAGGTTTCGTAGTCGTGCCAGTAGAAGCTGAAGGGCGCCATGTGGCGACGATAATCCAGATCGAGCCTACTTCCTCTCCTGGAGTTTTTCCCGATGACCCGTGTTTTCAATTTCAGCGCCGGCCCGGCCGCGCTGCCCGAATCCGTGTTGCGTCAGGCCGCGGCCGAGATGCTCGACTGGCACGGCTCGGGCATGTCGGTGATGGAGATGAGCCACCGCGGCAAGGAATTCATCGCCATCCACGCCGAGGCCGAGGCGCTGCTGCGAGAGCTGCTGGCGATACCGGCGAACTACAAGGTCCTGTTCATGCAGGGCGGCGCCATCGGCGAGAACGCCATCGTGCCGATGAATATGCTGCGCGGCAAAACCAGCATCGATTTCATCGATACGGGGGAGTGGTCGAAGAAATCGATCAAGGAAGCGAAAAAATACGCCAAGGTCCGTATCGCCGCCAGCGCCGAGGCTACCGGCTACGACCGCGTGCCGCCGCGCAGCGACTGGACGCTCGACCCCGATGCGGCCTATGTGCATGTGTGCAGCAACGAGACCATCGGCGGCGTCGAATACCACTTCACGCCCGAGGTCGGCGGCGTGCCGCTGGTGGCCGATATGTCGAGCGATATTCTGTCGCGCCCGGTCGATGTGGCCCAGTACGACCTGATCTACGGCGGCGCGCAAAAGAATATCGGCCCGGCCGGCTTGACCATCGTGATCGTGCGCGAAGACCTGATCGGCCAGGCGCTGCCGATCACACCGTCGGCCTTCGACTACAAGCAGGTCGCCGACAACGACTCGATGTACAACACACCGCCGACCTATGCGATCTATATCGCCGGCCTGGTTTTCAACTGGATCAAGGCCCAGGGCGGCTTGAGCGCGATGGCCGAGCGCAACCGCGCCAAGGCCGCCCTGCTCTACGACTATCTCGATCAAAGCAAATTCTTCAAGAGCCCGGTGCAGCGCGATTGCCGCTCGCTGATGAATGTGCCCTTCAAGCTGCGCGACGAGGCCCTGGACGCGGCCTTCCTCGAGGGCGCCGAGGCCCGCGGCATGTTGCAGTTGAAGGGCCACCGCTCGGTCGGCGGCATGCGCGCCTCGATCTATAACGCGATGCCGGTCGAAGGCGTGAAGGCACTCGTCGCCTATATGCAGGAATTCGAGGCCGCGAATGCTTGAGCGCAAATTCGATATCCTGATCCTGAATGCGATCTCGGCGAACGGCCTGAAGCAACTGCCCAGCGAGCGCTACCACGCCGCCAAGGATGTGAAAGCCCCGGATGCCGTGCTGGTGCGCTCGGCCGACATGCACGGCATCGACATCCCGGCCAGCGTGCGCGCGATCGCCCGCGCCGGCGCGGGCACCAACAATATCCCCGTGGCGGCGATGAGTTCGCGCGGCGTGCCGGTGTTCAACGCACCGGGTGCCAACGCCAATGCGGTCAAAGAGCTGGTGCTTGCCGGCATGTTGATGGCCGCACGCAACCTGCCCGGTGCGCTGCGCTTCGTGGCGTCGCTGGACCCCAAGGACAGCGCGATGGAGCACAAGGTCGAAGACGGCAAGAAGCATTTCGCCGGCTTCGAGCTCATCGGCCACACCCTGGGCATCGTCGGCCTGGGCAAGATCGGTTGCCTGGTCGCCGATGCTGCGATCAGGCTCGGCCTGAATGTGCTCGGCTACGACCCCGATATCACCGTCGATGCGGCCTGGAGCCTGCCAGCGCAGGTCAAGCGCGCGGCGAGCGTAGCCGAGGTTTTGCGCAACGCGCACTTCGTGAGCCTGCATGTGCCCCTGGTGGCGGCCACCAAACATCTGGTGAACGCCGACAACCTGGGCTCGATGAAGACCGGCGCCGTGCTGCTGAATTTTTCGCGCGAAGGCGTGGTCGATGACACCGCGGTGCTGGCCAGCCTGGAGAAGAAGCATCTGGGCATGTACGTCTGCGATTTCCCCAACGCCGTGCTGCACGGCCATGAGCGCGTGCTCGCGCTGCCGCACCTGGGGGCATCGACGCGCGAGGCCGAAGACAACTGCGCGGTGATGGTGGCGCAGCAACTGCGCGACTACCTGGAGCACGGCAATATCGCCAACGCGGTGAACTTTCCGGCCGTCAATATGGCCCGCGAATCGAAATACCGCGTGGCCATCGCCAACGCCAACGTCCCGAATATGCTGGGCCAGATTTCCACCGCGATGGCGACTGCCGGCTTGAATATCCACAATATGGTCAACAAGAGCCGCGGCGAAATGGCCTACACCCTGGTCGATGTCGACAGCCCCGTGCAGGACACTGTTCTGGCCAGGCTGGCGGGCATAGAAGGGGTGCTTTCGGTACGCTATTTGCCACTGTCGTAGGCTGGAAAAAGTATGTAAACTTCATGCGTACTTTTGGGAGTCTGCGATGCAAGCCACGGTGGCCGAACGCGGCCAGATCACCCTGCCGAAGGCGGCACGCGATGCCCTGGGCCTGACCAAGGGCACCAAGCTGAAGATCGAAATCGACGGCGGGCGCCTCATCCTGCGCAAGGACGCGAACGACGCCATCTCTCGTTTGCGCGGTCGCTTCAAGCTCGACGGCTTTGCCAATACCGACGAAGCGATGCGTGCCATTCGTGGCCACGCGCCCGGCGACCCCTACCTGCCGCCCGAGGACAAGAAGGCGTGATCGCGACCGACTCCTCGGTACTCATCGATCTGATCGGCGGCGGCGACGAATCGGCTGCCGCCGCATCGGCCGTGCGGCACGCGCTGCATCTGGGCCCCGTCGTGCTGTGCGAGGTGGCGCTGGCCGAGTTATGCACCTCGCTGAAGGGCGGCTCGGAAGTCCTGCAGCACCTGGAGGACGCCGGTATCGTCTATAGCCCGATGCAAGCCAAAGCCGCGCTGCGCGCCGGCGAAATGCAACGCCGCTACCGCCAACGCGGCGGCAATCGCAGCCGCACGGTGGCCGATTTCCTGATCGGTGCCCACGCCATGATGCAGTGCGATGCCCTGATCACGCGCGACGACGGTTTCTACCGCGACTATTTCAAGGGGCTGAAAGTCATCGTCCCGAAAGCCAGCTGACCCCCCACTTCAACACCCACCCAACGAGCGCACATCATGACCCACGCTTTCGCCTCCACCCGCAAAAACCTCGGCAAGAAGGGCACGTATTTCTCGCTGCCCGAGCTGGCCAAGCAATTCCCGAATGTGAACCGCATGCCGCACTCGATGCGCATCGTGCTCGAGAGCGTGCTGCGCAATTGCGATGGCCGCAAGGTCACCGCCGATCACGTCCGGCAGGTGGCGAACTGGAAGGCCAAGGCCGAGCGCAGCGACGAGATTCCCTTCGTCGTCGCCCGCGTGGTGCTGCAGGATTTCACCGGCGTGCCGCTGCTGGCCGATCTGGCGGCGATGCGCAACGTGGCGAAATCACTGGGCAAGAACCCGAAGACCATCGAGCCGCTGGTGCCGGTCGATCTGGTCGTCGATCACTCGGTGACGATCGACAACTATGGAACGAAGCAGGCGCTGGACCTGAATATGAAACTCGAATTTCAGCGCAACCAGGAGCGCTACGAGTTCATGAAGTGGGGCATGCAGGCTTTCGATACCTTCGGCGTCGTGCCGCCCGGCTTCGGCATCGTGCACCAGGTCAATCTGGAATACCTGGCGCGCGGCGTGCACCAGAGCAAGGACGGCACCTACTATCCCGACAGCCTGGTCGGCACCGACAGCCACACCACGATGATCAATGGCATCGGCGTCGTCGGCTGGGGTGTCGGCGGCATCGAGGCCGAAGCGGGGATGTTGGGCCAGCCGGTCTATTTCCTGACCCCCGACGTGGTCGGCATGGAACTCAGCGGCAAGTTGCGCGAAGGCGTGACCGCCACCGACCTGGTGCTCACCGTCACCGAGATCCTGCGCGCCGCCAAAGTCGTCGGCAAATTCGTCGAATTTTTCGGCGAGGGCACGCGAACACTCGCGCTGCCCGATCGCGCCACCATCGCCAATATGGCGCCCGAATATGGCGCGACGATGGGTTTCTTCCCGGTCGATGAACGCACCATCGACTATTTCAAGGGCACCGGCCGCACCGCGCAAGAGATCGAAGCCTTCGAGAGCTATTTCAAGGCGCAGAAGATGTTCGGCGTGCCCAAGGCCGGCGAGATCGATTACTCGCAAGTGGTCAAGCTCGACCTCTCCAAGGTGGTGCCGAGCCTGGCCGGCCCGAAGCGCCCGCAAGACCGGATCGAGATTACGAATCTGTCGAAGAAATTTACC
>CADEDE010000070.1 GCA_902825995.1 uncultured Burkholderiales bacterium
CCGTATCAATGTGAGCAGGAATGAGCATGAATAATACGTTAGCGCTTATGCCCCGTGGGGGAGCGAGCGCTTTCGGAGCGGCCGTACAGCGCTCATCACGCGAATGCGCCGAGATCGATTTCAGCCATCGGCGGCGCGCCTGGGCCTGGCGCCTGATGGCTGGTGAGCAGCACGCTGCCGCCGCGGGCCAGGTGCTCGCAGAGCAGGGCATCGACAACGGCCACGCCCTCGATATCGAGCGCGTCGTAGGGCTCGTCGAGGATCCACAGCGACGCCAGGTGTTCTAGCGCCAGGCGCGCCAGGCTGGCGCGGCGACGCTGGCCCTGCGACAGGGTGCGCACGAGGGCGTCGCGGCGCGAGGCCATGCCGACCCGCTCGAGTGCACGCTGGACGCTGGCGGCATCGGCACTGCGCCCGTGCATCGCCGCCAGAAAGCGCAGCGATTCGCTTGCGCTCAGGTCGTCCTTCAAGGCATTCGCGTGGCCGACATAGACGCGGCGCGGCGCATAGCCGGCGTGCCGCCGCACCGGCGTGCCGGCCCAGGTGATCTGCCCGGCTTCGGGCAGCGACAGGCCCGCAGCCAGGCGCAACAGGCTGGTCTTGCCGCAGCCATTGCGCCCGCGCAGCCAGAGACTGCGGCCGGCGGCAAGGGTGAAATTCAGGCCGCGAAAGAGGACGCGATTGCCGCGGCGGCAAGCCAGGTTTTCAGCGGCCAACGACGGCAGTGCCCCGGTGTCAGAACGAGTAGCGGGCTCCGAGGGCGTAGTTGGCACGGTTGCTGGATTCCTTGGTCGTGACGGTCAGGGTCGGATCGGTCGGGTCCACCGTCACGCGCGAGGCCTTGCCCAGCTCGTAGGTCAGGCTCGATTCGAGCGACCAGCGGTCCCAACCCCGGTAGGTTACGCGCAGGCCCGGGGTCCAGCGCTGATTGGTGCTGCCCTGCGGATTGCGGTCGCGGTAATACTGGAGCGAGGGTTCGAACTGCCACACGTTCCAGGCGATCGACGAGTTATTGTAGGAGAGCAAAAAGCCCTTCAGATCCGGGCTCGAAATGCCGGTCGTCGAGAGCACATGGGTATCGCGCTGCGAGTACAGGTTCAGGCCGATCAGTTGCGCGCTGACCGAATAGATATTGCCCGTGGCCGGGCGGCCGCTCTCGAAGCCGACGACTTCGGGCACCGCGGGGATCGCCCCGGTACTGGTGAGTTGCGCGCTGGCGCCGACCTGCCAGGTCTTGTCGATCGGCTTGGTGACGCCGACTTGCGCCTGCGTGACGAAGGGGGTCGTGCGTTTGATCTGGCCGCGCAGCGCCTCGAGCGTGGTCGTGGCCAGCTTGTCGGCGATGCGCGTGAACAGCACGCCCGGGTTGGCCGGATCCTCGAAGGTCAGCGCATTGCCCAGCGAGAACATGCTCAGCGCGCGGCGGTCGTACAGCGCATTGAAGACGGTGTTGTCTTCCAGGATCAGGGTGCCCTGCACGGTGGCGATATTCAGGCCCTTGATCAGCAGGTCGTAGTCGAACTGCGAGAACACCGAAGCCCCGCCCTTGAAATAGCGCAACTCCAGGCCCAGGCCGCGGCGGTCGATCTCGCTGTCGATGCTTTGCTGGATCACATACACCCCGGCGCCGAAATCGGGCAGCAGCGAATCGGCATCGATCGAGGCGCCGTAGAAGCGGCGCTTGGACTCGAAGAATTTGTCGGTCGGCTCGCCGGCCACCGCGCTCAGCTTGAGCTTGGGCTTCAGGACCACGTTCGCCGAGATGCCGTCGAAGCGGCCCATCACGCCGCCGCCGGTGGGCGACTGGCGGCCCAGGCGAACGCTGTAGCCGCCGCTCAGCGACTTGTAATCGACATACAGGGCCGAGAGGCGGTTCTTGCTCTTCTCGGAGCGGTCGAGGTCGGTCGTATAGGCATCGCGGAAGACGAAGCGCACATCGCTTTGCGCGCTGCGCTGGCGCCAGGTCAGATCGACGTCATTGAAGAGTTGCTGCGCCTTGTCGGCCGAAAACAGCGGGTCGCCCGCCACCTGGGGCAGGCCGGCGATCGGCGAATCCTTGAAATCCTGGCTGCGCACCTGGCCGTTGCCGCCGAAGTAGGACATCGAGGCCGAACCGGTGGTCGTGGTTTCGGTGGCCGGGCGCGTCGCCACGGCCTGCGCTGCCGGGGCGGCGGCCGGCAGCGCGGCGAGCTCACGGCGCACGCGCACGCTGCCTTCGCCCTGCGGATAGAGCTGGAGGTAGGTCTCGTATTCGATCCGCGCGCGGGCCGTATCACCGGCTCTGGCGCGGGCCGTGCCGGCGAGTTCCTGCGCGGCCTGAGTCTGGCGGTTCGGCGGCAGGTTCAGCAGCTCGTTCAGTGCCTCGATGGCGGCCACGTGGTTCAGCTGCGCCATCGCCGCCTGCGCGGCGGCGTACAGCGCGGCAGCGCGTGCCTCGACGTCGACCGGCGCCGCGGTCGCCACGGTCGTCGATGGGGCGGGCGCGGCTGGCGTCGGTGTCGGTACCGGCAGTGGTGTCGGTGTCGGTGGCCGCGGCGGCGCGGCGGCAACCACGGCCGGCGCTGCGTCGGCGGCGGCCAGGATGGCCGCCTGTGGGAAATTGGTCAACTGCCGCAACACGGCTTCGGCTTGCGTGCGGTTGATGAAATGGCCGACCACGACTTCATGGCGGCGCACGCCATCGACGATGCGCTCGCGCGTGAAGACGTCGTAATTTTGCAAGCTGCGCGGGATCGGTTTGGCCAGCGGCACATTCGGCTGGCCGTCGGCTTGCAACACGATCACGAAGCGGCGCTCGGCCTCCGGCAGGCTGGCGGGGGTGACTTCCATCGCGGAAGCGCCCGGGCTGGGCGCCGCCGATGGCGTGCGCCGTACCGGCGCGGCCTGCGCGCTGGTCACGCGCGCGCCGACGTCGAAGAAGACGATCTCGATGCTGCGGTTGCCCTGGCCGGCGCGCACGGCCAGCTTGGCGGGATCGAAGGTGCGCAGCACGATCTTGCGTTCGCGTTCGCCGCGTTCGGTTTCGTCGGCGATTTTCAGCGTCGGCAAGCCCTGGGCCGCGCCGAGTTGCAGGCCCTGCGTCGAGCGGATCTGGGCATTCGTGGTCGTGACCAGCGAATAGAAGATCAAGGTCAGATCGCCCGAGCGCGTGGAAATCGAGCGCTGCAAGGCGACCTCGGTGGCAAAGCGCAGTTGCAGCACGGCGTCGTTGCCCTCGCGGCGGACGTCGAACTGGTCGATGGCTTGCGCTTGCGCTAGACAGCCTGCCGCTGCGATGGTGGCAGCCACCAGAGGAGTTCGGATGTGGATGTTCATTGTTGTTGTCCGTCACGCCGGCGGCGTCAGTCCCAATTTCTGTAGGCAGTGCCCTTGGTGCCAAGCGGGCGATGGCATCCGGATTGCGAGCAATCGGTAACGCCGGTGGACTTTTCGTGCGTGAGCGACTTCTTCTCCATGCCACCGAGGAAGCTGGTGCCGCTCTGATGGCACGCCTTGCACCAGCCCGCGCCGTTGCCCGGGCTGTTGTTGTGGTTCATGGTCATCGAGCCCCAGCTGGTCGTGCTGGTGTGGCAGGCCTTGCAGTCCATCGCCGCGCCGTTGAGGAGCTGGACTTCGGGGATGTGGTTGGTCGGCTTGGCCAGCGCACCCTGCGTGCCCTGCGAGACATAGCTGCCGTTGTGGCAGGACTTGCAGGTCGAGGTGGCCACCACCGTGTGATTCATCGTCACCGCCGTCGTGAAACTGGCCTGCGAACGGTGGCAGGAATCGCACTTGGTCGGTCCCGTCGTCACCGGGATGTGGGTCGCTGGCTTGCCCTTGGCGGTGCTACCGTTGTGGCAGGTATCGCAGGTGCCGGTGCCGACCGCATTAGCTGCGGAGTGGGCGAAGGTGACGGTTGACCAGCTCGTGGTGCTCTTGTGGCAGCTTTCGCAATTGCCGGTGACGGTGGCGTGGGTCGCGTTGGCCGGCTTGCCCACGGCGCTCAGGTAGGCGCCGGTGTGGCAGCTGAAGCAGCCGGTGGCGATCGAATAGTTGGTATGCAGCTTGCCATTGCCCCAGGTGGCGAAGCTGCCTTTGTGGCAGGCGTCGCAATTGGCGGCCGCGGTGATCGCCACCGTCTGGTACGGAATGTGGTTGGTCGGCTTGCCGTCGGCGGGCGGGTAGCCGCCGGTATGGCAGGTGGCGCACTGCGCCGTGACCGTGACCTGGGTGTGGTTCCACTTGGTCGGCGTCCACAGCGCCGGGCTGACGTTGTGGCAGCTGAAGCAGTTGGCCGTGGTCGGCATGTGATTGCCGGGTTTGGGCGTGCCCGAGGTGCCGTTGTGGCAACTCGCGCAATTGGTCGCCGCGGTGAACGTGCTGTGATCGACCTTGGCGCCGGCCCAGCTCGTGGTGCTCTTGTGGCAGCTTTCGCAATTGCCGGTGACGGTGGCGTGGGTCGCGTTGGCCGGCTTGCCCACGGCGCTCAGGTAGGCGCCGGTGTGGCAGCTGAAGCAGCCGGTGGCGATCGAATAGTTGGTATGCAGCTTGCCATTGCCCCAGGTGGCGAAGCTGCCTTTGTGGCAGGCGTCGCAATTGGCGGCCGCGGTGATCGCCACCGTCTGGTACGGAATGTGGTTGGTCGGCTTGCCGTCGGCGGGCGGGTAGCCGCCGGTATGGCAGGTGGCGCACTGCGCCGTGACCGTGACCTGGGTGTGGTTCCACTTGGTCGGCGTCCACAGCGCCGGGCTGACGTTGTGGCAGCTGAAGCAGTTGGCCGTGGTCGGCATGTGATTGCCGGGTTTGGGCGTGCCCGAGGTGCCGTTGTGGCAACTCGCGCAATTGGTCGCCGCGGTGAACGTGCTGTGAGTGACCTTGGCGCTCGCCCAGCTCGTGGCGCTCTTGTGGCAGCTTTCGCAGTTGGTCACGCCGTTGTGCACGGGCGTATTCGGTTTGCCCACGGCATTCAGGAAGGCGCCGCTGTGGCAACTGGCGCAAGCGCCGGTGAGGGCGTAATTGGCATGCACGCGGCCGTTCGCCCAAGAACTGAAGCTGCCCTTATGGCAAGCGTCGCAATTCGCCGCAGCCATGGCCGCGACCGACGCGTAGGGTACATGGTTGCTCGGCTTGCCATCGGCCGGCGCGTAGCCGCCACTGTGGCAGGTCGCGCACTGCGTGCTCACCGGCATTTGAGTGTGGTTCCAGGACGACGGCCGCCAGGCACTGAAGCGCTTGTGGCAGTCGTCGCAGGATTGGCCGGCGTTGGTCGGCATGTGGTTTGACGCTTTGCCCACGGCCCGGCCCGTGCCGTGGCAGGTGGCGCAGCTGCCGGCGACGACGCCGGTGTGGTCGAAGTTCGCCGCCGGCGACCAGGCGGTGGTGCGGTGACAGCTGTCGCACGCGGCATTGGTCGGCACGTGGCTGGCCGGCTTGCCGGTACTGACGCTGGTGTTGTGGCAGCTCTGGCATGAGCCCGGCGCGACGCCGGCATGGTTGAACTTGGCGCCGACGAAAGTCTTGGTGGTGTGGCAGGTCTCGCAGGTCTGTTGCGTGGGCACATGCTGCTGCGGCAACACCAGATTGCCGCGCGCGAATCGCATGCCCGACACATGGCACGAGGCGCAATCGCGCGGCGTGCCCTTGAAGATGCCGTTCTGGTGGCAGGACTCGCAACGCAACTTGACGTGATTGCCGGTCAGGGCGAAGCCGGTTTTCAGGTGGTCGAAATTCTTCTGCACCGCGGCTTGCGCCAGGGCCGCCGGTGCGCATAGCGCCATCACCAGCCACAGCAGGGCTGCGCGGAGCAAATTCTTGGCGTTCATGTGGTCACCCCTGATGGATTCGCGTGTCGATCGGCCGCTGCTCCGCTGCGGGTGCGGATGCGCTTCCAGCTGTCTGTGCCGTGGCACTGCTCGCAGGTCGGGCCGAAGGCGCCGTCGTGGACGTCGTCGTGGCGGTGGCAGGCGATGCAGGTCTTGCCGACCTCGGCCGATGCCTTGCCCTTGGGCGCGGGGCGGCTGTGGCAGGCTTCGCAGCTGACCTTGAGGTGCGCGCCGTCGAGCGCGTATTTCGCTCGCTTGGCGTGGTCGTAATCCCAGATGCCCCAGGCCCGCGCGTTGTGGCAGCTCTCGCAGGCGATGCCGAACTTGAGCTTGTGCTTGTCGTCCTTCTGGTGGCAGCTCCAGCAATCGCGCGGCGCGTCCTTGTAGCGCAGCGACTTGTGGCAATCGTTGCACTTCACCGGCCCATGCCGGCCCAGCAGCGGGAAGCGCGTGGGCGTGTGGTCGAAGCGCGGCACCTTCCAGTCGCGGTCGGTGTGGCAACTCTCGCACTTCAGGCTCAGCTGGCCTTCGTGCTTGTCGTCCTTCTTGTGGCACGCATGGCAGTCCAGCGGCGTGTCGCGGTAGTGCTTCAGGTCGCGGTGGCAATCCTTGCACACGACTTTCTTGGCCGCGTGCGCATTGCGCAGCTTGAATTTGGTCTTGTCATGGTCGAAGCGCGTGGTGGTGGTCTTCCAGTCGCGTTCGATATGGCAGGACTCGCATTTCGCGCCCAGCGTGGCTTCGTGCTTGTCGTCTTTCTTGTGGCAGCCGATGCAATCCTTGGCTGCCTCCTTGTAGTTGGTGCTCTTGTGGCAGTCGGCGCACTTCGTATCCACATGCTTGCCGAGGAGCGGGAATTTGGTCTTGTCGTGGTCGAACTTGCCCTTTTCCTTCCAGCCGCGCTCGGTGTGGCAGGCCGCGCAATCGCGCCCCAGGCTGCCCTTGTGGCCCTTGAGGCCGTCGTCATCCTGCTTGTGGCAATCGATGCAAGCCGTGCCGAGCTTTTCCTTGTACAGGTGGCCGCTGTGGCAATCGCCGCACTTGGTGCTGCGGTGCTTGCCGTACAGCGCGTACTTGGTGTCGGTGTCGTGGTTGAAGGTGGCGGGTTTCCAGGCCTTGGCGTTGTGGCAGCTCTCGCATTTCTCGCCATACAGGCCCTTGTGACCCTTGCGGCCATCGTCGTCCTTCCTGTGGCAGCCGACGCAGGTGCGCGGTGCGTCCTTGTAGTCGGCGCCTTTCTTGTGGCAATCGACGCACTTGGTATCGACGTGCTTGCCGGTCAGGGCAAAGTGCGTCTTGTCGTGGTCGAACTTGGCTTCTTTCCAGTCGTTCTCGGTGTGGCAGTCGGTGCACTTGACGCCCAGCGAGCCCTTATGCACATCGTCTTTCTTGTGACAGGCGTTGCAGTCCGAAGAGGCCTGCCGGTACTTCTTTTTCGGCTCGTGGCACTTCTCGCACTCGACCTTGGCATGTTTGCCGCGCAGCGCGTAATCGGTCTGGGCATGGTCGAACTTCGGCTTGTCGAGCAGGGCGATGCGCGCCGCGCGACCCTTGTGGTCGGTGTGGCAAGTTCTGCATGCCTGCGGCTTTTGCCGCCCGTGAAAGCCGCTGCGATCACGCATGTCCTGCCCCACTTCCTTGTGGCAATCCATGCACAGGCGGTCTTGCGCCGCGCGGTCGAAGCGCACATGGCACTTTGAGCATTCCTCTTCCCACTTGGCGTGGCTCTGCACCAGCTCGCCCGGGCGCAGCACCGATTCGATGTTCTGCGCTCGCGCGGGCGCCCAGGCACAGGCGCCGAGCAGGGCCGCCAGCGCCAGCCCGCGCGCAAGACGCGGTAGCCAGGAGCGAAGGGGTAGAGGCCACGCCATCAATCCGGCATCTGCCTGTCAGTAGGCGTGCACGGCCACCACGTGCACCACCGCACTGATGACCAGCAGATAGACGAACGGCAGGTGCGCCAGATGCCAGAGCGCGAAGACGCGCTCGTAGGCGGTGTACTGGGCCACGCGGACGACGGCGTCGAGGTAGCGGGCGGCCAGGCGGCGTGCGCGGCGTTCGCGGCGGCGCAGGTCGCTCGTGCTCCAGCGCTGCGCGGCGGCCAGCTCGCGCAGGCGGCGGTGCAAATCGGCAACGCAGCGAAGGTAGGTGATTTGCTGCTGCAGCGGCAGCAGGGTGACCTGGCGCAGATGGGTCAGCCAGCCCGGCTCGGCGCGCAGTTCATGCTGCTCGAAGGCCAGCAGGCGGGCCTCGACCTCGGGCGAAAAATGCAGGCGCGAGCGCGCATTGCTCTCGACCATGCCGGCGCGCCGACGCAGCGCGCTCAGCGAGGTTCGCTCGCCGTTCAGGCCGCGGTGGACGCGCACATAGATGAAGCGCCCGACCACGCCGCTGGCAACCACGATGACCATGCTGTACAGCGCCACGCCGGCATTCAGCGAGCCGATCTGAAAACCCGAGTGCACGAGGATCAGCCAGGGCCCGCCGATGCCCAGGAAAAGGTGAAACCAGAACCACCACTTGACCTTGCCCAGGCGCTGCATGAAGCGCAGGTATTTGCGCAGCGGGTAGCTGAAGAGCAGCAACATCATGCTGCCGCCGATGACGGCGATCCAGTAGCTGGTGTCGTCGTTGGGCGTGAACAGGCGCATCCGCGTGATCTGCCAGGCGGCGGCGACCAGCAGTGTGAGCAGCGCGTAGAGCAGCAGGTCGCCGCTGCCCGGGCGCGACTTGGCGGCGCCACGCGGCGCTGCTGCTGCGGCGGGCACGACGGCTACCGCGGCCGGCACTGCAGCGGCAGGCGCGGCGGCCCTGGGCCTTTCAGCGAGCGTGCGGGACAGCGTGGCGCTGGTCATGGAAGGGGCGTCTGTAAGAATGTGTCAATAGCACAGTCGAAGTTTCGCCGATTTCGGGGCGGCTCTTGTCGCCAGATGTGTCGATTGCTTGCCGGAAACCGCCCCGCGCGCAGGGCCGGCGGTACAAAGTCACGTCTCGAAATGCACTGACGTGGCCGCGATCGAAAGCCCATCGGCTGCCAGCCGGCCCTTGACTTCGACCTTGCGCTCGCTGACCTTGATGTCGGCGGCGGTGCCGCCTTCGAAGCGCGTCGCGGTGCTCCACTGCACCGTGACGCCGCGAACCACGAAGCGCATCGCGGCGGCATCGACCGAGGTGATGCTGCCGTGCAGCTCGAAGGCTTCGGGGCCGCCGTCTTCGTCTTCGTCTTCGATCTCGACGCGCGTGGCGCGCAGCACGCCCCCCGTCAGGCTGCCGTGGACCTCGACCTTCACGCCCAGGCCGAGCACCCTGCCGCCCAGCGAGAAGCTGGCAGCTGTGGCATCGACCGACAGGCCGTCGATCGCGAAGGCGCTGTTCGACGTGAAAGCGCTGATGCGGCCCTCGACTTCAGCCCGTTCGCGATCGTCCGGCATCGGTTGGCTGGCATCCAGTGCACTGGCGCGCCAGACGCCGGCCGTGGGCTGCTTGTCCAGCGTCAGGTGCACCAGGCGCCCGGCGGCCAGGGTCTTCTCGGGCGAGGCCGGCGCCACCGCCGACCAATCGATCGTCAGCAGGCCCATCGTCAGCGTCTTGGCCGTCAGCGAGAGCGAGGTGACGGCGCCGCGCAGCTTGTAGGCGGCGACGTCGGCGAGGCGCTCGATGCGCGAGGCCACATAGCCGCCCGCCGCCAGGTCGAGCTGGCCATGAACCGCCAGCACATCACCCGCGGCGAGCGAGGCCAGGCCATTGGCGAGGGTGCTGTCGAAGACCGTGGTCGCGACCACGCGCACCGTCTGGCCGAGCACGACCAGGCGCGCATTCAGCGCATCGACGGTTTCAAGCGGGCCGACGATTTCGCGCCGCATGCGGATCGACATGGCGCTGGCGCTCGAGACTCCGGCCACGGTGCTGATCGCCGAGGCGAGGATCTCGGTGCGCATGCCCAGTTTCAATTCGTCGCGCGAGCCCTTGCGGTCGTCGTCGTCGGTGATGCTTGCATTCGATTCGTCGAAGCGCACGCCATTGACGATGATCGAACCGAAGCCGGTGATCGGGCCGCTGGCGTAGGTCGAGGCGGCGCCGGTGCCGGTGCCGCCGCTGTCCACGCCGCCGCAGCCGCCCAACAGGGCCAGCGCCGACAGGATCAGGTTGCGGCGGCGCAGTCGCGTGGGGAGATTCGGGAGTTTCATCGCATCAATCCTTGCCGCCCGGGCTCTTCATCGTGTCGTCGAACGAGTACAGCCCGATGCGCAGGCGCCGATCGGCGCGGTGCGTCTTGTCACGCTTGGCGGCGGCCAGGTCGGCCTGCACGAGTTCCTCCAGTTCGGGCACCAGGGCGGCCAATGCCGCCCGCCATTGCGCGTTGACCAGCTTCTTCGCTGCCGCGATCGAGGCGTCGGACAACTCATCGGCGAAGACTGCCTGCTCGAAATGCTGACGCTCGTCGCCGAGCACATTGGCCACGCTGGCGGCGAGGTGGTCGCCGACGTTTTGGCCCAGGAAGCCGACCATGCGCGCGCGATCGTCGCGCGGAACGAAGGCGGTCTTGATCGGGCGCACGGTATCGGTCGTGGCATCGTGCTCGGCCAGGCCCAGGCGGACCAACTCGTCGAGCAGGCTGCGCGGATGGACATCGCGGGTGACGGCTTTGGCCAGGGCCTCGAAGCTCGGCGCCGGGCCATGTCGCGGCAGGGCCTTGGGCTTGCCGCGGCTGTCGCGCAATTTGCGGTCGGCCTGCCAGCGCGTGAACAACTGCGTCGCCGGCGAGGGCCGATCCGCCAGCGCGGGCGCCTGCTCGAGCGAAAGGCGCGTGACCTCGCGCCGCGTCAGGCCGGTGGCCGTGGCGACGCGGCTGATATCGCGCTCGCCGCTGCCGGGCTGGGCCTGGCGCGCGGCGCGCACGAATTCCTTTTTCAGCAATTCCTTGAGCGCTGGAAAGGTCAGCCCGCGGGCGATCGCCAGTCGCGCCAGCGGGCCGAGTAGCTGCTCGATGGCGCGGGTCAGGGCCGCATCGTCTCGGGGGTCTTTGCCGGGGGAGCGCATGGCCCAGTCAGTTTACTGTGCGATTAACCCATTCATGTAAGCAAAACCCGGTCGGTGCGACGCTGCCCCAGACCCCGGCGGGCCCTGAGCGCCGTGCTGCGGCGTTCAGCCCGGCCGCATCCTGGCCGTCTGCCCGGCAACCCAGCGCCCATCCACCAGCAACTCGTGCGGCCTGAACCCCGCCTTGTAGGCCATCTTGTCGCTGGCTTCGATCCAGTAGCCTAGATAGACATGCGGCAGCCGCAGGAGGCGCGTCTGCTCGATCTGCCAGAGCACGCTGTAGGTGCCGAAGCTGGCCTCGGCCTCGGGCTCGTAGAAGGTATAGACGGCCGAGAGGCCGTCGCTGAGCACGTCGAGGATGGCCACCATCTTCAGTGCGCCGAGCGGATCCTGGCCTTCGTGCGCCGGTTCGCGAAACTCCACCAGGCGCGAATTGACGCGGCTTTGCAGCAGGAACTGGGTGTATTGATCGACGCTGTCCTGGTCCATGCCGCCGCCGCTGTGACGGCCGGACTGGTAGCGCAGGTAGAGCTGGTAATGCTCGGGCAGGAAGCCCAGGCGCAGCACGCGGGCGACGAGATGCCGGTGCGCCTTCCAGGCGCGGCGTTGGCTGCGCGTGGGCGTGAACGCATTCACCGGCACGCGCAGCGGCACGCAGGCGCGGCAGCCGTCGCAATGCGGGCGGTAGGTGAACATGCCGCTGCGACGAAAGCCATTCGCCACCAGGTCCGAATAGGCATCGGCGTGGATCAGATGGCTCGGCGTGGCGACTTGCGAGCGCGCCTGGCGGCCCGGCAGGTAGCTGCACGGGTAGGGCGCCGTGGCATAGAACTGCAGCGAGGCGAGGGGGAGTTCCTTGGGTGCGGTCACGCTCTGGCGTCTATCGTGTCCAGGCCTAAGAGGGCCCAGTGCGCCGGATCATAGGACCAGCGTGGCGGCCCTATCGCCCCCAGGGTGAGGGCCAGGTGGCGCTCGAATGCCGCGCGCGAAATTTCCTGTGCGCCGAGCGAGGCCAGGTGCTTGGTGTTCTGCTGGCAGTCGATGAGCGCGATGCCGTGGGCGCGGCAAAACGCCACCAGGGCCGCGAGCGCGATCTTCGAGGCATCGCTGGCGTGCGAGAACATCGATTCGCCGAAGAACATGCGCCCGATGCCCACGCCGTAGAGGCCGCCGACGAGCCGGCCATCGACCCAGGTCTCGACGCTGTGCGCGCGCCCGGCGCGGTGCCAGGCGATATAGGCGTATTGCAGCGGCGGCAGAATCCAGGTGCCGCGCTGACCCTGGCGCGGCGTGCCGGCGCAGGCCTGGACGACGCGCTCGAAAGCGCTGTCGATGCGCAACTCGCAGCCCGGCGTGCGCATGAAGCGGGCGATCGTTTTCCTCAGCGAGCGGCCGAGCTTGAAATCCGCCACCGGCAATACCATGCGCGGGTCGGGCGCCCACCACAGCACCGGCTGGCCTTCGCTGTACCAGGGGAAGATGCCGTGGCGGTAGGCGGCTTCGAGTCGCTTCAGGCTGAGTTGTCCGCCGACGGCAAGCAGACCCGGGGCTTCACTGTCGGCGCCGAGGGCTTGTGCAGTGGGCGGGAAGGGCGAGGCGTCGTTTTGCATCCAGTGCAGGTCGAGCGCCGACATCCGTTCAGGTCAAGCGACGCGCCCGAACCACCACAACGACAAAGTGGCGGCGGCCAAGGCCAGCAGCGCACCCAGCGCCGTGAAGAGGGCGGTGATCTCGGTCTCTTTCTTCTGCGCCGACAAGCGCGAGCCCAGCGATTGATAGACCTTCTTCAGATCGCTCGCCGTGCCGGCATAAAAATATTCGGCGCGCGTCGCCGAGGCCACCTGCTTGAGCGTCTCCTCGTCCAGGCGCACGCGCATCGACCAGCCCTCGAAGCCGATCGTGTCGCCATCCTTTGTGCCGATGCCCACGGTGTAGATCTTGATGCCGCGGTCGGCGGCCATCTTTGCCGCGTCCATCGAATCCGGGCCGGTGGTGCGCTGGCCGTCAGTCAGCAGCACGATCGCCGCCGAGTTGTAGCTGCCGGGTTCGACGGGCGTGAATTCCTTCTCCGGCGCCTTCTCGCCCAAGGCCCGGGGCATCAGGCGCTGGCCGGTGATCTGCGACAAATCGATGCCGGCATCGGGGAAGATCGTCGCCAGGCTGAGCACGATGCCGCTGCCGATGGCCGTGCCGCGCTGCAACTGGAAGCGGTCGATCGCGGCGAAGACATCGTCGCGGCTCAGCGTGGGCGGCTGCACGATGGCCGCGGTGCCGGCGAATGACACCACCGCGACGCGCACCGAGCGCGGCAGCTCGGTGACGAAAGCCTTGGCCGCCACCTGCGAGGCCACCAGGCGATTGGGCTGCACATCGGTGGCGCGCATCGAGCCCGAGACATCCATTGCCAGCACGATGGTTTGTTCCACCAGCGGCAGCGTGATCACGGCGGTCGGCCGCGCGGTGGCGAAGAGCAGCGCCGTCAGCGCCAGCAGCAGCAGGGCCGGGGGCACATGCCGGCGCCAGGCGCGCCGCGCCCCAAGGGCTTCCTTGACGATTCCCAGGCTGGCCCAGGTGACGGCGGTTTTCTTGCGCCGCTTCAACAGCCACAGGTAGGCCGCGATCAGCAGCGGCACCAGCAGCAGCGCCCACAGCGCCTCTTGCCACAGAAAACTCATGGATGCCTCCGCGCCAGCGGCATCGAGCCCGCGGCCATGCGGCTGCGTTGGCGGCGGGCATCGACGAAGCGCAGGATCGCATCGCCCAGCTCGGCCTCGGTGGAAAGCTCGAGCGTATCGACCCCGGCACGCGCCAGTGAGGCGCGTAGCGCGGCCTCGCACTTGTCGGCGGCGGCGGCGAAGCGCTCGCGAAAACCGCGCTGGCCGGTATCGACGAAGAGCTGCTCGCCGGTTTCGCTGTCCTGCAACAGCACCAGTCCGAGGTCGGGCATGCTCATCTCGAGCGGGTCGAAAAGGCGCACGGCGACGACATCGTGGCGCTGCGCCAGGCGCGCCAGCGGCGCTTCCCAGCCTTCTTCGCTGATGAAATCGGAGACCACGAAAACGCAGGCACGCTGGCGCATCGTGGGCCGCGCGCGCTCGATCAGATCGGCCAGGCGCGTGCCGCCGGCTGGCGTGGCCGCGGGCCGCGCGCGCATGCGTTGCAGCAGATGCAGCACATGCCTGCGCCCGCTTCGGGCCGGCAGCACGCTATCGACACGGTTGCCGTAGAGCACGGCGCCGGCGCGGTTGCCGTGGCGCAGCACCAGGCTGGCCATCACGGCGACGAAGGCCTCCGAGACGCTGCGTTTGCGTTGCCGCGAACCGAAATCGACCGAGGGGCTCAGGTCGAGCAGGAACCAGGCGCAGAGTTCGCGGTCTTCGGTGAACTGGCGCACATGCGGCACCTGCAATCGCGCGGTGACGTTCCAGTCGATATGCCGTACATCGTCGTGGTGCTGGTATTCGCGCAGGTCGGCGAGGTCGATGCCGTGGCCGCGCAGCAGGGTGCGGTAGTCGCCTTGCAGGGCGCCGTCCAGGCGCTTGAGCACGGTCCACTCCAGGCGCTGCAAGAGCGCCTGGGCCGTCGGAACGGCTTCGGATTCAGCCGTTGGCTGCGACGCGTTCATCGTGGGCCAGAGGTCTGGCCGGCGCAGGCAGGGCCTTGACGAGGCGCTCGACCAGGCTATCGGCCGTGATGCCGTCGGCCAGCGCTTCGTAGGTCAGCGAAATGCGATGCCGCAGCACATCGCCGGTGAGGTCGAGCAGATCCTCGGGCAGTACATAGGCGCGCCCGCGCAGGAAGGCCAGCGCCTTGGCGCCTTCGATCAGACAGATCGTGGCGCGCGGGCTGGCGCCGAAGGCCACGTATTTGGCCAGATCCTTCAGGCCCGCCTTGGCCGGCTCTCGGGTGGCCGCCACCAGCCGCACCGCGTAGGTGATCAGCGAAGGATCGACATAGGTATTGCGGCATTCGCGCTGCAACTGCGCCAGTTGTTCGGTGCTGGCCACCGCGGCCACATCGACGGGGGGGGCGGTGACGCGCTCGACGATGACAAACTCTTCGTCCTCGCTCGGGTAGCCGACCAGCACCTTCATCATGAAGCGGTCGACCTGCGCCTCGGGCAGCGGGTAGGTGCC
>CADEDE010000071.1 GCA_902825995.1 uncultured Burkholderiales bacterium
CATCAGGGCATGGCTGGTGTTGTTGATGTCCTCGCTGGTGCAGGCGAAGTGCACGAACTCGGCCGCTGCACGCAGCTCGGCCTGGTTGTCGAAACGCGCCTTGAGCCAGTACTCGACCGCCTTGACATCGTGGTTGGTGGTCTTCTCGATGTCCTTGATGGCCTGCGCGTCGGCTTCCGAGAAGCGAACCACCAAGCCGCGCAGCAGGCCGCGCGCGGCCTCCGACAGCGGTTTGAATTCGGCAAACCCGGCGTCCGACAATGCGATGAACCACTCGACTTCGACCTGCACGCGGCGGTGCATCAGGCCGAATTCGGACAGCAGCGCACGCAGCGGCGCCAGCTTGGCGGCATAGCGGCCGTCGAGCGGGGACAGGGCGGTCAGGGCAGACAGATTCATGTGCCGCGGATTGTAGGTGGCGCGTCGTCGTATCCTGTTCGTGCAACGCGCCAAGGAGGCCGGCATGAACCAAGGCACCTTCCACCACCTGACCCACCCGCTGATCCAGCACAAGCTGACGCTGATGCGCGAGAAAGACCGCAGCACCGGCGGCTTTCGCCGCCTGCTGCACGAGATTGCGCTGTTGATGGCCTGCGAGCTGACGCGCGACATGCCAACGCACGCGGTCGAGATCGAGACCCCGCTGGAAAAGACCACCGGCGCGCTGATCGACGGCGGGAAAACGGTGTTCGTGGTCATCCTGCGCGCCGGCGCCGGCTTGCTCGACGGCATGCTCGAGGTGGTGCCCGGCGCGCGGGTCGGCCACATCGGCCTGTACCGCGACCCGAAGACTCTGGCCGCCGTGGAGTACTACTTCAAGGTGCCCGAGCCTATGAACGAGAGCGACGCGATCGTGCTCGACCCGATGCTGGCCACCGGCCATTCGGCCGCGGCGGCAGTGACGCGCTTGAAGGCCGCGAAGCCGCGCTCGATCCGCTTCGCCTGCCTGCTGGCCGCGCCCGTTGGCCTGGCGCACTTTCACAGCCTGCACCCCGAGGTGCCGGTCACCACCTGCGCCATCGACCGCGAGCTCAACGACCATGGCTATATCCTCCCCGGCCTGGGGGATGCGGGCGACCGCATCTTCGGCACCCAATAGCGCCGCCCCCTAGAATCGCCCGCACAGGGACTCAGCAGCAAATACACGAACATGAAACTGCTCGGCTCACTCGCCAGCCCCTATGTGCGCAAGGTGCGCATCGTGATGGCGGAAAAAAAGCTCGACTACCAGCTGGTGCTGGAAGACGTGTGGGGCAGCAATGCGATCCAGAAAGCCAATCCGCTGGGCAAGGTGCCGTGCCTGGTGATGGAAGGCGGCGAGGCGGTATTCGACTCGCGCGTGATCGTCGAATACCTCGACACCCTGTCGCCGGTGGGCCGGCTGATCCCGGCCAGCGGTCGCGAACGTGCCGAGGTGCGCACCTGGGAAGCCCTGGCCGATGGCGTGATCGACGCCTGCGTCGAGGCCCGCCTCGAGCAAACCTGGGCCGGCCGCAGCGAGGCCCAGCGCAGCCCGGCCTGGGTCGCGCGCCAGATAGGCAAGGTCAGCGCCGCGCTGGTCGCCATCGCCCAGGGCCTGGCCGACAAGCCGTTCGCCGCCGGCATCCACTTCTCGCTCGCCGACATCGCGGTCGGCTGCGCGCTCGGCTACCTCGACTTCCGCTTCCCGCAGATCGACTGGCGCGGCCCGCACCCGAACCTGGGGCGCCTGGCCGACAAGCTGGCGCAGCGCCAGAGCTTCATCGACACCACGGCCCCGACCTGAGGTTCAGGCCGCCAGCAGCGCGAGCGCCCCGCTGCGCACGTCCCAGCTGAGTTTGCGATAGACGTTGCCCAGGCGCCGGCCCAGCGCCTCGACGCTGACCGCCATGCGCGGCGCGAGTTCTGCACTGCGCGCGCCTTGCGCCAGGGTCCGCAGCAGCCAGCATTCGCCGGGCGACAGGCGCATCGGGTTGGCGGCGTGGCTGTGCCAGTCGAGCGCGCGCGCATCGACCGGCGCCGCCCGCCCGGATGGCGGGACCGTCGGCTCGTTGAAGAACTGCAGCACCTGCGCCGCGATCGGCGCGGCCATCGGCGCTGCGCCGGCCGTCATGCGGCGCAGCGCCGCCGCGGCGGTGGGCAAATCGCTTTCGAGCAGGTAGGCGTCGGCGCCGGCGCACAGGGTTGCGAACAGCAGCGGATCGGCCGCGGCGGCGGCCACCAGCATGACTTTGGGCCGCTCGCCCTGCCGTTCGCGCAGAGCGCGCACCAGGCTCAGCGCCGCGCCATCTTCGAGCCGCAGGTCGATCAGCAGGGTGTCGGGATCCAGCGTCGGCAAGGTGCCCTGGGCGCGGTACAGGGACTCGGCTACCCCCAGCACCGTGAACTCGCGCGAAGCTTCGAGCTGGGCCTGGCTGGCCCGTGTGCGCTGGGCGCCGCGACGAACGATGAAGACGGTGGTCATGGTGGCGCGCGAGGCCATCGAAGGGATGACGCCGATTGTCCGAACGCGCACTGCGCTCGGCATCCCCGCGCCCCAGGGGACACCCCGCGCTCGCGGGGCGCTGTGCCGCCGCGACTACAGGCTCGCGACGCGGGTCACGGGCGACGGCCCGCTGCGCGGGAGTGCTGCGTCGCCGTCGCCGGCGAGGGCAAAGCTGTCGCTGCGCGCCAGGTTCCAGTACAAGCGATAGACCTTGTGCGGCCAATCGGCCTCGCCGCGCATCGCGGCCAGCAGCGCCCCGGGGTTCACGAACGGCAGCAGGTTGGCCAGCAACTTGACCTCCTGCTCGGCGGTGCGGCGCACGATGTGCGTGGCCGAAATCTGGCGCGGGTGGGTGAGGCCGGCGGCCTGCACCAGCTCCTTCAGCGCGGCCAGTGTGTTCTGGTGGAAGCGCCAGATGCGCTCGGCCTTGTCGGGCACCACCAGCGCCTGCTGGCGCCGCGTATCTTGCGTGGCCACCCCCGTCGGGCAATGGCCGGTGTGGCAGGTTTGTGCCTGCAGGCAACCGAGCGCGAACATGAAGCCGCGCGCCGAGTTGCACCAGTCGGCGCCGAGTGCGGTCATGCGCGCCAGGTCGAAGGCGCTGATGACCTTGCCGGCGCAACCCAGGCGCACCCGATCGCGCAGGTTCAGCCCGACCAGGGTGTTGTGCACCAGCAGCAGGCCTTCCTGCAGCGGCGCGCCGACATGGTCGGTGAATTCGAGCGGCGCGGCGCCGGTGCCGCCCTCGGCGCCATCGACCACGATGAAGTCGGGCAGCAGCCCGCTTTCCAGCATCGCCTTGGCCAGCGCGAACCACTCCCAGGGGTGGCCGATGCACAGCTTGAAGCCGGTCGGCTTGCCGCCCGACAGCCCGCGCAGGCTCTCGATGAATTTGAGCATCTCGAGCGGGGTGGTGAACGCGCTGTGCCGCGCCGGGCTGATGCAATCGACGCCCGCCGGCACGCCGCGCGCGGCGGCGATCTCGGGCGTGACCTTGGCCCCGGGCAGCACGCCGCCGTGGCCGGGCTTGGCGCCCTGGCTCAGCTTCAATTCGATCATCTTCACCTGCGGGTCGGCCGCCGCGGCGGCAAAGCGCTCGGGGCTGAAGCTGCCGTCGTCGTTGCGGCAGCCGAAGTAGCCCGAGCCGATTTCCCAGATCAGGTCGCCGCCGTGCACGCGGTGGTGCTGGCTGATCGAGCCTTCGCCGGTATCGTGCGCAAAGCCGCCGAGCTGGGCGCCCCGGTTCAGGGCCAGGATCGCATTCGCCGACAAGGCGCCGAAGCTCATCGCCGAGATGTTGAATACGCTGGCGTTGTAAGGTTGGCTACAGGAGCTGCCGGTATTGCCGACGGTGATGCGGAAATCGTGGCTGGCTATTTCGGTCGGCGCCAGCGAATGGTTGATCCATTCGTAGCCGTGGGCATGCACGTCGAGCTGGGTGCCGAAGGGTCGCTTGTCCTGTGCGCCCTTGGAACGCTGATAGACCAGCGAGCGCTGCTGGCGCGAAAACGGCGCGGCCTCGCGGTCGCTTTCGATGAAATACTGGCGAATCTCCGGGCGCACGAATTCGAGCAGGAAGCGGATGTGCCCGATCACCGGGTAGTTGCGCAGCACCGAATGCCGGTTCTGCCGCGTATCGCGCCATCCCAGGCCGATGCCGAACAGGAAGACCAGCGCCCACCAGCCGCCGACGCCGAAGCCGACCCAGGCGAACGCGCTGAGCAAAAAGCCCGCGGCGCACAACAGCCAGGCGCTGTAGCGCACCGGGAAGTGGTGGTCGATACGGCTCAACCATTCATGCATGGGAACTCCAGCCTCGGCGGGCAGGGGCTGCCGGGCGCTCGGATGGTACGGAGCGGCGCGGCGCGGTCAAGCGCGGAAATGCGCCCTCATGGCACCCCATTTGCCGCCGCTATACTGCGCCGCACAGCGCCGATTTGTTCCGTATTGCGGGCGCTTTAACAAATACCGCTAAAAGGGACATCGAACCGGTGTCCGCTTTGCGCGGCAGCGGTTTTTTCATTGATGGCTTCGATCGGCACCGTCACCGCGCAGCAGATGCGCTTCACCGAGCCGCTGGCGCTGACCAGCGGCGCGGCCCTGGCCGACTACAGCCTGGTCTATGAAACCTACGGCCGGCTGAATGCCGACAAGAGCAATGCCGTGCTGGTGTGCCATGCGCTGAACGCCTCGCACCATGTCGCCGGCACCGACGCAGAGGGCCAGCTCGGCTGGTGGGACAACCTGGTCGGCCCCGGCAAACCCCTGGATACGGAGCGCTTCTTCGTCATCGGCGTCAACAACCCCGGCTCGTGCTTCGGCTCGACCGGGCCGATGCACTTGAACCCGGCCACCGGCAAAAAGTACGGCGCCGATTTCCCGGTGGTGACGGTCGAGGATTGGGTCGATGCGCAGGCGCGCCTGATCGATCGCCTGGGCATCACGCAACTGGCCGCCGTGCTCGGCGGCAGCCTGGGCGGCATGCAGGCGCTGGCCTGGACCCTGCGCTTCCCGGGCCGCATCCGGCATTGCATCGGCGTGGCCACGGCGCCGAACCTGTCGGCCGAAAATATCGCCTTCAACGAGATCGCGCGCCGCGCCATCATCACCGACCCCGAATTCCACGGCGGCCACTACTACGAACATGGCGTACTGCCGCGGCGCGGCCTGCGCATCGCGCGCATGATCGGCCACGTCACGTACCTGAGCGACGACGTGATGGGCAGCAAATTCGGCCGCAAGCTGCGCGACGGCGCGATCTCGTTCGACTTCGACGTCGAGTTCGAGATCGAAAGCTACCTGCGCTACCAGGGCGACAAATTCAGCGACTATTTCGACGCCAATACCTACCTGCTGATCACGCGCGCGCTCGACTATTTCGATCCGGCCTCGGCGCAGGGTGGCGATCTGGCGAAAACCTTCGCCGCGGTGCGCGCGAAATTTCTCCTCGTGAGCTTCACCACCGATTGGCGCTTCTCGCCCGCGCGCTCGCGCGAACTGGTCAAGGCCCTGGTGGACAACCGGCACCGCGTCAGCTACGCCGAGATCGACGCCCAGCACGGCCACGATGCCTTTCTGCTCGACGACCCGCGCTACTTTGCGGTGATGCGCACCTACTTCGAGCGCATCGCGCGGGAGTGCGGCGCATGAGCGAGAGAAAGGATCTCGAACTCATCGCCGAACTGGTGCCGCGCGGCGCGCGCGTGCTCGACCTGGGCTGCGGCACGGGCGAATTGCTCGCGCATTTGATCGAGCATCGCGCCTGTAGCGGCTACGGCATCGAACTCGCCGACGCGAATGTCCACGCTTCGATGGCCCGCGGCATCGATGTGATCCAGTTCAATCTCGAGGACGGCCTGGCGCTGTTCGAGGACCGCAGCTTCGACGTCGTGCTGCAGCTCGATACCCTGCAGCACTTGCGCAATACCGAGAAAATGCTGCTCGAGACCGCGCGCGTGGGCCGCCTCGGCATCGTCAGCTTTCCGAATTTCGCGCATTGGCCGAACCGCCTGCGCGTGGCCGGCGGTCGCATGCCGGTGACCAAGACCCTGCCTTACCAGTGGTACGACACGCCGAATATCCGCGTCGGCACCCACGCCGATTTCGAAGTGCTGGCGCGCAATAACGGCCTGACCATTCTCGACAGCTTTGGCCTGCAGGACGGCCAGCCGGTGCGGCGCTGGCCCAATTTACGCGCCAGCGTGGCGGTGTTCAAATTCGAGCGTCAAGACTGAGCTGAAGGAGCTTGCCATGATCGGCTACGTGACCCTCGGTACCAACGATCTGCCGCGCGCCGCGGCGTTCTACGATGCGCTGCTCGCCGAAATTGGCGCCACGCGCCAGATGGAGTTCCCCAGGGGCTATGTTTGGGGCACGGCCCCCGACAAACCTGGGCTGGCCATCGTGACGCCCTTCGACGAGAAGCCGGCCACGGTGGGCAACGGCGTGATGGCAGCCATCGCCGTCGACAAGCGCGACAAGGTCGCTCGCCTGCACAAGAAGGCGCTCGAACTCGGCGGCCAAGACGAAGGCGCCGCCGGCCCGCGCGGCGAGGACTTCTACGCCGGCTACTTCCGCGACCTCGACGGTAACAAGCTCAGCGTGTTCTGCTACGGCTGACACCGCGCCCAATGAACCCGGAAAAAAAGCGGGGAGCGGGACGTTGATTTGCAGGCGCTCGCTCTCATCGCGCCCGCAACGCCCGCTCCCCTTGGACGTCAACCGGTCCGAAATCCGCAGGGCCCGCCAGGGCGGTCATCTATCGCTTGAAAAAGAAGCTCAGCTGCGCCGGCGCACGGGCCGATTGCAGGATGCGCGGCACCGTGGGCGGTGCAGGCCGTGCGGCGACCGGGCGGCTGCCAGCGCGTGCGGGCGCGGTGTTCGGGGCAAGTTGGATCGACATTTCGAATCTCCAGGATCAGGCTCGGGCCGCTGTCGGCAGCAGGCGGGTGAACCACTTCGAGCCGGCGTCGGGCGCCGGCGCGACCATCGGTGTCGGCACAGCGTCGCCGGCCTGGGCCAGCCGCCCGGCCCAGTCGGTCAGCGCGGTCGCTGAAGGCCAGCGGCTGGCCGCCGCCGACGACAGGCGCAGCAGCGAGGACGCGCCGCCGCGGCAGCGCGGCGCCGCAGGGCGGTGGGCAAACGGGCGAGGGCTCATCGACAGCAGCTTTCGGTTTCGGCGCCCAAAACGGCGCACACACGCGAAGGCAATTGCAGCTTTTGTGCCGGAATGACGGGGCTTTTCCCGTGTGCGCTATGTCACGGCGCAGCAGCGCCACACTGGCACAGCGTGACCGCACAGGAACCCGGCGTTACAAGGACGCCAAAGCTTGTCGCGCCCGTTCGGGCTTTGCCAAACCACCCATAGTTCACGCCATTCGCACCCGGCACGGGAATGATCCCGCCACATCCCGCGTAAGCCTTTGTGAATGTCGATGAACGCCCCGCCCGCCTTCCGCCAGCAACTGCTCGCCGCCATACCGCGGCTGCGGCGCTATGCGCGTTCGCTGGTCTTCGATGCGCAGAATGCCGACGACCTGGTACAGAGCGCGCTCGAACGCGCGCTCGACCACTGGCGCCAGTTCGACCCGCGGCGCGATATCGTGCTCTGGCTCTTGTCGATCGCCCACAACGCGCATCTCGATACGCTGCGCCGCAACCGCCGCCTGGATGTGCTGCCACCCGAGCGGGTGACCGCGGCGCTGGATGCCCTGCGGCCGCTCGGCGGCGACGCCGGCCTGCGCCTGGATCTCAACGCCGCGCTGAACCGCCTCACATTCGAGCAGCGCAGCGCCCTGGTGCTGGTGCTGGTCGAGCAGCTCACCTATGCCGAAGCCGCCGACGTGCTGCAAGTGCCCGCCGGCACCGTGATGTCGCGCGTCAGCCGCGCACGCGTGGCGATGCGCGAATGGCTCGATGGCAATGCCGCGACCGTTAGCGCGCACAGCGGCAACAGACCCGACTTGCGCCGCGTGATTTAGGCCAATGCGCTAGCGCCGCCCAAGGAACCCGCATGTCCCGCCCCGACGAATTTACCGATACCGATCTCAGCGCCTGGCTCGACCACGAGCTCGACGCCGAGCGCCGCGCCAGGCTCGACGCCCGCCTGCGCGAGCAGCCCGAACTGGCCGCGCGCGCGCGCCTCTGGGCCGCCGACCGCGACGCCCTGCGCGCGCGCTTCGACCCGGTGCTGGGCGAGCCGCTGCCGCCGGCCTTGGTCCACAGGGTCTGGCAACACAGCAGCCAGCCGCGCTGGACCCAGGCCGCCGTGGCCGCCGGCCTGCTGCTGGCCGGCAGCCTGATCGGCGCCGGCGGCATGTGGCAATGGCAGGGCAAACAGCTCGCCGCCACGCTGGCCGGCGCGCAGGCCGGCTCGCCCGCGGGCTGGGTGCAGCGCGCCGCGCTGGCGCACAGCGTGTATGTGCCCGAGCCGCGGCACGCGGTCGAAGTCAAGGCCCAGGAAGAACACCTCGCGCGCTGGCTCACGCGGCGCATCGATATCCCGGTCAAGCTCTTCGATCTGCGCGACGAGGGCTTCGAGCTCGTCGGCGGGCGCCTCTTGCCCGACGCCACCGGCAAGAGCGCGCAACTGATGTACGAAAGCACCGGCCCCGCCAGCCCGAAGCAGCGCGTCACGGTCTATCTGCGCAAACCCGACGCCGGTGCGCCCACGGCCTTCAGCTACCGCCAGCAAGGCGAGCTGGGCCAGTTCTACTGGGTCGAGGCCGGCGCGGGCTACGCGCTGGTGGGCGCGCTGCCCAAGGAGCGCCTGCTGGCGATGGCGCAGGCGATCTACAAGCAGCAGCCGCCACCACTGTCGGCGAGCGAAGCAGCGCGCTGAACGAAGCGGCAGCCGAATTCAGCCGGCCGGTGGCAGTACGTTTGCAAACCAGGACTCGTCGTAGCCATTGGACAGGACGATCGGCTGCGGCACCGCCTGCCCTGCGGTAGCCAGTTGTCGAAGGTATTTGGCGAGTGTCCTCTCGTCGCCCTGCCTTCATGCCGTGGTCGATATTGAACGGCAGCCCGATGAAGTTGCACTTCGAAGCGGCCAAAGATTCGTGCGAGCAATGTTGGACGAGCTGCGCCGACGTGAGCCGGCCATCCCTTTCAAAAGTCCAATGTCTATCGACCTTTAGCTCGGAGTCGTCGGTGACCGCGGCCAGTCTGACTGTGCGCTGACATCGAAATCTCGTTGCATAGTCCTGCCCCATGACGCCCCGCCGCCGCGGCATCCACCTCGAATACCGCTTCGACGCCGCGCCCGCCGATCAGCGTGGCGCCGCGCTGGCCAACCCCTTGATCGACCTTTTACGCACCCTGCGCGACAGCGGCTCGATCAGTGCCGCGGCGCGCGCGCTGGGCAACTCCTACCGCCACACCTGGGGCGCGCTGAAGCATTGGGAGTCGGTGCTCGGTGCGCCGCTGGTGGTCTGGGCCAAGGGCCAGCCGGCCCTGCTGACGCCGCTGGCCGAACGACTGTTGTGGGCCGAGACGCGCGCGCGCACGCGGCTGGCGCCGCATATCGAGGCCCTGCGCAGCGAGCTGGAGCGCGTGCTGAGCCTGGCCTTCGACGCCGCGCACGAGGCGCTCACCGTCTATGCCAGCCACGACCTGGCGCTGCCGCTGTTGCGCGATCACGCCGATGCGCACGGCCTGCATATCGACCTGCGCTTTGCCGGCAGCAGCGATGCCTTGCAGGCGCTCGCGCAGGGCCGCTGCGATGTCGCCGGCTTTCATGTGCCGGCTCTCGGTGCGGGCAAGCAACCGGGCTTTGCGCGCGCGCTCAAGCATCTGCTCAAGCCGGGCCGCCACAAGCTGATCGCCAGCCACCGTCGGCAACAGGGCTTGATGCTCGCGCAGGGCAATCCGCGCGCGCTGCACGGCGTAGCCGATCTGGCGCGGCCGGGCCTGCGCTTCGTCAATCGGCAGCCGGGTTCGGGCACGCGATTGCTCAGCGAGCATTTGCTCGCGCAGGCCGGCATCGTGTTTGATGCCATCGCCGGATTTCACGGGCCCTGCGAGGACACGCATGTGGCGGTGGCCGCCGCGGTGGCCAGCAGCGTGGCCGATGCGGGCATCGGCATCGAAGCCGCCGCCGCGCAATTCAGCCTGGCCTTCGTGCCCTTGATCGAAGAGGACTATTACCTGCTGTGCCGCAAGGAGGCGCTGGAGCGCGCGGCGGTGCAGCGCTTGCGCGAGTTGCTGGCGGGGCAGGCCTGGCGCGCGGCGCTGGCCTCATTGCCCGGCTGCACGCCGCACGCCGGCGCCGGCAGCGTGCTGGCGCTGACCCAGGCGCTGCCCTGGTGGCGCTACCGAACGCCGCGCAGGTGACGCGCCTGCCTTATTCGCCGTCCCAGTAATCAGCGGCGTCGGCGCGCCGGCTCAGGTGCATCAGGCCCTTATCGTCGCTGCCGCAGTAGGCGCCGATCTTGCCGGAGTCGGGGTACTCGCAGATTTCGGGGTCGATCTGCGAGCTCACGGCCAGGTAGCGCAGCTCGCTCGCGCCGGTATTGACGAGCTGGTGCGCGCTGCTCGCATCGCCGGCCGGGCAGCCGATCAGATCGCCTTCCTTCACGGTGTGGCGCTGCGCGCCCAGGCGCAATTCGCCGCTGCCGGCCAGGACGAGGAACAGCTCGTCATTGGCGCGGTGGCTGTGAAAGGGGTAGGCCGCCTTGCCGGGTTTGACGGCGGTGACATTGACGCCGAGTTTGCTCAGGCCCAGGGCCTCGCCCAGCGCGGCGCGGCTGGCATCGAAGCGCGCGGCCGTGGCCGGGTTGGCGGGCCAGTGCTCGGCGGGGCGGGGCACGAAGTTCAGCTTGTGCAGCGAGGCGATCGGTGGGCTCATGTCGGCAATCTCCTGGTCGAGGGTTGACGGGCATCCAGTTCGGTCAGCAGCGCGCCATGATGCGCCGGGTTCAGGTGAAGATCAGCTTCAAACCGGCGATCAGCAATACCGCCGCCAGAAAGCGCTTGATCATCGTCGGGGCAAAGCGCTGGCTGCCGAGGTAGGCGCCGACGAAGCCGCCACCGGCCGCGGCGGCCAGCAGCGGCACGATGTCGGCCGGCAACTGCTTCGTACTGGCGATATTGCCGGCCAGGCCGGCCGCCGAGTTGAGCAGGATGAACAGCGCCGACGTGGCTGCCGCCCGCTTGGCCTGGGCCCAGCGCAGTTGCAGCAACAGCGGCGTGAGAAAAATTCCGCCACCCGTACCCGTCAGGCCCGACAGCAGGCCGATCGCGGCGCCGGTTGCCAGCGCAGGGGCGATCGGCGGCTCGCTGGCGACCGGGTCTTCGCGCGAACGCATCACGAAACGCGCCGCAGCCACCAGCAGCACCATGCCCAGCAGCAGCTTGAAAAGCTGTGCCGGCAGCGACAGATGGCCGCCGACAAAGGCCATCGGCACGGCCAGCACGGCAAATGGCCAGAATGTGCGCCAGGCGAAATGGCCGGCGCGCAGGAAGTGCCCGCTGGCGATGCCGGCCACCAGAATATTCAGCGCGAGCGCCGTCGGCTTGATGACCTCGGGCGCCAGGCCCGCGAGCGACATCAGCGCGATATAGCCCGATGCGCCGGCATGGCCGACCGACGAATAGAGCACGGCGACAAGGAAGATCGCGGCGCTGAGCCAGAACACGAAATCGATGCTCATCGGGACCATCACGCCGCCACGGTCTGCCGCACCGCGCGCTCCCAGTCGGCCATCAGCCCGGCCGCGCGTTCGCGCGCCATCGTCGGCACGAAGCGGCGTTCGACCTGCCACTGCGCCGCCAGCTCGTCGAGGCTCTGGTAGGTGCCCACCGCCAGCCCGGCGAGATAGGCCGCGCCGAGGGCCGTGGTTTCGATGACCTTGGGCCGCAGCACCGGGATGTCGAGCAGGTCGGCCTGGAATTGCATCAGCAGGTTGTTCACGCAGGCACCGCCATCGACGCGCAGCTCGGTCACCGCTGCCGCCCCGGCCGCCACGGCATCGCGGCTCATGGCCGCGAGCAGGGCTGCACTCTGGAAGGCGATGCTCTCCAGTGCCGCGCGCGCGATGTGCGCTGCCGTGCTGCCGCGCGACAGGCCGACGATGGCGCCGCGCGCGTCGGCCTTCCAGTACGGCGCACCCAGGCCAGTGAAGGCCGGCACGAAGATCACGCCACCGGCATCGGGCACGCTCTCGGCCAGGGCCTGCACCTGGCCCGAAGTCTTGATGGCGTTGAGGCCGTCGCGCAGCCATTGCACGACCGCGCCGCCGATGAAGACGCTGCCTTCGAGCGCGTACCCGGGCGTCGAGGTCGGTTGCGCAGCGGCGGTCGCGATCAGGCCGTTGAGGCTGGTGTCAAAGCGCTCGCCGGTGTGCATCAGCAGGAAGCAGCCGGTGCCATAGGTGTTCTTTGCCAGCCCGGCCCTGAAGCAGGCCTGGCCGAACAGCGCGCTCTGCTGGTCGCCGGCCATGCCGGCGATCGGGATCGCGGCGCCGAACAAGGCCGGGTCGGTTGCGCCGAACACATGACTCGACGGGAAGACCTGGGGCAGCACGCTGTCGGGCACGTGCAGCGCCTTCAGCAGTTCATGGTCCCACACGTTGCGGCGGATGTCGAAGAGCATCGTGCGCGAGGCGTTGCTCACGTCGGTGGCATGCACCTGGCCGCCGGTCAGCTTCCACAGCAGCCAGCTGTCGATGGTGCCGAAGGCCAGCTCGCCCCGGGCTGCGGCAAGGTGCGCACCCGGTACGTGGTCGAGCAGCCAGCGGATCTTGGTGCCCGAGAAGTAGGGGTCGATCACCAGGCCGGTGCTGCGCCGCACCGTCTCGCCCAGGCCGGCCTCGCGCAGTTGCCGGCACAGGGGCTCGGTGCGCCGGTCCTGCCAGACGATGGCGTTGGCGATCGGCTCCCCCGTTCGGCGGTGCCACAGCACGGTGGTCTCGCGCTGATTGGCGATGCCGATGGCGGCGATATCGCTGGCGTTCAATTGCGCCTTGAACAGGGCCTCGAGCGCGACCGCCTGCTGCGAGGCCCAGATCTCGTCGGCATCGTGCTCGACCCAGCCCGGCTGTGGAAAGATTTGGCGGAACTCGCGCTGCGCCATCGACACGATGTGGCCGTCGCGGTGGAAGACGATCGCGCGTGAACTGGAGGTGCCCTGGTCGAGGGCTAGCAGGTGGTTTTTGGCAATCATGGCGCTGGGCCGGTTGCGGCGGCCGCGATGGCCCGCATTGTGTCGCCATGCCGCACCCTTGCGCATCGGGCGGGGCCCGGCGCCGGTTAGGCTTGCCGGATGTGGATCGGCACCCTGTTCGCCCTTGCCGCCGGCCTGGTGTGGGGCCTGGTCTTCGTCGCGCCGCTGCTGTTGCCGGCCTACCCGGCGCTGTTGCTATCGTGCGCGCGCTACCTGGCCTTTGGCCTGATCGCCTTGCCGCTGGCCTGGCTCGACCGCACCCGCCTCTTCGAGCTGACGCGCAAGGACTGGCTCGAAGCCTTCAAGTTGAGCGTTGTCGGCAACCTGCTGTACTACCTGTGCCTGGCGGCGGCGATCCAGCGCGCCGGCGGGCCGCTGCCGACGATGATCATCGGTACGCTGCCGGTGGTGATCGCGATCGCCTCGAACCTGCGCGACGCGCGGCGCGACGGCCGCCTGCCTTGGCGGCGCCTGGCGCCTTCGCTGCTGTTGATCGCGGCCGGCATCGGCTGCGTCAACCAGGTCGAGCTCGCGGCATTGCGCACCGACCGCGAGGCCGAGCTCGGGCGCTACGCGGTTGGTGCCGCGCTCGCGATCGCGGCCGTCGCCTGCTGGACCTGGTACCCGATCCGCAATGCCGATTGGTTGCGCGCGCATGCCGGGCGCAGCCCCCGCGCCTGGGCGACTGCGCAGGGCCTGGCCACGCTGCCGCTGGCGGCGCTCGGCTTTGGCCTGTTCTGGGTCTGGAGCGCGAACACCGCGAGCGAATTTGCGCCGCCTTTCGGCCCGACGCCGATCTTGTTCGTCGGCCTGATGTTCTCGATCGGCCTGCTCGCGTCATGGTTCGGCACCCTGTGCTGGAACGAAGCCAGCCAGCGCCTGCCGACCTCGCTGGTCGGGCAGTTGATCGTCTTCGAGACCCTCGCCGCGCTGGCCTACGCCTTCATGCTGCGCGGGCAGCTGCCCGGGCCGCTGACCCTGGCCGGCATCGCGCTGCTGGTGGCCGGTGTGCTGTGGGCGCTGCGCGTGCGCCCCGAGCCGTTGGCGGGCGTTGGCCACGCGAACTGAAGGGCCCTGGTGACCCCCCAAGACGCCTGCGGCGTCGCCCCCAGGAACCCGGAGGGGCGGCCCGGCGCGGGCTAGGAGTCTGGGCGGCAGAAGGGAAGTCCCTGAGAGCTGATGGCACGGGAGGT
>CADEDE010000072.1 GCA_902825995.1 uncultured Burkholderiales bacterium
ATAGCAGGATGAGTCATACTAAGTTAGCGCTTATGCCCCTTGGGGGCAGCGAGCGAAGCGAGCGTGGGGGCGGAATCAGCCCAGAAAGCGCAGCAGCCGCGCTGCCAGCGCCTCAGGCTGGTCGTGGTGCAGCATGTGGCCGCAATCGGCCAGGATTTCGGATTCGACCTGCGCCACATGCGCCAGCCGCGCCTCGAATTCGGCGTGGCTGTAGCGCGCGCCCCAGTACTTCGCGATATCGGTCTCGCTGCCCTCGATCCACAGCAGCGGCGCGCCGATCGCGGCCCAGGTGGCGATGCTTTCATCGGCCTGGTACAGCGCCGGGTTGACGCGCTTGTGCGCGCCGTCGGCGAGCAACGCCCATTGACCGTCGGCCCGCGGCGCGGCCCAGCGCGTGGCCAGCCAGGCTGCCTTGTTCGGCGCCAGGCGCGGGTTGGTTTGCATCAGGCGCGCGGCCACCGCATCGGCACTCGCATAGAGCCGGAATTCGGCCGGCGCCTTCAACTCGTCGAGCCATTGGCGCAAGCGCCTGGGTGCCTGCGCCGGCTGCGTGGCCGGCAGGCCGAAGCCTTCGAGGTTGACGAGTTTGCGCACCCGCTCGGGGCGCACGCCGGCATAGCCCATCACCACATTGCCGCCCATGCTGTGGCCGAGCAGGTCGATCGGCTGCGTGGGCGAGAGTGCTTCGATCAGCGCATCCAGGTCGCCCAGGTAATCGGGGAACCAATAGCTGTCGCTGCCGCTCGCGCTGGTGCGGCCGAAGCCGCGCCAATCGGGCGCGGCGATCCAGCGCGCCGCGCCTTCCTGCGCCGCCATCGCATCGACCATGAACTGGAACGACGCGCCCACATCCATCCAGCCGTGCAGCAGCAGCAAGAGCGGCCTGTCGGGCGTGGCGAGGCTGGCGTCGCCCCAGGTTTCGAGGTGGTAGGAGAGGCCGCGGGCCGGCACCTGGCGGGCCGTGGCCGCGCGTTGCGGTGCGTAGGGTGCCGTCATGCCCCGCACTGTAGGCCAGCGCGGCGGCGGTGACAGAATCGGTTGCATGAAACCCCACAAGTTGCGTGCGGCCGAGCCGCAAGACACCGGCGCCATCGTCGCGTTGATACGCGAGTTGGCCGAATTCGAGCAGCTCGCGCACTTGGTCGAAACCACGCCGGAAAAGCTCGCGCCGCAACTCTTTGGCGACAAGCCGGCGGCCGAATGCGTGGTCGGCGAAGTCGATGGCGAGGTGGTGGCCTTCGCGCTTTTCTTCAGCAACTTTTCGACCTTCCTCGCCAAGCCCGGCCTGTACCTGGAAGACCTGTACGTGCGCCCCGTCCATCGTGGCAGCGGTCTGGGCAAGGCCCTGCTCGAACATCTGGCGCACCTGGCGGCCGAGCGCGGCTGCGGGCGCTTCGAGTGGAGCGTGCTGGACTGGAATGTGAATGCGATCGGCTTTTATGAAAGGTTCGGCGCCACGGTGATGCACGACTGGCGCATCTGCCGCGTCACGGGTGAGCGGCTGGCGAAGTTTGGGGAGGCTTGAACTTGCGCGCTGCCCCGCACGCCTACGACGCGATCTACCGCGGCTTTCGCTGGCGGGTGCCGCGCGAGTTCAATTTCTTCGAGGTCTGCTGCGCGCGTTGGGCGCGTGAAACGCCGCGAGCCACTGCGCTGGTTTGCGAGAGCGAGCGTGGCGCGGTCGAGCGCTTCACGTATGCCGCTCTGCATGGCGCCGCGCTGCGCATCGCCGCCGCATTGACCGCTCGCGGCGTGCGTCGCGGCGACCGCGTGGCCATCGTCATGCCGCAGCGTTTCGAGACCGCGGTGGCGCACATGGCGGTGAGCGCGCTGGGCGCGGTGGCGATGCCGCTGTCGATGTTGTTCGGGCCGCAGGCGCTGGCTTTTCGCCTGCGCGACAGTGCCGCGGTGGTGGCCATCGTGGATGAAAGTGCCATCGAGAACCTGCTCGCGGTGCGCGGCGAGTGCGAAGCGCTGCGCCACCTCGTCGCCGTCGGCCAGGCGCAGGGCCGCGGCGATAGCGATTGGGCCACCGAGATGGGTTCGGTACACGCACCGGTCGAGCCCGCACGCACGCTCGCCGACGACCCCGCCGTACTGATCTATACCAGCGGCACCACCGGCCCAGCGAAAGGCGCGCTGATCCCGCAGCGCGCGCTGATCGGCAACCTGAGCGGCTTTGTCGCCAGCCAGAACTGGTTTTCGCACATCAGGCCCCCTGCCCTGGGGCAGGGGGAGCGGGGAATGGGGGGTGTCGATGCGCCCGCAGGGAACCAGAACATGCGCAGCGTGTTCTGGTCCCCCGCCGACTGGGCCTGGACCGGCGGCCTGATGGACGCGCTTTTGCCCACGCTGTATTTCGGCCAAACCATCCTCGGCGTGCAAGGCCGCTTCGCGCCCGAGCGCGCTTTCGAGTCGATGCAGCGCCACAGCGTCACCCACAGCTTCCTGTTCCCGACCGCGTTGAAGGCGATGATGAAGGCCGTGCCCGCGCCGCGACAGCACTACCCCGGCCTGAAGTTGCGCGCGATCATGAGTGCCGGCGAAGCCGTCGGCGATGCGGTCTTCGCCTATTGCCGCGATGCGCTCGGCGTCGGCGTCAACGAGATGTTCGGCCAGACCGAGATCAATTACATCGTCGGCAATTGCGCCTCGTATGTCGGCATCGACGGTCGCACACACGCGGGCTGGCCGGCGCGCCCCGGCAGCATGGGCCGGCCCTACCCGGGCCACCGCATTGCTGTGCTCGACGACGCCGGCCGCGAAGTGCCGCGTGGTACGCCGGGCGATGTGGCGCTGCACCGGCGCGATCGCCACGGTGACCCCGACCCGGTGTTCTTTCTCGGCTATTGGCGCAACGACGCCGCCACGCGCGCCAAATTCACCGGCGACCCCGACAACAGCTGGTGCCGCACTGGCGACACGGCGCTGATGGATGCCGACGGCTACCTCTGGTACCAGGGCCGCAGCGACGACATGTTCAAGGCCGCCGGCTACAGGATCGGCCCGAGCGAGGTCGAGAACTGCCTGGTCAAGCACGCCGCGGTGGCCAATGCCGCGGTGGTGCCCAAGCCCGACGCCGAACGCGGTGCGGTGGTCAAGGCCTACGTCGTGCTCGCGCCGGGCTTCGTCGGCGATAACGCGCTGATCGAAGCTTTGCAGCAGCATGTACGCGGCCGCCTCGCGCCCTACGAGTATCCCAAAGAGATTGAGTTCATCGACGCGCTGCCGATGACGACCACCGGCAAGGTGCAGCGGCGTGTGCTGCGTTTGCAGGAGGAGGCGCGTGCGCAGGCCAGGTCGATTGGCTCAGCGTGACGCGACGCGCCGGGCGCGCCGCCATTCGGCCACGCGCTGGTCGATGAATGCATCGACGCTGGTCAACTGGCGCGGAAATTCGCCCATCAATTGGTGCGAATCCCAGCTCTCGCGCATTTCGTGGTCGGGCACGCAGGCGATGTCGAGCGCGCGGGCCAGGCCTTCGTGGACCGGCCGCAGCATCGAGGCGACGATCTTCGTCGCCCGCACCGAGACATGCTGAATGCGGCCCTTGCGCGCGCGCACCGCGTACATCGCCGCGATTTCGTTGTTGCTGAGGTTGTCGGGGCCGCCGATCTCGAGCGTGCGCCCGTTCAGGTCGTCTTGCGCCAGCGCGATCACGGCGAAGGGCGCGACATCGCGCACGGCGACGAAATTGCGCGGCTTGGTGCCCGCGCCGATGATCACCGTGAAGCCGCGCTCCAGCAGCAGCTGGCCGTTGAGGCGGTGTACATGCTGTTCCATGAAGGCCGCAGGGCGCAGGATCGTATAGCCCATGCCGCTGCTTCTTACCGCCGCTTCGATCTCGAACTTGCTGCGGAAGAAATCGATCGGGTGGTCCGCGCGCGCACCCATCACTGAGGTATAGACGAAGTGCTCGACCTTGGCGTCGCGGGCCGCCGCCAGCAGGGCGCTGTGGCCCACGTGATCGACCTGCGCGCTGGCATAGCGGCCGCGGCCGAGCATCGAATGCGCGCAGGCGAAGACCCGCTCCGCGCCCTTGCAGGCGAGTTCGAGCGAGCGCGCGTCGGTTAGATCGCCGATGAAGATTTCGGCGCCGGCCTTTTGCAGATCGACCGCGCGCGCTCGCTCGCGCACCAGCACGCGCACCGCGTGGCCCTGGGCCAGCAATTGCAGCGCGGTGGCGCGGCCGAGTTGGCCGGTGGCTCCGACGATCAGGATCATGGGCAGGCCTTCAAGGGATTTCCGGGGTGGTGCAAACTGTGCCTCATCTTCTGCGCGAAAGACGTCCCATGCAAACGATCCGGCTCGGCGCCAGCCCTTTGCAAGTGACCCGCATCGGCCTGGGCACCATGACCTTCGGCGAGCAGGTTACCGAGGCCGATGCGCACGCCATCCTCGACCGCGCTGTCGAGCGCGGCGTCGCCTTTATCGATAGCGCCGAGATGTATCCGGTGCCGCCGCGCGGCGAGACCTACGGCCGCACCGAAACCATTCTCGGCGATTGGTTTGCAGCGCGCCCCGGCGTGCGCGCCAAGGTGGTCCTGGCGACCAAGGTGGCCGGTCCGGCGCGCGGCCTGGATTGGGTGCGCGGCGGGGCGGACGATGTCACGCCGGCGGCCATCGAGCAGGCCTGCAACGACAGCCTGCGGCGCCTGCAAACCGAGGTCATCGACCTGTACCAACTGCATTGGCCGAACCGCAATGCACCGTCCTTCGGCGCGCTGTATTTCGATCCGGCCAAGGATGCGCCATACACCCCCGTGCATGACCAGCTCGAAGCCTTCGCCAAGCTGCTCCGGGCCGGCAAGGTGCGCGCGATCGGCCTGTCCAACGAAACGCCCTGGGGCCTGGCTGAATTCGTTCGTGTCGCCGAACAGCAGGGTCTGCCGCGCGTGGCCAGCGTGCAAAACCCGTATGGCCTGATCAACCGCACGGTCGATAACGGCCTGGACGAAGCCCTGCACCGCAGTGGCGTCGGCCTGCTGGCCTATTCGCCGCTCGGCTTTGGCCTGCTGACCGGAAAATACGACGTTCGTGGTTTCACCGACCCGAGCAGTCGCGGCCGTATGGCGCTGTTCGAGCGCATGAAACAGCAGCGCTGGGGCCGGCCCGAATCGCTCGCCACCGCGCGGCGCTACAACGCGCTGGCGCGCGAACATGGCCTCGCGCCGACGCAGATGGCGCTGGCCTTCTGCTTTACCAACTGGCGCGTCGCCAGCACGATCATCGGCGTGACCAGCCTGGCGCAACTCGATGAATGTCTCGATGCCTGGGGCACCACGCTCACGCCCGAGTTGCTGGCGGCGATCGACAAGATTCGCTGGGAAGCGCGCGACCCGGCTCAATGAAACTGGGCCAACATGTCAGCGAAACGCCGGCCACCGCCTGGCTGCGCCACCACGCCACTGCCTTCTCCGAACATCCCTACGCCTATGTCGAACACGGCGGCACCGCCGAATCGGCGCGCGCGCTGGGCGTCGACGAACATGCGGTCATCAAGACCCTGGTGATGCAGGACGAGCGGGCCAGGCCGCTCATCGTGCTGATGCACGGCGACCGCCAGGTGAGCACCAAGAACCTGGCGCGCGCGATCGGCTGCAAGAGCGTCGAGCCGTGCAGCGCCGAAGTTGCGCAGCGCCACAGCGGCTACCAGCTCGGGGGCACCTCGCCCTTCGGCTTCAAGCGCGAAGGCGTGCCGGTCTATGTGCAGGCCAGCGTGCTGGCGCTGCCGCGCATTTGCATCAACGGCGGGCGGCGCGGCTTCCTGGTCGGCATCGAGCCGAAGGTGCTGACCGAGATCCTGGGTGCGACGCCGGTGGACTGCGCGCTGGCCGTTTGATTCGGATGGTTTTCCAGCGAGCAGGCATGCGGGCTCGACAGTCTGCGCACGCAAGGCGCCGGGCGCGGAGCCGCCGGGGTTCAGGCTGCGGGTACGCAATTCACCCCGGCAGGCATCCCGCCTCGGGCCAAGCACCCAAGCACCCAAGTAGGCAGTCGTCTTCGCCCTTTGGCCATTCACGGACTTGCGTACTTTTTCGAACGAATGCGAACCCGCCGGAGTCGCGCGTAAAGTGCGGGCATTCCGATTCGGTGAGGGCGAAAGATGGCGTGGGGCTGGAATGTGGCGGCGGTGGTGTTGGCGTACTGCATCGGCTCGCTGTCGTTCGCGGTGATCGTCAGCCGGGCGATGGGCCTGGCCGATCCGCGCAGCTACGGCTCGGGCAACCCGGGCGCGACGAATGTGCTGCGCACCGGCAAGAAGAGCGCCGCGGTGCTGACCCTGACGCTGGATGCGCTGAAGGGCTATGTGCCGGTGATCGCCGCGCTGCTGCTTGCGCCCCGTTTCGGTTTTGGCGCGAGCACCGTGGCCGCGGTCGGCCTGGCGGCATTTCTCGGCCACCTGTGGCCGGTCTTTTTCAAGTTCAAGGGCGGCAAGGGCGTGGCCACGGCGGCCGGCGTCTTGATGGCCTTCAATCCCTGGCTCGGTGCGGCCACCCTGGCCACCTGGCTGATCGTGGCACTGTTCTTCCGCTACTCGTCGCTGGCCTCGTTGGCGGCGGCGGTCTTCGCGCCCTTCTACCAGTTGCTGATCTGGGACGCCGACGCCTATGCCTTGGCCATCGTGGCGATGAGCCTGTTGCTGGTGTGGCGCCACGAGGGCAATCTTCGCAAGCTGCTCGCCGGCACCGAATCGAAACTCGGGCAGGCAAGCGCAAAACCAGCGCCAAACCCGGCGCCGCACGCGTCAACCCCCAAACACAAAGGGCACCACCGATGAGATATCCAGTGTCAACCTGCCCAGAGCGGGCCGAGCGTCGGGCCGCTCCCAAGCCGGCCCGTATTCCCGCGGGGGATCGGTCGATGTCCCCATTGATCGAGGGGCTCCAATGACCCCCCTTCAACGCTTCGACGTCGGCCCGCGCATGTCGGAAATGGCCGTGCACAACGGTGTCGCCTACCTTGCCGGCCAGGTTGCCGGGGATGCGACGCAAGATGTCGGAGGCCAGACGCGCCAGGTCTTGGCGGCGATCGATGCCCTGCTGGCGCGCGGCGGCAGCGACAAATCGAAAATCCTGCGCGCGCAGATCTTTCTCACCGACCTGGCCGATTTCGCGGCCATGAATGCGGTCTGGGAAGCCTGGGTCGTGCCCGGCCACACGCCGCCGCGCGCCACCGTGCAGGCAGCGCTGGCCAAGCCGCAATGGAAGATCGAGATCGTGGTGACCGCGGCGGTTTGATCCACGCGGGATACAGGGCTTCGACCAGCTCAGCCCGAGCGGATTCGGGCTCAGCCGTGCGGCTGCAAGCCCAGCAGCGTCGGGTCGCCGCGACCCAGGCGCATGAGCACCGGCTCGTCGGCGCTGAGGTCGATCACGGTGGTCGGCTGCATCGGGCAAGCGCCGGCATCGACGACGGCCTGCAGCGATTTCTGAAAACGCTCGCGAATGGCCTGCGGGTCGTTCATCGGCTGGCTGTCGCCGGGCGCGATCAGCGTGGTCGCCAGCAGCGGCTGGCCGAGCAATGACAGCAGCGCCTGCGCGACGCGGTGCTCGGGCACGCGCAGGCCGATGGTGCGGCGCGCGGGGTGGCTCAAGCGGCGCGGTACTTCCTTCGTCGCTTCGAGGATGAAGGTGAAGGCGCCCGGCGTGCCGAGCTTGAGCAGCCGGTATTGGCGGTTATCGACGCGGGCATAACTGGCCAGCTCGCTCAGGTCGCGGCACAACAGCGTCAGGTGGTGCTTGTCATCGACACCGCGGATGCGGCGCAGGTTTTCCGCGGCGGCCTTGTCGTCGAGATGGCAGACCAGCGCATAGCTCGAATCGGTGGGAATCGCCGCGATGCCGCCGCTGTGCAGGATCTGCGCAGCCTGCTTCAACAGGCGCGGCTGCGGGTTGTCGGGGTGGACTTCAAAATATTGCGACACGTCAGTCGGCGCTGGGCCGCTCCCGAGCCGACGGAGCGCCCCCTCGGGGGGCAGCGAGCGAAGCGAGCGTGGGGGCGGACATTTCAGTCGACTACCGTATCCGCCGCCAGCGCCGTCACCGGCTGCTGCCGTGCTGCGGCCTCGCGCACCGTGAGCCAGGCACTCGCGGCGCCGGCCCCGGTTATCAGGGCCATGCCCAGCCAGCTCCAGGCATCGGGCAGCTTGCCCAGGAACAGCGCGCCGGCGAGGGCCGCGACGCCGATCTGCGTGTACTGGAAAGGCATCAGGGTCGAGGCCGGCGCCTTGCCGAAGGCCATGATCAACAGCAGGTGGCCGGCGGTGCCGAGTGTGCCGATCGTGAGCAGCAAGGCCATCTGCGGCGTGCGCATCTGTGCCAGCGAATCGCCGAGATCAGCGCCGCTGGCCAACAGCAGCACGCTGGCCAGCGCGACCCCGGTGACGCCGGTGTAGAAATTGGTCGTGAACGGATCCTCGCGTGCGGCGAAGCGGCTGGTGAGGATCTGGAAACTGGCGTTGGACAGGGCTGCCGCCAGCGGCAGCAGCGCGGCCCAGCCGAACAGGCCCGAGCCCGGGCGCATCATCACCAGCGCGCCGGCCAAGCCCAGCAGCACCAGGGCCCAGCGCGGCAGCGAGACGCGCTCGTGCAGCACCAGCCAGGCCAGCAGTGTCGCCAGCAGCGGCGTCAGCATCACGATGGCGGTGAATTCGGCCACTGGAATGTGGCGCAGCGCGGTGAAGGCCATCGCCGACGAAAACAGCAGCAGGCTGCCGCGCAGCAACTGAAAGCGCGGGTTGGCGGTGCGAAAGCTCTTGCCGGCAGCAGCGCCAATCCACAGCGCCATCACCAGTGCGTGGATCGCATAGCGCAGCCACAGCACCACCGCGATGGCGACGAAGGCGCCAATCACGCTGACCGCGGTGTCCATCAGCGCGAAGCAGGTTGCCGCGCCGACGATCAGCGCGATGCCGGCGGCGGGGTGGGCCCCCGCCGGGTTCACGCCGGCCACGGCTGCGGCCATTGCACGCGCTCGGCCAGAGCCTGCCACACGGGTGTCAAGGTGCCGGGCAGGTCGGGCAGGGCGCCCAGGTCGGTGCGGCTTTCGGTGGGTGAATGAAAATCGCTGCCGCGCGAGGCCAGCAATTCGAACTCGAGCGCCATCGCGCCGTACTTCACAGCTTCGGTGGCACTGTGGCTGCCGCTGACGACCTCGACGCCGCGCCCGCCGTGGGCCTTGAACTCGGAGAACAGCGCGTACTCTTCGGTCGGCGTGAACTTGTAGCGCGCCGGGTGCGCGATCACGGCTAAGCCGCCGGCCGCGGTGATCCAGCGCACGGCATCGCCCAGCCCGGCCCAGCGGTGTGGTACGTAGCCGGGCTTGCCTTCGGTGAGGTAGCGGCGAAAGACTTCGCTCATATCGCTGCAAACCCCGCGCTCGACCAGGCAGCGCGCGAAGTGCGTGCGCGAGATCAGCTCCGGGTTGCCGACATAGGGCAGCGCACCTTCGAAGGCGCCGTGGATGCCGACCTGCGCCAGGCCGGCGGCGATCTCGTGCGCACGCACTTCGCGGCCGCCGCGGGTGCGTGCCAGGCCGGCGCGCAGCGCGGCATCGTCGGCGTCGAAGCCCAGGCCGACGATGTGCACCGTGACGCCGGCAAAGCTGACCGATATTTCGCAACCGCTGAGCCAGGGCAGGCCGAGTTTGGACGCAGCGACGCGTGCGCGCTGCAGGCCGCTGACTTCATCATGGTCCGTCAAGGCCCACAACTCGACGCCACCGGCCTTGGCGCGCGCGGCCAGCGCTTCGGGCTCGAGGGTGCCGTCGGACACCGTGGAATGGCAGTGCAGGTCGGCGTTGAGCAAGGGATGGACGCAGGGCACGAGTGAGATTGTCTCAGGCCGACAGCGTTCCGCCGGTTGGCAGGTCAGCGATGCGGTCGCTGTTTTATGCGCCGGTACACCGTCGCCCGGCTGATGCCGAGCTGGCGCGCCGCTTCGGCGACATTGCCCCGCGTGGCATCGACAGTCAGCCGGATCAGGTCGGTCTCGGCGTCGCGCAAGCGCGCTGCCGGGCGCGGCAGCGGCGCCGGTTCGACCACGCCGCTGCTGTCGTGCAAGCTGGCCACCTGTATCTGCAGACCCGACCACAGCGGCAGCTGAAGCGGCAACTGGCCGGGAAGCAGACTCATCAGGCGGCCCGCCGTGGTGGCAAAAACGTCCTCGAGTGCGCCAAAGCCGGCCGCTGCGGCGTCGTAACGCAGGCCCAGCATCGCGCAGGCACTGCGGTTGGCGCCGGCGATGCGGCTTTCGTCGTCCACGACCAGCAGTGCCGGGCCGGCGACCGATGATGTGCCGGGCCACTGCAGCCGCAGCAAGCGCCGGTGCGGCACCGCGAGCAACAGCGCCTGTTCGACGCGCTGGGCCATTTGCGCCGCCAGGTGGCGCAGTTCGGGCCGTTCCTGGACCTGCACGCCGGTCAGATCGAGCATCCCGGCGCAGTCGCCGTCCGGGCCGAAGATCGGCGCCCCGGCGCAGCTATAGATCGAGGTGGCCTCGAAAAAATGTTCGCCACGGTGCAGCCATACCGGGTGCAGCTCGGTCAGTGCGGCGCTGATCGCGGTGGTGCCGACACTGCGCTCGGACAGATCGACGCCAACGCGGGCGATCGCCCGCACCGGCGCCAGATCGAAGTCGGGATTGCCGCCGACGGCGACGACGATGCCCTGGCTGTCAGTGAGGATCGAAAAGTAGCGCGTCAGCGCGATCACGCGCGACAGCTCGGTCAGCACCGGCGCGGCCGCCGCGTGCAGAGCCCGGCTGGTGCACGTTGCCCGGCGCATGGCTGCGGCGCTGACGACGTCAAAGCCGACGGCGTCTTGTGCGCGTTGACCGCGTTGCAGGCAACGCTGCCAGGAGTTCGTGATCCAGGCTTCGATCGGGCCGCAGGCGCCTGGCTCGCCATGCAGCAGAACCGCGCGCCGGGCGCGCTCGATCGCCGCAAGGCGTGGGGTTGGCGGTTGCAATACAGACATCCAGCGCTGTCTCAATCTGAGAATTTTCGCGGGGGCTAGGGTTGACCCTGAATCGGCGCGGAGGCACCGACCGAACAATCAGCCCTGCAACGGCAATCATAAATTGCAACGTGCAATCTTGGCCAAAGGAGTCCGGCATGCAAAAGACGCTCCACATCAACCCCGAAAAATGCACCGGCTGCTTGCAGTGCGAGATGGCGTGCTCCTTCGAAAACTACGCCACCTACGCGCCCGCCAAGTCGCGCATCAAGGTCTTCGACTTCCATCACACCGGACGCAAGGTGCCGTACACCTGCACCCAGTGCGACGAGGCCTGGTGCCTGCATGCCTGCCCGGTCGAAGCCATCACGCTGGACAAGCTGACCGGGGCCAAGGTGGTGAATGACGCCACCTGCGTCGGCTGCAAGGTCTGCACCATCGCCTGCCCCTTCGGCACGATCAACTATGTGCAGGAAACCGGCAAGGTGCAGAAATGCGACCTGTGCGGCGGCGACCCGGCCTGCGCCACGGCTTGCCCGACCGGCGCGATCACCTATGTCGATGCCAACTGGACCGGGCTGAACAAGATGCAGGCCTGGGCCGACAAACTGGGCAATCAGCCCGCTGCTTGAGGAGAACACATCATGTCCTGGGCAGGAAAAATCCTTCGCGTCGATCTCACCAAGGGCACCGTCAAATCGGAGCCGCTGAATAGGGACTGGGCGCGCGCCTACCTCGGCTCGCGCGGCCTGGCCACCAAGTACATCGTGCAGGAGGTTGACCCCAAGGTCGATCCACTGTCGCCGGCCAACAAACTGATCTGGGCTACCGGCCCGCTGACCGGCACGATGGCTTCCACGGGAGGCCGCTATACGGTCGTCACCAAGGGCCCGCTGACCGGCGCCATTGCGTGCAGCAATTCGGGCGGCTATTGGGGCGCCGAGCTGAAGATGGCCGGCTGGGATATGGTCATCTTCGAAGGTAAATCGGCCAAGCCGGTATATCTCTTCATCGAAGACGACAAGGCCGAGTTGCGCGATGCCGCGCAGCTGTGGGGCCAGAGCGTATGGAAGACCGAGGAGACGATCAAGAAAACGCACCAGGATCCGCTGATCCGGGTGTCGTCGATCGGCAAGGCGGGCGAGAACCAGGTGTTGTTCGCCGCCGTCGTCAACGACCTGCACCGCGCCGCCGGCCGCTCGGGTGTGGGCGCGGTGATGGGCAGCAAGAACCTGAAGGCGATTGCGGTGCGCGGCACCCAGGGCGTCGGCAACCTGGCCAACCCGAAGGAGTTCATGAAGGTCACCTACGAGAAGAAAAAAATCCTCGCCGACAACGCAGTGACGGGCCAGGGCCTGCCGACCTTCGGCACCCAGGTGCTGATGAATGTCATCAACGAGATCGGCGCCTTGCCCACGCGCAACCACCGCGACGTACAGTTCGAGGGCGCCAAGGACATTTCCGCCGAGGCCATGGCCGCGCCGCGCAAGAGCGACGGCAAGGCGCAACTCGTCACCAACCAGGCCTGCTTCGGCTGCACCATCGCCTGCGGCCGCATCAGCAAGATCGACCAGACTCACTTCTCGGTCCAGAACAAACCGCAGTATTGGGGCGCGACCGGCGGCCTCGAATACGAAGCCGCCTGGGCCCTCGGTGCGGCCAACGGCGTCAACGACCTCGAAGCGCTGCAATACGCCAATAGCATCTGCAACGAGCAGGGCATGGATCCGATCACCTTCGGTGCCACCATCGGCGCGGTGATGGAGCTCTACGAGATGGGCGTATTGACGAAGGAGCAGCTCGGCCTCGAATCGCCCTTCGGCTCGGCCAAGGCGCTGTGCGAGCTGGCCGACATGACCGCCAATGGCGTCGGTTTCGGGCGTGAGATCGGTCAGGGCAGCAAGCGCCTGACTGCCAAGTACGGCCACCCCGAGCTGAGCATGAGCGTCAAGGGCCAGGAGTTTCCGGCCTACGACAGCCGCGGCATCCAGGGCATGGGCCTGGCCTACGCCACCAGCAACCGCGGCGCCTGCCACCTGCGCGGCTACACCGTGGCCTCCGAGGTGCTCGGCATCCCGGTCAAGACCAACCCGCTGGTGGCCGAGGGCAAGCCCGATCTGGTCAAGGCCTTCCAGGACGCGACGGCGGCGTTCGACTCCGCCGGCATCTGCATCTTCACCAGCTTTGCCTGGAGCCTGGCCGACGTGGCGCCGCAGGTGGCTGCGGCCTGCGGGCCCGAGTTCACGCTCGAGAACCTGAGCTTGATCGGCGAGCGCATCTGGAATATGGAGCGCGATTTCAACAACAGGGCCGGCTTCACCGCCAAGGACGACAACCTGCCGCCGCGCCTGCTCAACGAAGCGGCCAAGACCGGCCCGGCCAAGGGCCTGACCAGCAAGCTGCCCGAGATGCTGCCCAAGTACTACGCCGCGCGCGGCTGGAATGCCGATGGAACCCTGACGGCAGCGACGCGATCCCGGCTCGGCCTTTGATGTATTTCCCCTCTCCCTCTGGGAGAGGGTGCGATACAGGATCCCACACCCATGAAGCACCTGATCCTCGGCGCCGGCCCGGCCGGCGTGATCGCCGCCGAGACGATCCGCAAGAACGCGCCGCGTGACGAGATCACGATCGTCGGCGACGAGCCCGAAGCGCCGTATTCGCGCATGGCGATTCCGTATCTCTTGATCGGCAAGGTCGGCGAGGAGGGTACGCAGCTGCGCCACGCCGCGGGTCATTTCGAGAGGCTGAATATCGTCGTCAAGCGCGGCATGCGCGCCAAGGCCGTGGACACCGCCGCACGCACGGTCGCGCTCGATGACGGCAGCCGTTTGCGCTACGACCGGCTGTTGATCGCCACCGGCTCGAGCCCGGCCAGCCCGCCGATCCGCGGCATCCACGCGGCTGGCGTTCACCCCTGCTGGACGCTGAAGGACGCACGCGCGATCGCGCAGCGGGCGGTCAAGGGCGCGCGCGTGCTACAGATGGGTGCCGGCTTCATCGGCTGCATCATCATGGAAGCCCTG
>CADEDE010000073.1 GCA_902825995.1 uncultured Burkholderiales bacterium
GTGCCCATCTCGCGCATGTACATGCGCACCGGGTCGGTGGTGCGGCCGAACTCGGAGTCGACGGTCGACAGCGCCGCCTCGGCCTCTTCCTCGGCCTCCTCGTCGGTCGATGTCGCGGTCGAACCGCCGGCGATCAGCAGCGTGGCCGCATCGGGTGCCTGCTCGTAGACGGCGATGCCCATGTCGTTGAGCATCGAGACGATGGCTTCGAGGATCTCGGCCTCGACGAGCTTCTCGGGCAGGTGGTCGTTGATCTCCTGGTGCGTCAGGAAACCACGGGTCTTGCCCATCTTGATGAGCGTCTTCAGCTCCTGGCGGCGCTTGGCGACTTCTTCTTCGGTGAGCTGCGTTTCGTCCAGGCCGAATTCGCGCATCAGCGCGCGTTCCTTGGCGCGCGAGACCTTCATGCGCAGCGGCTTGGCCTTGGCTTTGCTTTCGCTTTCATTGGCAACATCGCTTTCGACGTCGGCTTCGACGTCGGCTTCGATATCGACGAAGTCTTCGTCGCGCACATTTTCCTTCTTGCCCAACGGGCCCGGCTTGCCCTTGGCGCCCTTCTGGCCCTTGAGGTCTTCAACTGCCTTGGCCGCACCCTTGTTCCCCGGCCTGGCGGGCGCAGCCCTGGCTTGGGCCTTGACCGGCACCGGTTTGGCGGCAAGCTTCTTGTTGGGCTGATCGGCCCGAGCGGGCTTGAGGCCGGCCTTGGCAGGCGCCGCAGCAGGTTTGGCGGTCTTGACGGTGGTCTTCTTGGCGGTCATGCAGATCCTCGCGGGGGCGGTCTTGGAGCGACTTTCGGTTCGCGGTCGTGGGCGCTGTCAGCGTGTTGAACGACTTGGCCCTGCACCGCACGGCAGCCTTCGCGGCAGGTCGCGCGGCGGGGCAACGCGAATCGAGCCTGGGGCTGAGCCATTCGGACAGGGCTGCGCGTCCAGCGGGCAAACGGGTGACGCTTTCGCGCGGCAGTCCTTGCGGGTGAGGGTGGCCGATGTGTGGACCCGTGTCGCGGGTGGCCGGGGCCCGGAGGTGCTGCTGTCACTGTTGCCGCCGCAGCAACAAACCGGTAATTATCGTCGAAGCCGGGTGCAGCGTCAAAGAGCGGGACAGGTGGTGGCGTCGGTACCGAGGCCTCAGAGACTGAGAGTTTTTTGAATTGGCACCCTCTCCCTCTGGGAGAGGGTGGGGGTGAGGGCCCGAGAAACACCACTGTGCCCGGCGCAGCCCCTCACCCCAACCCTCTCCCCAAAGGGGCGAGGGAGCAAGTACGACGGGGGTCGAAAGACTCTCACGCTCTCAGGGTTTGGGCAGCGTACCCGACACGCCTTGCACAAACCAGTCCATCCGTGCGATCTCGTCGTCGCCGAGTGTGTCGCGTTCCTGGCGCACGCGGCCGGCCTGGTCAACCAGGCGACCGACGAACGGGCCCGCCTTGCCGGCCAGCAGCAAAGTCTCGCGCGCGGCCAGCTCTTTGCGCACGGTAGGAGGCAGCGCGGGCGACAGCGCCACGAGCCTGACCATGCCGTCCTTCATGCCGCCCCACACCGGTTGTGCATGCCAGGTGCCGGCCATCACGCTTTGCGCCACGCGCGTGTAGTAGCCGCTCCAATCCGCCGTCACCGCCGCGATCTGCGCCTTCGGCGCATGCGTGCGCATGTCGCTGTGGTAGCCGATCAGCTTGACGCCCTTTTCCTCGGCTACCTGCGGCACCGCGGGCGAGGCGCTGTGGTGGGTCAGCACATCGGCACCGGCGTTGATGAGCGCGAGCGCCGCCTCGCGTTCCCTGGGCGGATCGAACCAGCTATTGAGCCAGAGCACGCGCACGCTGGCCTTCGGGTTGGCGGCCTGCATGCCGAGCGTAAAGGCGTTGATGCCCTGCACGACCTCGGGCACCGGGAAGCCGGCCACGTAGCCGGCGACGCCGCTTTGGCTGGTCTTGCCTGCCAGCCAGCCGGCGAGCCAGCGGCCTTCGTAGAAGCGGGCGTTGTAGGTGTTGAGGTTGGCCGCGGTCTTGTAGCCGCCGGCGTGCTCGAATTTGACGCCGGGCCGGTCGGCCGCAACGTGCAGTGCCGGTTCGAGGTAGCCGAAGCTGGTGGCGAAGATCAGTTCATGGCCTTGCGCCGCCAAGTCGCGCATCACGCGCTCGGCGTCGGCGCCCTCGGGCACCGCTTCGACATAGCGCGTGGTGACCTTGTCGCCAAGCGCACGCTGCATCGCCTGCCGCGCCTGGTCATGCTGATAGGTCCAGCCAACCTGGCCGACCGGCGTGACATAGACGAAACCCACCTTCAGCGGCTCGGCCGCAGCGGCGGTGAAACCGATTGACCAGAAAAGCAACGACGCGAGCAGACGCCCGCGGATGAGGTTTTTGCGCATGGTTGTCCTCGACATGGCCACCGGATGAAGGAGCCGCTGCGCAGCGGGTGGCACGCGGCGCGCAAGCGGCGTGCATTGTAGGTCGCCTCGAGCTGTATCGCCCTGCAGCGTCGTCGCCGCTTTCGCTGACCCAGGCTCCATCGAGTACGGCCAACGACATGACCGGTGTGATGGGGCAGGGCCAAGAAGATCAGGCTTCGGGCGGCTGCGCGGCCCGGCCGCGGCTCATAGCACGCCGTTGGCTTTGAACCACGCCAGGCAGCGGCGCCAGCCGTCGGCGGCGGCATCCTTCCTGTAGCTCGGACGGTAGTCGGCATGGAAGGCGTGCGGCGTGTCGGGATAGACCACGAACGCGCTCTTTTTTGCCGCCGCGCTGCCCACGGCCAGTGCGGCCTTCATCGCGTCAACCGAATCGAGCGGGATGCCGGCATCTTTTTCGCCGTACAGGCCAAGCACCGGGCCGTGAAGCCTGGCGGCGATGTCCACCGGGTGTGCGGATTGCAGTGGATGGTTCGCCCCGACGAGCCGGCCGTACCAGGCCACGCCGGCTTTCACGCCCGGGTTGTGCGCGGTGTAGAGCCAGGTGATGCGCCCGCCCCAGCAAAAGCCGGTCACGCCGAGCTTGCCGGTGTCGGCGCCTTGGGTCTTGGCCCAGGCGACGCAGGCGTCCAGGTCGGCCATCACCTGTGCGTCGGGCACCTGATTGACGACCTCGGTCACCAGTTTGGCAATTTCGCCGTAGCTGCCGGCGTCGCCCTGGCGTACGAACAACTCGGGCGCGATCGCGAAGTAGCCCAGCTTGGCAAAGCGCCGCGCCACATCGGCGATGTGCTCATGCACGCCGAAGATTTCGCTGACCACCAGGAGCACCGGCGGGTTGGCCCGGTCCACGGGCGCTGCGCGATAAGCCGGCAATTTGAAGTCGCCAACGAGGATCGTGACCTCGCCAACAACGAGTCCGGCGGTGTCGGTCTTGACCTGCGTTTGCGCCGTCACCGGCAGCACCGCGGCGGCGAAGCTGCTGCCCAGGCCGGTGCGCACGAAATCACGGCGGTTGAACCCTGTGCGTGGCGCCAGGCCGTCGGTATCGTGCATCGTCGGTTCCTCGGGTGATATGACACCGAGCGCAGCGCAGCCTCTGGATTCAGGCCCTGCAGGCGCTGGCGCTGTTCAGCGTGGACGATACATCGAATCAGCTGGTGGCCAGGCGCTGCAAACCCGCACTGTCGAGCACGCGCACCTGGTAGCCGCGCACCTCGATGAGGCCGCAACGCGAGAGCTGGCGCATTTGCCGCGACAGGGTCTCCGGCGACATGCCCAGTTGCGCCGCGATATCGCGCTTGCGCTCGTTCAAGTGCAGCAGTGCCGGCGCGCCCGGCGACGACGGCAGATGCCGGTGCAGCCAGGCAGCCAGGCGGCTGTTGGCGTCCTTGTGCATCAGCTCATGGGTTTGCAGCGACAGGTGCTGCACCTGCTCGGCCAATACCGCCAGAAAGCCCGGTGCCAGGGCCGGCCGCTGCATCAACAGCGTCTGCAAGGCTGCACGTGGCATCTCGGCGACCCGCACCATGCCGGTCGCGCGCGCGTCCAGCGCATGGGCCGTCCCGGTCAGCCAGGCCGAGGCCGCGTCGAGCCAGGCCGGGCCGCGAAGCAAACGTTCGGGCGCCATCGCCGCACCGTCGCTGTGGCCCAGCAACACCGTGCCTTCCAGCAGCAGAACCAGGGCGCGCGCCGGAGTGCGGTGCGTAAAGACCCAGTCGCCCGCCGCCAACACGCGCTGCACTGTCAGTGCATCAAGGGCCTGCACGTCGGCCGTTGTCATCAGCGGTGTGGCATCGAGAAGCCGATGCCACAGGCTGCGGCCAAGCGCGGGCATCGCTGCGGCCGGCGTACTGGCAGGCAAACGCGCCGGCATCGGCGGCGCCATGGCGAGATCGTTCATGGGCGGTGAGTGCGCAGGATGCTTTCAACAGTGGCTTGCATCGACAGCTTCACTCTGGCGCGAAATTCGGGTTGACGGCTTGCGCCAAGTCAAACTTCCTGAAGGCTTGTCAGCCGTGCCCAGCGTCACCTTAGCGCGCAAACGGGCGTGGCCACAGCAGGTTCAATGCGAGCCCCGCCATCACGAGTGCCGCGGCGCCGAGCTTCCATGCCGGCAGCGGCTCGCCGAGCAGGAGGGCCGAGGCGGCCAGGCCGAATACCGGCACCAGCAAGGCCATCGGCGTGACCGTCGCGGCAGGGTGGCGCGCCAGCAGCCAGGCCCACGCGCCGTAACCGAATAGTGTATTGCCGAGCGACTGCCACAACACGGCAGCCCATACGCCGGGGCCGGCGGCAGCCAGGCCCTGCGCAATGGCTTGCGGGCCTTCGAGCAGCAGCGAGAGCAAGGCCAAGGGGGGCACTGCGAACAGGCTCGACCAGACCATGAAGCCGAGCATGTCCACACGTCCGGCACGCTTGGCGACCAGGTTGCCGGCCGCCCACGAAAGCGCTGCCAGCAGCATCAGCGCCAGGCCCAGCGGCGTGGTGCTGGCATCGGTGTTGAAGGCGATCAGCGCCAGTCCGGTGGCGGCCAGCGCCAGTGCCATCGCCTGCAAGCCGCGCACGCGCTCGCCGGCCAGCGCCATCGCCAGGCCGATGGTAAAAAAGACCTGGGTCTGGATGACCAGCGAAGCCAGGCCCGGCGTGATATCGGCGCGCATCGCGATGAACATCAGCCCGAACTGGCCCGCGCCGATCAGCATGCCGTAGGCTGCCAGGGTGCGCCAGCCCGCCGCCGGCCGGGCGACGAACAGCGCGGCCGGCGCAAAGGCCAGCGCAAAGCGCAGCGTGCCCAGCAGCAACGGCGGCAGGCTGCCCAGGGCCCACTTGATGACCACGAAGTTGGTGCCCCACACGGCCACCACGGCCAGCGCCAGCAGCAGGTGCCGGGTCGGCAGCACCGCGCGCTCCCTGAGATCGGGTGAATACTTCGGTGACTTTCGCATGGCTCCATCCTCTCAAAGGTTGGAGCTTCCTGAAAATCCGGGGCGGTTCAGCCTGTAACCCGAAAGCCTATTGCTCAAAGCCAGCGCTGACAAGCAAACAAGGAAAACACTCGCCCGGTCAAGACTCCTACACTCGCCGCAGCGCTTTTTTCCACGCGAGGCCGCATGAATGCCCCCCTGCCCGAGTCGATCCGCAAGGCCTTGGAAACGGTCACGCTGGATGACAAATATGCGCTGGCGCGCGGGCGCGCTTTCATGAGCGGTGTGCAGGCCTTGGTGCGCTTGCCGATCCTGCAACGCACGCGCGATGCGCAGGCGGGCCTGAATACCGCCGGCTTCGTCAGCGGTTACCGCGGCTCGCCGCTGGGCGGCTACGACCAGGCGCTGTGGGCGGCGAAGAAGCCTTTGGCCGAGCACCACATCGTGTTCCAGCCCGGCGTCAATGAAGAACTCGGCGCTACCGCGGTGTGGGGCACGCAGCAACTCGATCTGTACCCGGCGACGAAGAAATACGACGGCGTCTTCGGCATCTGGTACGGCAAGGGACCGGGTGTCGATCGCTGCTCGGATGTCTTCAAGCACGCCAATATGGCCGGCACCGCCCGGCACGGCGGCGTGATCGCCATCGCCGGCGACGACCATGTGAGCAAGAGCAGCACCGCACCGCACCAGAGCGACCATATCTTCAAGGCCTGCGGCCTGCCGGTCTTCTTCCCCTCCGATGTGCAGGGCATCCTCGATATGGGTCTGCACGCCTTTGCGATGAGCCGCTTCTCGGGCGTGTGGAGCGGCATGAAGACGATCCAGGAAGTGGTCGAGTCCTCGGCCTCGGTGGTGGTGGACCCGGACCGCGTGAAGATCGTTGTGCCCGAGGATTTCACGATGCCGCCGGGCGGCTTGCACATCCGCTGGCCCGATGCACCGCTGGAGCAGGAAGCGCGGCTGATGGATTACAAGTGGTACGCGGCCCTGGCTTATGTGCGCGCCAACAAGCTGAACCACAACGTCATCGAATCCAGCAGTGACCGCTTCGGCATCATCGCCAGCGGCAAGGCTTTCAACGATACGCGCCAGGCCCTGGCCGATCTGGGCGTGGACGACGAGACCTGCCGCGCCCTGGGCGTGCGCCTGCACAAGGTGAATGTCGTCTGGCCGCTCGAAGCCACCATCACGCGCGAATTCGCGCAGGGCTTGCAGGAGATCCTGGTCGTCGAGGAAAAGCGCCAGGTCATCGAATACCAGTTGAAGGAAGAGCTGTACAACTGGCGCGCCGATGTGCGGCCGAATGTGCTCGGCAAATTCGACGAGCCCGAGGGCGACTCCACGGGCGGCGAATGGTCGATGCCGAACCCGAGCGACAACTGGCTGCTGCGCGCCAAGGCCGACCTCACGCCGGCGATCATCGCTAAGGCCGTCGCCAAGCGCCTGAAGAAGCTCGGCCTGGCGCCTTCAGGCAGCGATATCGCCGCGCGCATGGACCAGCGCATCGCCGTCATCGAGGCACGCGAGAAGGCCCTGGCCGAGATCAAGACCGATACCGGCGAGCGCGTGCCCTGGTTCTGCTCGGGCTGCCCGCACAACACCAGCACCCGTGTGCCCGAAGGCTCGCGCGCCGTGGCCGGCATCGGCTGCCATTACATGGCGGTGTGGATGGACCGCTCGACCTCGACCTTCACCCAGATGGGCGGCGAAGGTGTGACCTGGATCGGCCAGCAGCCCTTCACCACCGAGCCGCACATCTTCGCCAACCTCGGCGACGGCACCTATTTCCACAGCGGCTCGCTGGCCATCCGCCAGAGCATCGCGGCCGGCGCGAATATCACCTACAAAATTCTGTACAACGACGCCGTGGCGATGACCGGCGGGCAACCGGTCGGCGAACGGCCGGAGGGGCATTCCGTCGTGCAGATCATGAACAGCCTGGTCTCGGAAGGCGTGGCCAAACTGACCATCGTGACCGATCAGCCCGAGAAGTACATGGGCCAAGATGTGAAAAGTCGGCTGGCCCCCGGCGTAACCGTGCAGCACCGCGATGAACTCGATCGCATCCAGCGCGAGTTCCGTGAATTGAAGGGCACGACGGTCATCATCTACGACCAGACCTGTGCCACCGAGAAGCGTCGGCGCAGGAAACGCGGCCAGCTGGTCGAGCCGGAAAAACGGGTCGTCATCAACGAGCTGGTTTGCGAGGGCTGCGGCGATTGCTCGGTGCAGAGCAACTGCCTGTCGGTCGAACCGGTCGAGACCGAATTCGGCCGCAAGCGCCGCATCAATCAGAACACCTGCAACAAGGACTACTCCTGCGTCAAGGGTTTCTGCCCGAGCTTCGTCACGGTCGAAGGCGGGCAATTGAAGAAGCCGAAGAAGCACCAGAAGGGCGACTTGGCGGCCTTGCCGGCCTTGCCCGAGCCCAGCCTGCCGCTGACTGAGGTCGCCTGGGGTATCGTCGTCGGCGGCGTCGGCGGCACCGGGGTCATCACCATCGGCCAGTGGCTCGGGATGGCCGCGCACCTGGAAGGCCGCGGCGTCGTGACCCAGGATGCCGGCGGCCTGGCGCAAAAGGGGGGTGCCACTTGGAGCCATATCCAGATCGCCAACCGGCAGGACGCCATCTTCACCACCAAGGTCGATACCGCCAAGGCCGATCTGGTGATCGCCTGCGATGGGGTCGTCGGCGCCAGCCGGTCCACCCTGGCGGTGATGCAGCAGGGTCGCACCTACGTCGCGCTCAACACCCACGGCACGCCGACGGCCGCCTTCGTGAAAAACGCTGACTGGCAATTCCCCGGCGGCCATTGCGAGGCCGCCATCGAGGCCAGCGTCGGTGCGGGCCGGGTCGGCGCCTTCGACGCCGAACAAGTGGCCGTACAACTGGTCGGCGATTCGATCTATACCAACCCCTTGATGCTCGGCTACGCCTGGCAACAGGGCCGCGTGCCGCTGAGTCATGCGGCGCTGATGCGGGCGATCGAGCTCAACGGCGTGCAGGTCGCCAGCAACAAGGCGGCCTTCGAGTGGGGCCGCCATGCTGCGCACGACCTGGCATCGGTGCAGGCGCTGTACAAGGCCGCGCAGGTCATCGAATTCGTCCGCAAGCCCTCGCTCGACGAGATGGTCGCCAAACGCATCGAGTTCTTGACGGGCTACCAGGACAGTGCCTACGCCGCAACCTACAAAGCGTATGTCGAGAAGGTGCGCGCAGCCGAAGTATTGCTCCCTCTCCCTCTGGGAGAGGGCCGGCAGTCGCTGCGCCTCAGCGAAGCCGTGGCCCGCTATCTGTTCAAGTTGATGGCCTACAAGGACGAGTACGAGGTCGCGCGCTTGCACACCGACCGCGCATTCGCCGATAAGATCGCCGCGATGTTCGAGGGCGACTACAAACTCGTGCACCACCTCGCAGCGCCGGCCATCGCCAGGCGCAACGACCAGGGCGAGCCGATCAAGCAGCCCTTCGGGCCCTGGATCCGCCCGGCCTTCACCCTGCTCGCCAAATTGAAGGGTCTGCGCGGCAGCGCGCTCGATCCCTTCGGGCGCAGCGAAGAGCGCAAGACCGAGCGTGCCCTGATCGGCGAGTACCGCGCGGCCATCGACGAAGTGTGTAACGCACTGAGCGCCGAGCGGCTGGGCCTGGCCGTCGAGATTGCGCGTCTGCCCGAAGACCTTCGCGGCTACGGCCACGTCAAGGCGCACCACCTCGCGGCGGTGCGGATCCGGTGGCAAGACCTGATGGCGCAATGGCGCACGCACACGGGTTCAGGAGCGGCCGCTTGAGCCAGGGCCTGGCCTGGCCGGCACTGGCCGCGGCGACGCGCCGCGAGGTGCTTCGCTTGCCGTTTGCCATGGGCGAGCTCACGGTCGGGTCGGTGGCCGTGGACCACCTCGATGCGCTGCGCGCCTGGCCGCAGGCCTTCGATATCGATGCCCGGCGCGTCGCGCTGGTGGCCGCCGACCGCGACGCCACATTGGCGGCCGTCAATGCAGCGCTGCGCGACCGCGGCCTGATCGTCGCCTGGCGCGACGAGACCTATGCGGTTGTGACCGAGCTCGGCGGGCCGCCGCTGGCGCTGATCGAGCGCGCCGCAGCGCGCTTCTGGGGCACGCTGACCTTCGCTGCCCATGCCAACGGTTATGTCGCCGATGCGCAGGGGCGGCCGACGCATTTGTGGATCGCGCGGCGCTCACCGCACAAGCCCACCGACCCGGGCCAGCTCGACAACCTGGTCGGCGGCGGCGTGCCGCACGGCCAGACGCCCTTCGAGACCCTCGTGCGGGAAGGCTTCGAGGAGGCCGGCCTCGGCCCGTCCGTGATGCGCCGGGCGACGCCCGGCCGCGTGGTCACGCTGGCTTGCGACAGTCGCGAAGGGTTCATGCACGAGCAACTGCATGGCTTCGACCTGTGCCTGCCGGCCGGCCTGACGCCAATCAACCAGGACGGTGAGGTCACCGAGCTGCGCTGCCTGCCGGTGCACGAGGCTCTTGCGCTCGCCGCGGGTGATGCGATGACCGTTGCCGCCGCGCTGGTCACGCTCGACTTCGCGCTGCGCCGCGGCCTGCTGGCGATCGACGAGCAGCGCCGCCTGGCCGGGTTGCTGCCTGCCGGGTAAACCCACTTGTCTGCGGCGGCGCCGCTGTCGATAGTCGGCCTTGGCCGGGGTACCCGGCATACGGTTTGTGCGTCACCCCGATCCCCCCAGAACCCCCCCCCAGCAGGAGACACCACCATGAGTGACAAGACCCCCGCCCAGCGCCGCCGCTTCTTGAAGGCCGCCGCCACCACGACCGTGGCCGCCGGCGGCTTGGCCGCCCCGGCGATCAGCCGCGCGCAGGCCGTGGCTTTTCGTTTCCAGAGCACCTGGCCGGCGAAGGACATCTTCCACGAGTACGCCAACGACTTCGCCAGGAAGGTCAACGACATGGCGGGCGGGCGCCTGAAGATCGAGGTGCTGCCCTCGGGCTCGGTGGTGCCCGCCTTCCAACTGCTCGACGCCGTCAACAAGGGCACGCTGGACGGTGGCCACGGCGTGGTCGCCTACCACTACGGCAAGAACAACGCGCTGGCGCTGTGGGGCTCAGGCCCGGCCTACGGCATGGACCCGAACATGGTGCTGGCCTGGCACTACTACGGCGGCGGCAAGGCCCTGCTCGAAGAGGTTTACAAGGCGCTGTCGATCGACGTCGTGTCCTACCTCTACGGCCCGATGCCGGTGCAGCCGCTGGGCTGGTTCAAGAAGCCGATCGCCAAGCCGGAAGACCTGAAGGGCCTGAAGTTCCGCACCGTCGGCCTGGCGGTCGATGTGTTCAAGGAACTCGGCGCTGCGGTCAACCCGCTGCCAGGCGGCGAGATCGTGCCGGCCCTGGACCGCGGCCTGATCGACGCCGCCGAGTTCAACAACGCCTCGTCCGACCGCCTGCTCGGCTTCCCCGACGTGGTCAAGAACTGCATGCTGCAAAGCTTCCACCAGAGCGGCGAGCAGTTCGAGATCCTGTTCAACAAGGGCAAGTACGACGCACTGCCCGGCGAACTCAAGTCGGTGATCGACTATGCCGTGCAGGCGGCCAGCGCCGACATGAGCTGGAAGGCGATCCAGCGCAATTCGCAGGACTACATCGAACTGAAGAAGGCCAAGATCAACTTCTACAAGACGCCGGACAGCGTGCTGCGCGCGCAGCTCGCGGCCTGGGACAAAGTGATCACGGCCAAAGCCGGCGAGAACCCGCTGTTCAAGAAGGTGCTCGACAGCCAGCGCACCTTTGCCGAGCGCGCCGGCCAGTGGCAGAACGACTACACGGTCGATTTCAAGATGGCCTGGAACCACTACTTCCGCAAGCCGGCGGCGAAGAAGGCCTGATCGCGCTTGCCTTGACGGGGCCACCGGCCACTCCGGTGGCCCTGCTTGTTTTTCGGAGCCATCAACATGAAGAACGTGCTGCTCGCGGTGGATCGCGCCTCGACCTGGCTCGGCCAGGCCTTTGCGTGGCTGATCGTCGTCCTGACCTGCCTGATCTCGTGGGAAGTGTTCTCGCGCTATGTGCTGAACAACCCGCACGACTGGGCGCTCGATGCGCAGATCATGATGTACGGCACCCTGTTCATGCTCGCCGGCGCCTACACGCTCAGCAAGAACGGCCATGTCCGCGGCGACGTGCTCTACGGCTTTTTCATGCCGCGCACGCAGGCCACGCTCGACCTCGTCCTCTACATCCTGTTCTTCCTGCCCGGCATCGTCGCCCTGACCTGGGCCGGCTGGACCTTTGCCAACGAATCGCTGCACATCCGCGAGAGCACGTTTTCGGCCACGCCGCTGCCGCTGTACCCGTTCAAGTTCATGATCCCGCTGGCCGGCGGCATGCTGCTGCTGCAAGGCATCGTCGAGATCGTGCGCTGTATGCAGTGCGTGCGCGACGGCGAGTGGCCGTCGCGCATGCGGGACGTCGAAGAAGTCGATGTTGACAAGTTGAAGGACATGGTCCATGTCAAGGACGAAGACATCGCTGCGCTCGACGCGGTGGTGGTGCGCCAGCGGCGGAGCATGAAATGAAGATCCGCAAGGAACTCTGGTTCGGCTTCATCCTGATGGCGCTGATCATCGCCGGCACCGGCGTCATGCTGCTGGCCGCCGACAAGATCGAGAGCGGCCACCTCGGCCTGATGATGCTGGCCCTGGTCGTCGTGGCCATCATGCTCGGCTTCCCGACCGCATTCACGCTGATGGGCATGGGCATGATCTTCACCTGGCTGGCCTATGGGCGGGACAGCGGCAAGACGTTGACGCTGATGGTGCAGAGCGCCTTCAAGGTGATGGGCAACGACGTGCTCATCTCGATCCCGCTGTTCGTCTTCATGGGCTACCTGGTCGAGCGCGCGAACCTGATCGACAAGCTGTTCCGCAGCCTGCACCTCGCACTCGCGCGCGTGCCCGGCTCGCTGGCCGTGGCCACGCTCTTCACCTGCGCGGTCTTCGCCACCGCCACCGGCATCGTCGGCGCGGTCGTCACGCTGATGGGGCTGCTGGCACTGCCGCAGATGTTGAAGGGCGGCTACGACGTCAAGATCTCCGCCGGCGTCATCACCGCCGGCGGCTGCCTGGGCATCCTGATTCCGCCGTCGGTGATGCTGATCGTCTATGGCGCCACGGCCGGCGTGTCGGTGGTGCAACTCTACGCCGGCGCCTTCTTTCCCGGCCTGATGCTGGCGGGCCTGTACGTCGTCTATGTGCTCCTGCTGGCCCAGATCAAACCCAGCCTGATGCCGCCGCTGTCGGCCGAACAGCGCTTCGTGCCGCTGCCGCCGCCGATGGCCGTGATCGCCCAGTCGGCGTCCAACTTCGCCTTGCCGGCGCTGCTCAAGGGCAGCCTCACCCGCATGGCCGACGTGCCCGCCGGCTACGCGCGCAGGCAACTCGGCGTGACGCTGCTGCCGCTGCTGGTGTTCGGCCTCGCGGCCTTCACCGCCTGGCACCTGAACACGCGGCCGACGGACACCAGCAACGCACCGGCGCCCTCGGCCGCGGGCGCCGTGGCCGAGCCGGCCGGCGCGCTCGCCGAGCCGGCACCGACGCTCGAAGGCGGGCTCAAGGAGCCCGCGCCGGCCGACGGCGGATTGCAGGAACCCCCGTTCGGCGACAGCGGCCTCACCGAACCGCCGAGCGCCGACGCGGGTGTCAAGGAGCCCGCCGAAGCCGCCGCGGCCGCACCCGCGGCCCAGGCCGAGCGCACACCCGCCACGCGCGGCTACTGGATCGGTCTGGCTGTCGGTGCACTGGCGATGGTCGGCTTCTACTTGCTGTTGAGCTTCCAGCGCCTGGAGATCTTCAAGATGCTGCTCGGCAGCTTCTTCCCGCTCGTGGTGCTGATTCTGGCCGTGCTCGGCTCGATCGTGCTCGGCCTGGCCACGCCCACCGAGGCCGCCGCGGTCGGCGCCTTCGGCGGTTACCTGCTGGCATCGATCTACGCCGTGCTCTCGGGCCGCGGCGGCCGCGACAGCGCGGCGCGGCGCCGACGCATCTTCGGCTTGTGGCTGATCCTCTGGGCGCCGGCGCTGGCCGCGATCACCTGGTTCATCCTCCACGACGAAGGCTTCGTCGCCCCGACGGTGCCCCAGCTGCTCGGCACCCTCGGCGCCGTCGGCGTCGCGGTCTGGGCGCTCGTCGCCTACCGACAGGCGGGGCTGAAGAACGAAGTCAGGGAGTCGGTCTTCCTGACCGCGAAGACGAGCGCGATGGTGTGCTGGCTGTTCGTCGGCAGCGCCATCTTTTCGGCCGCCTTCGCGCTGCTCGGCGGCCAGGAACTGGTCGAGCGCTGGGTGCTGTCGATGAACCTGAGCAAGACCGAGTTTCTGGTGCTGTCGCAGCTCATCATCTTCATCCTCGGCTGGCCGCTCGAGTGGACCGAGATCATCGTCATCTTCATGCCGATCTTTATTCCGCTGCTGGACAACTTCGGCGTCGATCCGCTGTTCTTCGGCCTGTTGGTGGCGCTGAACCTGCAGACTGCCTTCCTCAGCCCGCCCGTGGCCATGGCGGCGTTCTACCTCAAGGGTGTGAGCCCGCCGCACGTCACGCTGAACCAGATCTTCGCCGGCATGCTGCCCTTCA
>CADEDE010000074.1 GCA_902825995.1 uncultured Burkholderiales bacterium
TGAAGTCCGTGGAACAACATCATATCTAATTTATTGAACGCGACTTGGTATCAGTTCTTGTTGCCACCCAGCGCGGCCAACTCGGCCTCGGTCAGGATCTCGAACACCCGCACCACCTTCTGCACGCCCGATATGCCGCGCGCCAATTCGGTGGCGCGCGCGGCTTCACGTTCGGTCACGCGGCCCATCAGGAATACGCTGCCGCGTTCGGTGACGACCTTGACGGCGTTGGCCTGCAGATCCTTGGCATCGACGAAGGTGGCCTTGACCTTGCTGGTCAGGATGGTGTCGTTGGAGCGTGCCGTCAGCGAAGTCGAGCCCATCACCGCCAGTTCGTTGACGATCGAACGCACGTTTTCGATGCGCGAAACTGCCTGCTCGATGGCCGTGCGGTCGGCCTCGCTGGCCACTTCGCCGGTGAGCAGCACCATGCGGCTGTAGCTGGTGGTATTGATGTGGCCGCGTTCGCCAACGGCTTCGCGAATGCGCGTCACCGCTTTCAACTCGATGGCCTGGTCTTCGACCTGCACGCCCGAGGTGCGGCGATCGCTGACCACCATTGCGGTACCTACCGCGCCGCCGACCACCAAGGCGGCGCAGCCGCCCAGCGTGGCAGCGGCCAGGGCCACCAACGTGGCATTACGCAGTATCGAGCGCATTTTTCCGTTCATGTCGGTTCCTGTTCACCCAAAAGTTGCAAGTCCACCGCGTCGCACAGGCAGTGCAAGACCAGCGTGTGAGCCTCGTGAATGCGTGCCGCACGTTCGTGCGGCACGGCGATGTGCACATCGGTCTCGCTCAGGCGTTCGAGCAGGCCGGCAGCGTCACGGCCGGTCAACGCCACCACGGTCATTTCCTTGGCCTGCGCGGCCTGCACCGCAGCCAACAAAGCCGGCGCCGGACTGGCCGTGCTGATCGCCAATAGCACGTCGCCCGGCGCGCCAAGGGCCTGCACTTCGGTCTCGCCGCCGACCGCCAGCGCCGCCAGGCCGGGCCGCTCGCGTTCGAAGCGGCCGACCATCAAGGCCGCACCATGCTGTGCCAATGCAGCGGCCGGGCCGATACCGCAGAGCATCAGCTTGCCGCCCGCAGTGATGCAGCCGAGCAGTGCTTGCACCGCGTCGGCAATCGGTTTGGAGAGGGCTTCGGCCGTCTGCGACAGCAGGTCGGCGCTTTCGAAGAACTGTTGCTGAATGCGCTGTTCAAGCATGGGCATGGATCATATGACACGCTTTCGAGGCGAAAGGTTCCAGCGCGTATCAAGTAGCGTCAAACGCGCCGCGCAACCATTGCAGGCCGCCATCGTCGATCGCCACGACATCGAAACGGCAGGCTGGCGGTGCGGCAAAGCGCAGCAGGTAGTGCCGCGCGGCAAGCACCAGGCTGGCGCGCTTGGCCGCGCCGATGCTGGCTGCCGCGCCACCGTGGCGCGCATTGGCGCGAACGCGCACCTCGGCAAAAACCAGCGTGCCGTCGCGATCGCGCAGGATCAGGTCGATCTCGCCTCCGCGCGCGTTCGGGCCGCGCGCGACCCGATAATTGCGCTCGATCAGGGTCAAGCCGTGCTGCTTCAGATGGGCGAGCGCCCGGGCCTCGGCCGCATCGCCGCTGATCTGCTTGTCGGTTGCCGCTTTGCGGCCGGAGAACATCGTCGCCACCTCCTTCGCTGCTGCCGCGATCATGACCCAAGCCGCTGCGGCGGCCGCCGGTGCGCAGCAGTATCCCGCCGGCACCTTGTACGTGGTGGCCACGCCCATCGGCAACCTGGCCGACCTGACGCTGCGCGCAGTACATGTGCTCGGACTGGTCGATGCCGTGGCCTGCGAAGATACGCGCGTGGGCGGCTCGCTGCTCGCGCACCTGGGCCTGTCCAAGCCGCTCGTGGCCCTGCACCAGCACAACGAACAAGCGGCCACGGTGCAGGTGCTGGCGCGGCTGGCGCGCGGCGAACGCATCGCCTGCATCAGCGATGCCGGCACCCCCGTGGTCTCGGACCCCGGTGCGACCCTGGTCGCCGCGGCGCAAGCCGCCGGCTACCGCACGGTGCCGCTGCCGGGGGCGAGCAGCGTGCTTGCGGCTTTGTGCGTGGCCGGGGATGCCCATGCCGCGGGGTTCGGGTTCGTCGGCTTCCTGCCCACGAAAGCAGGCGAGCGCGATGCCGCGATCGCCACGCTGGCCCAGCGCCGCCGCGAGGCATTGGTGCTGTTTGAAGCCCCGCACCGCATCGCGGCGCTGGCACAGGCGCTGGCCGCCGCGATGCCCGGTCGTCGCATGACGGTCGGACGTGAATTGACCAAGCAGTTCGAAAACGTCGTCTCGCTCGCGGCCGCGGAGGCACCGGCCTGGCTCGCCGCCGACGCCAAGCGCCTGCGCGGGGAATTCGTGCTCGTGCTGCATGCACAGAAGGCCGAGGTGGCCGACGCTGACAGCGTCGACGCGGCCAGCGAGCACGCCCTGCGTGTGCTGCTGGCCGAATTGCCGCTCAAGCAGGCGGTGGCGCTGGCAGCCTCGCTAACCGCAGCGCCGCGCAATGCGCTCTACGCGCGTGCGTTGACGCTGCGCAGCCCCGGCGGCGGCGGTTGAGCGTTTCGCGCCGGACGCTCAGGGCTTGGCGACCTGGGCGTCGTGCTTTTGGCGCGCGATGCTGCGGCTGGCGTGGTTCTGCGCTTTGGTCAGCCGCTTGCGCTCCTGGGCGGTCACCGTGCCGTCGGCCTTGGCCTTGTCTTCTGCCTTGTTGACGGCGGTTTGCTGGCGCTCCAGGCGCCGGGTCTCGCGCTTGTTCAGTTGCCCGGAGGCGATGCCCTGGTCGATGCGCTTCTCCTGATTCGCCTGGCGCTGGTCGATGCGCGGCGTATTCGCGCCGGGGGCGGAGGCGGCGGTCTGGGCCGAGACGGCGGCGCCGGCGAGGGTCAGCACGGCGGCGGCAATCAATTGAAAGGTCTTCATGGTGTCGTCCTTGGGTTGTTGTTGACGGGTTTGCGCAAGCGCCCCCTGACAACGGCAGCCGCCGCCCGTCGGCCGACCGGGTTCCGTTGCTGCGCCGTAAAGATCGGTGAAGAAGGCCACGCCGGCGTGTGCGCGATCCGCGCTCCTACAATGCCCTGCATGATTTCACGCGAACCGACCCTCGAGCGTCTGGCCCAGGCCGAAGCCCTGCTGCTGGCGCCTTTCGGCCTGAGCGACGCGCACCTGAGCGCGGCGCTGCAGACCATCGCCGCGCACCGCATCGACGACGCCGACCTGTATTTCCAGAGCACACGCCATGAAGGCTGGAGCCTGGAAGAAGGCATCGTCAAGAGCGGCAGCTTCTCGATCGACCAGGGTGTGGGCGTGCGCGCCGTGGCCGGGGAAAAGACCGCCTTCGCCTACAGCGACGATATTTCCGAAGCCGCGCTGCAGGATGCCGCACGCACGGTGCGCACCATCGCCGCGGCCGGGCAGAGCAGGCGGGTCAAGGTCGGCGTGAAATCGACGGTGTCGCCGAGCCGCGTGCTCTACGCCCCGACCGACCCGATCACCACGCTGGACAGCACGCAGAAGGTGGCGCTGCTGGAAAAGGTCGAGCGCCTGGCGCGCGCCAAGGATCCCCGCATCGTGCAGGTGATGGCCGGCGTGGCGGCCGAGTACGACGTGGTGCTGGTGGCGCGCGCCGACGGTACGCGCGCGGCCGATGTGCGCCCGCTGGTGCGCCTGTCGGTGACCGTGATCGCCGAGCAAACCGTTGGCGGCGTGGTGCGCCGTGAAGTCGGCACCGGCGGTGGGGGCGGCCGCTTCGGCCTGGGCTATTTTCGGGATGCGGTGATCGAGGCCTATGTCGATCAGGCCGTCAATGCCGCGCTGACCAACCTCGAAGCACGCGCTGCGCCGGCCGGTGCGATGTCGGTCGTGCTCGGCCCCGGCTGGCCCGGCGTGCTGCTGCACGAAGCCATCGGCCACGGCCTCGAAGGCGACTTCAACCGCAAGGGCTCGTCGGCCTTCAGCGGGCGCATCGGCCAGCGCGTCGGCGCCAAGGGCGTGACCGTGCTCGACGACGGCACCCTGCCGGATCGCCGCGGCAGCCTCAACGTCGATGACGAAGGCCAGGCCACGCAGCGCACGGTGCTGATCGAAGACGGCATCCTGAAGGGCTATATCCAGGATGCGTTGAATGCGCGCCTGATGGGCGTCAAACAAACCGGCAACGGCCGCCGCGAAAGCTACGCCCATGTGCCGATGCCGCGCATGACCAATACCTACATGCTGCCGGGCACGCTTGCCAAGGACGAGATCGTCGCCGGCCTGAAGCGCGGCCTCTACGCCACCAATTTCGGCGGCGGCCAGGTCGATATCACCAGCGGCAAATTCGTCTTCTCGACCAGCGAAGCCTTCTGGGTCGAGAACGGCAAGATCCAGTACCCGGTGAAAGGCGCGACGCTGATCGGCAGCGGCCCCGACTGCCTGACCCGCGTCTCGATGATCGGCAACGATCTCGAACTCGATACCGGCGTGGGCAGCTGCGGCAAGGAAGGCCAGACCGTCCCGGTCGGCGTCGGCCAGCCGACACTGCGCATCGACGGGCTGACGGTCGGCGGCACGGCCTGACACTGGCCGCGCCGCCTCAGGGCTTCAGCCCCTTGGTGAAGATCGTGCTGCCGTTGGCCAGCGATACGCCCCAGGCGCTGCCGAGCGTGGCGTCGACCAGATTCGACACGTCTATGTGGCCGCTGCCGGCGACCACGTACAGGATCTTGCCGTAGGTGCCGGCCGTCTTGTCGATACAAACCGACTTCAGCGCATACGCCACGCTCTTGTAGGTGACGCTGCCGTCGCTGCCGAGCACGAACGCAGCAGTCCCAGACTTGACGAACGGGTCTCCCGGGTTGAGTCCATAGCTGCCCTCGTCACCGTTGTAGGTGCCGGCGTAGGCGCTCATCTGCGCAGCCGTCGGCAACTCGACCGAACCGGCCGTATAGCCGGTCGTATCGCAAGTCAACGCAGCGGCGGCGCCGCCGGGCGGGGCGTCGCCGCCACCGCCACAGGCGACAAGCGAATACGCAGTCAAGACGACTGCCACGGCGGTAAGGGGCTTCACAGGGGGCTTGGACATGGCATTCCTCCGATCGTTGATGGTTGGCCGGCGGCTCCGGTCCTCTGCATACGCCGGTGAATGCCGCGCCGCGGCTCATCGGCGTGCTACATTCGCCGCCATGCCTTGCCCCGCCTCGTTTTACTTTGCGTATTTTTGGTTCTCGCCCCACCCGGTGGCTCGAGAGGCAAGCGCGTAGTTGGCAAAGACAGCAAGACAAGCGCAACGCACTCAAGAGACCGCCGGAAGCCCCGGCGGTTTTTTGTTGCCCGTTCACTTCACGCCATTCGACAGGAGAGCCCCCGCATGAGCCCCAAATCCAGCAGCCACGCCGGCGACAGCGGCCATGGCTATGCGCTCATCGAAAAGACCAGCCAGACCGACGACCAGCGCATCAAGGATGTCACGCCGCTGCCGCCGCCCGAGCACCTGATCCGCTTCTTCCCGATCGCCGGCACGCCGCTGGAGACGCTGATCGGGAGCACGCGCGAATCGATCCGGCGGATCCTGAATGGCCAGGATGACCGCCTGCTCGTCGTGATCGGCCCTTGCTCGATCCACGACCCGCTGGCCGCGCTGGAATATGCGCGCCGGTTGAAAGCCGAACGCGCGCGCCACGCCGCTACGCTGGAGATCGTGATGCGGGTGTATTTCGAGAAGCCGCGCACCACGGTCGGCTGGAAGGGACTCATCAACGACCCCTACCTCGACGAAAGCTTTCGCATCCACGAGGGCCTGCGCATCGCGCGCCAGTTGCTGGTCGATATCAACCGCCTGGGCGTGCCGGCGGCGAGCGAATTTCTCGACGTGATCTCGCCGCAGTACATCGGCGACCTGATCGCCTGGGGCGCGATCGGCGCGCGCACCACCGAGTCTCAAGTCCACCGCGAACTGGCCTCGGGCCTGTCGGCGCCGGTCGGCTTCAAGAACGGCACCGATGGCAATATCACGATCGCCATCGACGCGATCCAGGCCGCTTCGCGCGCCCACCACTTCCTGTCGGTGCACAAGAACGGCCAGGTGGCGATCGTCCAGACCCAGGGCAACAAGGATTGCCACGTCATCCTGCGCGGCGGCAAGGCGCCGAACTACGACGCCGCCAGCGTGGCCGCGGCCTGCAAGGAGATCGAAGCCGCCAAGCTGGCGTGCCGTTTGATGATCGATTTCAGCCACGCCAATGCGAGTAAGCGGCATGAGCGGCAAATCGAGGTCGCGCGCGACGTCGCCGCGCAGTTGGCGGGCGGCACGCGCTGCATCTTCGGTGTGATGGTCGAGAGCCACCTCGTCGCCGGGGCGCAGAAATTCAGCCCGGGCAAGGGCGATCCGGCCGCGCTCGCCTATGGCCAGAGCATTACCGACGGCTGCCTCGGCTGGGAGGATTCGGTCCAGCTGCTCGATACGCTGAGTGCGGCAGTGCGAACGCGCCGAACGGCTTGAGCGCAGCTGTCACGCCGCGGGCCAGGCCGCAGCGCGTTCCTGCACCGGGTTCAGTGCGCCGCAGTTGCGCGCGCGGGCCACGCTGGCGTCGAAGGCGTTGCGCCACGCCGGCCGCGCGGCGGGTGGCGCCAGGCCATGCAGCAAGGCCTGCCCCGAGGCCAGCAACAGCCAGCCGTCGGTGTCGGTCGGCTCGTCCGCCAACTGGGCCTGCAGTTCTGCACACACCTGCTGCGTGGCGGCCGCCGCCTCGCCATCGCGGCCGAGCGCCCGCAGCGCGCCGGCCAACGCCAGCCGCGCGCGGCTGGCTCGGCGCAGGCCGAGGGCCGCGACGGCCGGCCCGGTCTCATCGATCAAGGCCTGCAACGCCGGCAGCGCCTCAGCCGGACGCCCGACGCCGCACAGCGCGCGGCCGTGGTGCAGGCCGAAGAAAATATAGGCCTCGTGCCGGTCGCGGTTGTCGGCGTCGTCGCGCGCCAATGCCGCGGCGGTTTCGCGTGCCAGCGTGGTCCATTCGAGTGCCTTGTGCGCATCGCCCTGTTCGAGCCAGCAACTCGCCAGGTTATTGCTCTCGGTGGCCAGCGCAGCGCGAAACGCCACATGATCGGGCGCGCGTCGCAAGGTGTCGCGGCGGTAGCCGACCGCGCGCAGCCCGTGCTCGGCCGCTTCCCCCGCGCGCCCCTGCTTGGCACAGACGATCATGCGCGCCCCGGCGATCGTTCCGAGCTGGTGCAGCGACGTGATCGTATCGTCCGCGCTGGCGTGGTCGGCTTGCAGCAGGCGCACGTAGATCGCTTCGGCCTCGGCAAAGGCCGCCATCGCCGCATCGGGCCAGTCGAAGCTGGTCAGCGATTCCGTGTCGAGCAACTGGCCGCGGCCGAAGTGCGCCGAGCCGAGTTCGCTGGCCAGGTCGGTGTTGCCGCTGTGGCGCACCAGCCCGGCGCCAGCCACGGCCGCCATCTGTTCCAGGCAACGCATCGCCGCCGGCAAGTCGCCGCGCCCGCGGGCGGCCGTCGAGCGCGAACGCCAAGCCCGCGCCCACCACATGCTGTAGCTCGGGTTGTCGGCGCAGGCCTGCCGGCCGGCCGGCCTCGAACAAGGCCAACGCCTTGATGGCGTTGGCGTCGCTGGCTTGGCCTTCGCGCGTGGACGCGAGCAGGTTCTCGGACTGCAGTTCGGCCAGCCGCGAATAGGCCATCGCCAGCTCGCCGGCAAAGGCCGCATCGGCGTCGGCCTGCAGTGCCAGCCGGTCGAGGTGGGCAATCATGTTTTTCAGCAGCTCGGCCTTCAGCGTCAGCCCGCCCGGCAGGTAGTGGATCGCATCGGCGTGGCGCACCATCACGTCGCTGGCGATGGCCCGCGTTTGCGCCAACCTCGTCTGCGCCAAGTCACGCGCCAGCGTCGCTTGCCGGCCCTGCGCCAGGGCCACCCCAAGGCCGCCGGCCAGGCCGATGACGCCGAGCGCCGCCGCCTCGCGCCCCTGTAGCAGCGCCGCCGCGAGGCCGGTGACCAGGCCGATGCCGTCCAGTGATCCGGCCAGCACCGCCCAACGGTTGCGCGCGACGAACTTGCGCAGCAGATAGAGCATGCTGGCCGGCCGCGCGCTGACCGGGTAGCCGTCGAGAAAGGCCTGCACATCCGCGGCCAGGGCTTCGACCGTGGCGTAGCGGCGCTCGATGGGTTTTTCCAGCGCCTTGAGCAGGATATTGTCGAGATCGCCGGCCAGCCTTCGCCGCGTGGCCAGCCACTGCGGGTCGGCGTTCAGGCTGGGCGAGAGCGCACTGGGTTTGGTGGGCGACTCCTCGAGCACGCAGCGCGCCGCGGCTTGCGGCGTGGTGGCGTCGCGGCCGTACGGCCGCAGGCCCGTCAGCAGCTGATAGAGCAGTACGCCGAGCGAGTAGATATCCGTGCCGGTACCCACCGGCTCGCCGCGCACCTGCTCGGGGCTGGCGTAATGCGGCGTGAAGGGGCGCTGGCCTTGCTGCGTGGTGGCGGCATCGGCGTCGCCGGCTTCGAGCGCCTTGGCGATGCCGAAGTCGAGCAGCTTGACCTGGCCCTGGCCATCGACCAGCACATTGCTCGGCTTCAAATCGCGGTGCACCAGCAACTGGCGGTGGGCGTAGGCCACGGCATCGGCGAGTTGCAGGAACAAGCGCAGACGCTCGTCCAGCGTGCGGCCCTGAACCGCGCGGTCGATGGCCTGGCCTTCGACCAGATCCATCACGAAATAGGGCCGCTGATCCGGCGTCAGGCCGGCATCGAACAGGCGCGCGATATGCGGGTGGTTCAAGCGTGCCAGGGCGCGCTGCTCCTGCGCGAAGCGGGCCAAGAGCGCCGCCGAATCCATGCCGCGCTTCAGGATCTTGATCGCGGCTTGCCGTTCATACGCGCCGTCGCTGCGCCGGGCGCGCAGCACGTCGCCCATGCCGCCGTGGCCGAGCGGGCCGGTGAGCGTCCAGAGACCCAGGCGCTGGCCGACGAGTGCGCTGGCCGCAATGACGACATCGACGTCCCGCGCGCCCGCAGAAGCCTCAGGCAGCACGGTGCCCTCCGCCTCGGCGGCCTCGGCATGGGCCAGCAGCGAAAGCACTTCCGCGCGCACGGCATCGTCGGCCGTGACCGCCAGCAGAAATTCGCGGCGCTGCGCCGGCGGCAGCGCCAGCACCTCGTCGAACAGGGCCTTGACTTGCTGCCAGTCGGCGCGCGCTGGCGTGGGCGTGGTCACCGTGATTCCTCCTGCGTGCCGAATGCTCATCTACGCCGCCTTCGCGGCAGGCAAAGCTCATCGGCCCCGGCAGAATGCAGCCTAAGCCGCCGCGCCCTGCCCCGCATGAACCCTGATCCCGCCGACCCACCGCCGCCCGCCACCGAGGTCACGCAGTGGCTGGCGCAGATCGACGCCAGTGACCCGACTGTCACGACCCGGCTCTTCGAAATGCTCTACAACGAGCTGCGCCGCCTGGCGCGCAGCCACCTGCGCCGCGAAGACCCGGGGCACACGCTCTCGGTCACCGCGCTGACGCATGAAGCCTGGTTCCGCCTCTCGGCACAGACCCGCACCGAGTGGAAAAACCGCGGCCACTTCCTGGCCGTGGCCTCGACGATGATGCGGCGCATTCTGGTCAACCATGCGCAAGCGCGGCGCGCGGCCAAGCGCGATGCTGAATTCGTCGCGCTGACGCTTTCCGGCCTGGAAGAAATCGGCGCCGTGCATGAAGCCCTGCTGGCCTTCGAGGCCATCGATGCGCGCGCGGCCAAGGTCGTCGAGCTGCGCTATTTCGGCGGCCTGGAAATCGAAGAGATCGCCGAGCTGCAAGGCAGCTCGCCGGCGACCGTGAAGCGCGACTGGACGCTGGCGCGGGCCTGGCTGCGGCGCGAACTGGGCGGCCCGGCAGCCCGTTGAAGGGCTCGATGCAACAGCCGTAAGTGAGTGCCTGCAAGCAAGCGCAAGCTTGATGGCAAAGACTGTAAGCGCGGCAACGTGCAGCAAGATGGCTCGCACCGCAGCGCTGCAACGGGTGCAATGAAGGCTCCCTCAACGCAACGGAGTTCTCTCATGACCCGCTCAATTCGCTCGATCGATCCCACCATGCTGCAGCGCGGCCAGCGCATCGCCACCATCACGCTGGCCAGTATGGCAATGGGCGCGCCGGGGCTCGCGCAAGCCCAGGCGGCCACGCCTGCGGCCCAACAACAGGCTTCCGACAAAGCCGCCGCCGATGCTTTCAAGCGCGCTGATGCCAACCAGGACGGCAAGCTCAGCCGCGACGAGGCCGCGCGCCTGCCGGCCATCGCCGCCAAATTCGACGAACTCGACAAGGACAAGGACGGCAGCCTGTCGCTGGATGAATTTATCGCCGGCTACGGCTCGCGCTGACGCGCCAGGCGTTCGCTGCGCCAATACACATCGTCGCCGCCCAGCCCATCGAGGTTGGCACGGTTGAGCACGCGGGCCAGCACGAAGAGCAGGTCCGACAGGCGATTCAGGTATTGGCGCGGCGCGGCATTGACAGCCTCGACCGCGGCCAGCGCGACCAGCGCGCGCTCGGCGCGCCGCGCCACCGTGCGGCTGACATGCGCCAGCGCCGCGCTGCGCGTGCCCGCCGGCAGGATAAATTCGGCCAGGCGCGGCAGTGCGGCGTTGTAGTGCGCCAGCGCTTCATCCAGGCGCAGCACCGCGTCGGCCTTGAGCAACTCGTAGCCGAGGATCGACAACTCGCCGCCGAGGTTGAACAGCTCATGCTGGATCGCCACCAGCAACTCGCGCACATCGTCGGGCAATGGCTCGGCGAGCAACAGGCCGAGGCCGGAGTTCAGTTCATCGACATCGCCCAGGGCCTGTATGCGCAGGGCATCCTTGGCGACGCGGCTGCCGTCGCCGAGGCCGGTGCTGCCATCGTCACCGGTGCGGGTTGCAATCTGGGTCAATCGGTTCGCCATGCGGCGATGCTACCTACAATCGGTGCCAGCCTTCAGGAGTTGCCGCGATGAACGCCCCGCACGCCCCGTTTGCGCGCGCCACATTGCGCCCGCTGCCGGCGGCCATGCTCGAGGCCTTGCGGGCCCGCTTCGGCGAGCGCTGCTCGACCACCAGCGCCGTGCGCGAGCAGCATGGCCGCGACGAATCGACCTACCCGGTGACCCCGCCCGACGCCGTCGTATTTTGCGAAAGCACGGGCGACGTGGCGGCGCTCGTGGCGCTGGCCGCCGCGCACGCCGTGCCCGTCATCGCCTTCGGCATCGGCTCGTCGCTCGAGGGTCATTTGCTGGCCGTGCAGGGCGGCGTCTCGATCGACCTGTCGCGCATGAATGCCATCGTCGCGGTCAACGCCGAAGACCTGACGGTGACGGTGCAAGCCGGCGTGACGCGCGAACAACTGAACCGCGAGATCAAGGATACGGGCCTGTTCTTCCCGATCGACCCCGGCGCCAATGCCACGCTCGGCGGCATGGCCGCCACGCGCGCTTCGGGAACGAATGCGGTGCGCTACGGCACGATGAAGGAGAACGTGCTCGGCCTGACGGTCGTGACCGCAGCCGGCGAAATCATTCGCACCGGCACGCGGGCCAGGAAGTCGAGCGCAGGTTATGACCTGACGCGCCTGTTCGTCGGCAGCGAGGGCACCCTGGGCGTGATGACCGAGATCACGCTCAAGCTCTATCCGTTGCCCGAGGCGGTGAGCGCAGCGATCTGCCATTTCCCGAGCATCGACGCGGCCGTGCGCACGACGATCCAGGTGATCCAGATCGGCGTGCCGATCGCCCGCTGCGAGCTGCTTGACGCGAATGCGATCCGCGGTGTCAACCGGCACTCGCAGCTGAGCCTGCGCGAGTCACCGATGCTGTTGATGGAATTCCACGGCAGCCCGGCCGGTGTGCAAGAGCAGGCGCAGACGGTGCAGGACATCGCCCGCGAAGTCGGCGGCGAGTCCTTCGAATGGACCAGCACGCCGGAGGAGCGCACCCGCCTGTGGACGGCGCGCCACCAAGCCTACTTTGCGGCATTGCAAATGCGCCCGGGCTGCCGCTCCCTATCGACCGACACCTGTGTACCGATCTCGAAGCTGGCCGAAAACATCAACCAGTCGGTGATCGAGGCCGAGGCCGCCGGGCTGCCCTACTGGATTATCGGCCACGTCGGCGACGGCAATTTCCACCTGAGCTATTTGCTCGATCCGAACGACCCGGTCGAGACTGCCACGGCCGAGCGCTTGAGCGGGCAGATGGTGCACCGCGCGATCCGGCTGGGCGGCACCTGCACCGGCGAGCATGGCATCGGACTGCACAAGATCGGCTACCTGCTCGAAGAGACGGGGGCCGGCGCAGTCGAGCAGATGCGCCTGATCAAGCGCGCGCTCGACCCGAAGAACATCATGAACCCGGGCAAGATTTTTTCGATGTAGCCATGCGCCGCCGGTGCGATCCCGGCGCCCTCACTGCGAGACTTCGACCGCCCAGCGCTGCACCACGTCGCCGTCGGCATCGACGCTTTCCAGATGCGCCGGAAAGCCCCACAGGCGAGCCACGTGTTTCAGCACTTCCTGCGCACCGTCGGCCAACGGCCGGCTGTTGTGCTGGGTGTGGCGCAGCGTCAGCGCGCGGTCGCCTCGGAGGTTGACATTCCAGACCTGGATATTGGGCTCGCGCGAGCCGAGGTCATACTGGTGCGCCAGCGCTTCGCGCACGCGGCGGTAGCCGGCGTCGTCGTGGATGGCGCTGACTTCAAGTTCGTCGTCGCTCTCGTCATCGACCATCACAAACAGGCGCAAATCGCGCATCAGCTTGGGGCTCAGGTACTGGCCGACAAAGCTCTCATCCTTGAAGTTGTGCATCGCGTAGTGCAGCGCCGGCAGCCAGGGCGTGCCGGCGATGGCGGGGAACCAGGCCCGGTCTTCGTCGGTGGGCTGGTCGCAGATGCGCTTGATATCGGTGTACATCGCGAAGCCCAGCGCATAGGGGTTGATGCCGCTGTAGCCGCGCTCGCCGACCAGCGGCTGATAGACCACATTGGTGTGCGACTTCAGCCATTCGATCATCACGCCGTCGGTCAGGTAGCCGTCGTCGTACATCGTGTTCAGCAGCTTGTGGTGCCAAAAGGTGGCCCAGCCTTCGTTCATGACCTGGGTTTGCCGCTGCGGGTAGAAATACTGCGCCACCTTGCGCACGATGCGCACCACCTCGCGCTGCCAGGGTTCGAGCAGCGGCGCATTCTTCTCGATGAAGTACAGGATGTTCTCCTGCGGCTCGTCGGGGAAGCGCTTGGCTTCGGGCGCGCTGTCGTCCTTTTCGGCGCGCCTGGGCAGCGTACGCCAGAGGTCGTTGACCTGCTGCTGCGCGTAGTGCTCGCGATCCTTGCGCTCGGCCAGTTCCTGTGCCAGGGATTTGCGGCTCGGCCGCTGGTAGCGATCGACACCGTGGTTGGACAGGGCATGGCAGGAGTCGAGCAGGGCCTCGACGGCGTCCAGGCCGTGCCGCTCTTCGCACTCGGCCACGTAGTTCTTGGCATAGACCAGGTAGTCGATGATCGACGACGCGTCGGTCCACATGCGGAACAGGTAGTTGCCCTTGAAGAAGCTGTTGTGGCCG
>CADEDE010000075.1 GCA_902825995.1 uncultured Burkholderiales bacterium
ACCGTATCAATGTGAGCAGGAATGAGCATGAATAATACGTTAGCGCTTATGCCCCTGGGGGGAGGCGCTGCAGGCGCTTCGCGAGGGTCATATGACCTCGATCTCGGCATTCAGCGCGCCCGCGCTCTTCATCGCCTGCAGGATCGCCAGCAGATCCTGCGGCGTGGCGCCGAGCGCGTTGAGGGCCTTGACCACGTCGGCCAGCTTGGCGCCGGCCGGCATTTGCACCAGCCCGCCGCTTTGTTGGGTGATGGCGATATCGGCCTTTTCGCTTTGCACCGTCTGGCCCTGGGCCAGCGCATTGGGTTGGCTGATCACCGGTGTCGAGCTGATCGTCACTGACAGGCTGCCGTGCGCGACGGCGCAGGCGGCCAGCGTGACGGCGTCGTTCATCACCACCGAACCGGTGCGCGCGTTGAGCACGATGCGCGCGGCGGCCTGGCTCAGTTCGAGCGGCAGGTTTTCGATGTCGGCCAGAAAGGCCACGCGCGCGTCGAGCGCCGCCGGTGCGCGCACGCGCACCACCCGGCCATCGACGGCAATCGCCGTGCCGTCGCCCTTGGCACGGTTGATCGCGCGGGCCACGTCGCGGGCGGTGGCGAAATCGCTGCTGCCGAGATCGAGTTGCAGGAACTCGCCGTGGGCCAGCGGTGTCGGCACGGCACGTTCGACAGTCGCACCTTGCGGTACGCGGCCGGCCGCGAGGTGGTTGATCTGGACCTTGGAGCCGGCGGCGGCGGCGCCGGCGCCGCCGACGATCAGGTTGCCTTGCGCCATCGCGTAGAGCGCACCGTCGGCGCCTTTCAGCGGCGTCGCGATCAGCGTGCCGCCGCGCAGGCTTTTGGCGTTGCCGAGCGACGAGACGTTGACGTCGATCGACTGGCCCGGTTGCGCAAAGGCCGGCAATACCGCCGTGACCATCACCGCGGCGACGTTCTTCGGCTGCATCTGCACGCCGGGCGGCACCGTGACGCCCATCTGTTGCAACAGTGCGTTCAGACTTTGCGCCGTGAACGGCGCGCCGCTGGATTGGTCACCGCTGCCGTCGAGGCCGACGACCAGGCCGTAACCGACGAGCGGGTTGGACCGCACGCCTTGCACACTGGCCACTTCCTTGATGCGCGTGGCGGCCTGCGCGCTGACCGGCCACCACAGGGCGGCGCTGGCGACGATGGCCGTGAGGGCGATGGCGGCGCGCAAGTAGCGTTCGATGACGCCATAGAGAAGATCGCCCGCCGCCGGGCCACCCCGAGGCGGGCGCGGCCCCCGGGGGGGCAGCGAACGAAGTGAGCATGGGAGCTTCATATCGGCAAGACGTTGAGGAAGAAGCGGCCGAGCAGGCCCATCACCTGCGCATCGGCCTGCTGGCCGCGGCTGCGGTGTTCGACGCGCACGTTGGCGATCTGCGCGCTCGGCACGCTGTTGCCGGCCTGGATCGCGCGCGGATCGACCTGGCCCGAGAAGCGCAGCACATCGACGTTGGCGTTCACGCCGATCTGCTTTTCGCCCTGGATCAGCAGGTGGCCGTTGGGCAGCACGCCAGTCACGAGCACCGTGATCGTGCCGCTGAAATCGTTGCTGCTCTCGGTGGCGCCCTTGCCGCCGAAGGCATTGCTGCCGCTCCCCGCCACCGTCGCGCGGCCGAAGGAGTTGGGGGCGATGAGGGGCAGCGCCGTGATGGCGCCGCTGAGTTCGCCGCTCTTGTCGATGGAGGAGGTGGACTTCTGGCTGGCGCTGACCTTCTCGACGATCTGCACCGTCAGCGTGTCACCGGGCAAGCGGGCGCGGTGGTCCTCGAACAGCGGGCGGTAAGCGGCGGCTTGATAGATCGCGCCGTTGGCCGCAAGGGCCTGCACCGACGCTGCGGCCACCACTGGCGGCGGCGCACCGACGCTGACCGGCGGCACGCGGTAGCGATCGATGCTGCCGCAGCCAGCGAGGGCAACCAGCACGGCGGCGGCGACCCATCGCAGGCCACCGCTCAGCGGACGCCGCGGAGCCGGCTTTGCCGGTCCGCTGGCGTGCCTTGCAGGCCGCATGGCCGCGAGCCGCGGGCCTCGGGCCCCTCGAGGGGGAGCGGCGCAGCCGCAACGGGGGGGGGTCATGTTCACAGCTGCCCCAGCTTTTGCAGCATCTGATCCGAGGTCTGAATCGCTTTCGAATTCAGCTCGTAGGCGCGCTGGGTGGCAATCATCGCCACCAGTTCCTCGACCACGTTGACGTTGCTGGTCTCGACATAACCTTGTTGCAACGAGCCCAGGCCATTGCTGCCCGGCGCGCCGGCGTTCGGCGTGCCCGAGGCGGCGGTCTCGCCCCATAGGTTCTGGCCCTTGGGCTCGAGGCCGGCCGGGTTGACGAAGCTGGCCAGGTTCAACTGGCCCACGGCCTGCGGCGTCGCCTGGCCGGGCAGCGCAACGTTGACCGTGCCGTCGGGTGCGATCGTCACGCTCTGCGCATTGTTCGGAATCGTGATGCCCGGCTGCACGATGTAGCCGTTGTTGGTCACCAGCTGGCCGCTGCCATCGACTTGCAGCGAACCGTCGCGCGTATAGCCGGTGCTGCCGTCGGGCAGTTGCACCTGGAAGAAGCCGTTGCCCTTGATCGCCATGTCGAGGTTGTTCGAGGTCTGCTGCAGGTTGCCCTGGCTGAAGTTGCGCGAGGTGGCGACCGAGCGCACGCCCAGGCCGACCTGCAGGCCGATGGGCAATTGCGTCTGGTCGCTGCTGGCGGCGCCGGCCTGGCGCAGGTTCTGGTAGATCAGGTCTTCGAACACGACATGGCCGCGCTTGAAACCATTGGTGCCGACGTTGGCCAGGTTGTGGGCAATGGTGTCCAGCTGGGTCTGCTGGGCTTCCATGCCGGTCTTGGCGATCCAAAGTGAACGGATCATGTTGCGCGCTCCTTTGCGGGGATGCGCCGATCATCGTTCTGGCTCGAGGACGGCAAGCGGCTGAAAAGCGGGCGGAATCCGGGCGTGTTCTCGGTCGATCTCTCGCTGGCCGGCGCCAGCGCCCGCCGCTAACCCGGCGCAGCGCCGGGTGGCGCGGGCGGCAGATATTCGGCGTAAATCAACTCTGCCACGGGTCGATCGGGCGCGCTGCGCGCATGCCGGGCCACGCCTTGGTCATGCACGGCGATGTGTTCGACCAGCCAACGAACCAGGAAGTCCAACAGGTCTTCGGGATACTCGCGGTGCGAGGCCAACTTGGCCATCATGGCATTCAGTTCCGCCAGTAATTCGCCATGCCGGGTCCGATGTGCCTCGACGCCGGGATAGCCGGTCTCGTGCATCAGATTTTCTTCGCTGACGAAGTGGAACTCGACGAATTTCCTCGCCTCCACAACAATGCGGGCCAGGGTCGCGTCGGGCTGGTGGGTCTTGATGGCCACATCCAGCTTCCTGAAGAGCATCACCAGGAGCCGGTGCTCGGCGTCGATCAGCGGTTGGCCGGTTTCGTATTTCCGTTCCCAACGGATATACATCGTCACTGCTCCTTCTTTGAGATCGCCGCACGATGGCTAAGGCATAAGGCACCGATCACGATCGACAACGGGTGCCCTGTGGTTCAGTCAATCACTGACCTATGGCCGGCGCCATCGTGCAGAACGCCCTGAGCAAGTCCGGATCGTAAAAATGCGCTTCGCGTTGCAGGAGTTGCCGTGCTTCATCACCGGAAACTCCAAGATGGTAAGGACGGCTGGTCGTCAATGCATCGAAAGTATCCAAGATCCTGGTCATGCGCGCCAAGAATGGAATCGTCGTGCCGGCCAGTCCTGCGGGATAACCGCTGCCATCGAAATTCTCGTGATGGAAACGCACGATCTCGGAAATTCGAGGATCGATGTCCAAGGGCGCCAACAGTTGAAATCCGATGTCGGTATGCTGTTTCACCAATGAAAACTCGGATGCCGTCAAACGCGCGGGCTTGTTCAGGATGTGTTCGCTGATCGACAACTTACCGAAGTCGTGGATGCGCGCACCGATCGAAAGCAACTCCATCTCCTCGACCGAGCATCCGATATATCTGGCAAACGCCCGTGCGCACTGGCCCAGCCGCCGGTGATGGCCGTCCAAGTCCGGGTCGCGCCCTTCGACGATGCCTGCGACGAACTTGCAGATTTTTTCCAGCATCACGCACCTCCGGTACCGACTCGGTAGAAGGACGTATTCAGGTTCCGGAGGGAGACAAGAGCTTGGCAGCCACCTGCTCCTGCCGCTCGGCCGTCTGCAGTAACTTCATCTGCTGCTCGAACTGCCGCCCGGCGGCGATCATCGCCACCATGGTCTCGACCGCACTCACGTTGGAGCCCTCCAGAGCTCCATCCTGCAAACGCGCGGTCGCATCGGCCGACAAATCGCTCGCGGCACGAAACAAGCCATCCGCACCGCGCGACAGTGCAGCCGGCGACTCGGGCGTCACCAGCTTCAGGCGCCCGATGGCAGTCGAGCGGCCATTCGCCTTCGCACTCAGCGTGCCATCGCCTGCGATATTGACCTCGCTGTTCGCCGGCACACTGATCGGCCCGCCATCGCCGAGCACCGTCAAACCGCCCTGGGTGACGAGCAAGCCTTCGGCATTGACGTCGAGCGCGCCCGCCCGGGTGTAAGCCTCGGTGCCATCGAGCCCCTGCACCGCCAGCCAGGCATGGCCCTTCATGGCCACGTCGAGATTGCGGCCGGTGGCCTGGACCACGCCGGGCTGGTGGCTGGCGCCAACCGTCGATTCGAGCGCATACACGCGCGTCGATGCACCGCTGCCCTCCACCGGCACGGCACGAAATGCCGCCAGCTCGGCACGGAAGCCGACCGTCGAGACGTTGGCCAGGTTGTTGGCCAGCACGTCCTGGCGCTGCATCGCCGCCTTGGCGCCCGACATCGACAGGTAGATCATGCGGTCCATGGCGCGGCCTCTGTTCAGTCAGTCGATCAGCGCAGATTGACCAGCGTCTGCAACACCTGGTCCTGCGTTTTGATCGTCTGCGCGTTGGCCTGGTAGATCCGCTGTGCGGTGATCATGCTGACCAACTCGGCGGTCAGATCGACGTTGCTCTCTTCCAGCGCGCCGGCTTGCAATACGCCCAGGTTGCCCTGGCCAGGCACGCCGACGATCGGGTCGCCCGATGCAAAACTGCGCGCCCAGGCGTTGCCGCCGCTCGGCTGCAGGCCCTGCGGGTTGCGGAAGGTGGCCAGTTCGATCTGGCCGGCGGGCTTGCTCTGGCCGTTGCTGTAGCGGGCCATCACGATGCCGTTGTCTTCGATGTTGATGCCCGTCAGCTGGCCCGGCGCGTAGCCGTCCTGCGACAGGTCGGTGACGCCGAAACCGGCGCCGTACTGCGTCGCGCCGTCGAGGTCGAGCAGCACCCCGGTCATCGCCAGCGTCTGCGCGCCGGCGGCGTTGGTGGTCGCCGGAATGTTGAACACCACCGGGCCCACCGGGGACAGCGGCGCACCACCGGTCGATGGGAAATTGATGGTCGTCGTCGCCACCGGTGCGGCCAGCGTGCCGCTGACCGGTGCGCCGTTGGCAGTGACGAAGACGTTCCAGGTATCGGTGGCGGCCTTCTGGAAGTAGTAGGTCAACGCCACATTCTGGCCCTTGGCGTCATAGACCGTCAGCGAAGTGGCGTTGTTGTACGTGGTCGGGTCGTTGAAGTCGATGGCGGCGCCCAAGGCCGGCGCGGTGGTGGCCGCGCGCGAGTCCAGGTTCATCTCCATCTGGATTTCGCTGGTGGCGTTGGGCTTGATGCCCGCGGTGGGCAATTGCAACGGCACGGCGTTGCCGGGCTGGATCACGCCGGTGCCGTCGGCGGCATAGCCCACCAGGCGCAGCCCCTGGTTGTTGACGATGTAGCCCTCCTGGTTGACCTTGAACTGGCCGTTGCGGCTGTACAGCGCAGGGTTCGCGCCATCGCTGACCTGGAAGAATCCGGCGCCGCTGATGGCCAAGTCCATCGGGTTGCCGGTGGACGTGATGTTGCCCTGCGTGAACTGTTGTGATACCGCCGCCAGCGTGGTGCCGATGCCGACCGCATTGGCGCCGGCGCCATTGAGCGCGGCGGCATACACGTCGCTGAATTCACCGCGCGAGACCTTGGCGCCGAAGGTATTCGTGTTGGCGATGTTGTTGCCGATGATGTCGAGGTTTTTGCTCGTCGCGTTGAGGCCCGACAGACCTTGCTGGAAGCTCATGGGGTGTCCTTCTGTCTCAGTTGAAAGCTCTGATCTGCGAATAGGCCACGCTGCCGCTCAGGCGCAGCTCGAGCGTGAGGCTGTCGCCGCCGGTGGCCACCGCATCGACGCGGTCGCGCATCAGCGCTGTGGCGCTCACGGCGGCGGCGCCGCTCCTGGCGACGATGCGAAAACGTTCACCCAGCGTGGCATCGACGCCGACCGGCGGTTTCCATACGAAGCCGTGGCGGCCCGCGCCCTCGGCGCCGAGGTCGAGGGTGTCGATCACATGGCCGCCGGCGTTGAGCACTTCGACCTTCACGCTGTCGGCGGCGGAGCCCAGCTCGAAGCCGCCCTGCACCCGACCTTCGTCGTTGGCCGACAGGCGATCGCCCGGCAGGATCACGTCGCGCCCGACCAGCGAGGCGCCTTGCAGCGCCTGCATCTGCACGAACTGCAGGTTCAGGCCCTGCACCGTGGTGTTGAGCTTGTCGATGCCGCTGACGGTGCTGATCTGCGCCATCTGGCTCGTCACCTGGGCGTTGTCCATCGGGTTCAACGGATCCTGGTTGCTCATCTGCGCCACCAACAGCTTGAGGAAGCGGTCCTCGCTGCCGGCATCGTTTTTCGTCTTGACCGTGCTCGCGGCCGCTGAGTTGTTGAGCGCCGTGAAGGCATTGACGCTGGCCATGGTTCAGCCTTTCTTCAGCCCTGGCCCAGTTGCAGGGTCTTCTGCAACAGGCTCTTGGCCGTGTTCATGACTTCGATATTGTTCTGGTACGAACGCGAGGCCGAGATCATGTTGACCATCTCCTCGACCGCGTTGACGTTGCTGTAGGTGACGTAGCCCTCGGCGTCGGCGCCGGGGTGCTTGGGGTCGTGCACGCGGCGGCCGGCGCTGGGGTCTTCGCTGATGGTCGAGACGCGCACTCCCGCACTGCCCTGGGCCCCCATCAATTCGGTCTGGAACACCACCTGGCGCGCCTTGTAGGCGCTGCCATCGGGGCCGGCCACGGTGTCGGCATTGGCCAGGTTGCTGGCCACCACGTTCAGGCGCTGGCTCTGCGCCGACACGGCGCTGCCGGCGACGTTGAAAATCTGGAACATCGACATGGCTGAGTCCTTTATTGGGCCTGGCCCTTGATCGCATCGAGCATCGTGCGCACGCTGCTGTTGATGAAGCGCAGCGTGGCTTCGTACTTCACGCTGTTGTCGGCGAAGCTGGCGCGTTCGCGGTCCATATCGACCGTATTGCGGTCCAGGTTGGTCTGGCTCGGGGTGGCGTAGCGCAGGCCGGCTTCAGCGCGAGCGCTGTGCTGCGGCTGCAGGTGGCCGGCGGCGGTGGTATTTACCGTGCCCGGCGCGGCGAGCTGGCCGGTGGCCTGGCGCAATGCCGAGGCAAAGTCCATATCGCGGGCCACATAGCCGGGCGTATCGGCATTGGCGATATTGCTGGCGATGAGGCGCTGGCGCTCCGAGCGCAGCAGCAGGGCTTCGGCTTGGAAATTCAGCGTATCGGTCAGGCGGTTCAACATCGGTTGCCCCTCGTCGGCGGCCCTTGACTGGGCCTTGCAACGGATTGTGGGCAGCGTGTTGCAAAACATAAGCGCGATAAGGCCGGGCTTGGCCTGTCAATTCGAGGCACCGCCTGGCGCGCCGCTGCCTACATTGGAGGCCATGAGCAAGCCTGTCTTCCTGCGCTGGATATTGCTGTGCGCCGTTGCGCTGGCGGCCCTGCCCGCGCGCGCGCAGACCATCGAATTGCAGCTCGCGCAACAGGTGCGGCAATTCGCGCTCGATGCCTCGCGCAGCGCCAGCGCACCCGGCCTGCGCGTGAATGTGCGCGTCGGCCGGCTCGACCCGCGCCTGCGCCTGGCGCCCTGCACCGCCGTGCAACCCTATCTGCCCAGCGGCACGCGCCTGTGGGGCGCCAGCCGTATCGGGCTGCGCTGCGCCGATGCCGGCACGCGCTGGAATGTCTTCCTGCCGATCACGGTCGAAATCTTCGGCCCCGCCCAGGTGGCCGATGCACCGTTGCCCGCCGGCCATGTGCTGGCCGCCAGCGATATGCGCAGCGCCGAAGTCAATCTCGCGGCCACGCGCGCCATGCCGCTGGTGCGTGCCGAGCAGGCCATCGGCCGCAGCCTGGCGCGCCCGCTGGCCGCGGGCAGCACCGTCCAATCCACCGACCTGCGCGCGCGCCAATGGTTTGCCGCCGGCGACAGCGTGCGCCTGGTGGCCGCCGGCAGCGGCTGGCACATCCACGGCGAAGGCCAGGCAATGGCGCCCGGCCTCGAGGGCCAGAGCGTGCGCGTGCGCACCGACTCGGGCCGCATCGTCAGCGGCGTGGCGGTGGCCGAACGCCTGGTCGAGGTGGCGCTGTGAATTGCTTCACGCCGCACCCGTGCCTGCCGGCCCAGCCCGCAGGGGATGCCAATAGCCCTAAAGTCCAGCCGCGCACCGCCGATAGCCATCGCATGTGCGCAATCCCGGCCGACCCGCCTTGCCGCGGAGCGCCGGCTTCAGGAGCCTCAGCATGAAGATCGGTTCAATCGACAACAAGCCCATTACGCCAGCCGGCAACGACAACGCAGCGGCGGCAGCCTCCGGCAAGCCGGCCGCAGGCGGGAGGCAACCCGAAGCCAGCGCCACGGTTGCGCTGTCGCCGGTTGCGGCCCTGCTGGTCAACGACGCCAACGCCGAATTCAATGCCGAAAAGGTGGCGCGCATTGCACAGGCCATCCGCGACGGCAAGTTCAAAATCAACGCCGAGGCGATCGCCGACAAGCTGATCGGCAACGCCCAGGAAATGCTCGCCGGGCCGCAGCACTGAACCCGATGACGCAGGCAGCGCTTTCCCCCGACACGCCGGCCCCGGCCCGGCCGCCTGAAGCGCTCGAAGCCGCGCTCGAAGCCGTGGAGCGCCGCCTCGACGCATTGAGCGCCGTGCTGCGCGACCGCGATGCCGCCGGCATCGAACGCCAGGCTGCGGATCTGCATCGCGCCCTGGCCATGGCCATCCACCGCTTCACCCACGCCTCAGGCCAACCCAGTGGCGTGCCGCAAGCTTTGCGCCAACGCCTCGCACTGGCCAGCGGCCAGGTGGCCGCCCAGCGCGAAAGCCTGGCCCGCGCCACCGCGGCGTTCGACCGCGCGATCGAAGTGCTGCTGCCCGCGCCGCTGCCGGCGGCCGTGTATGGGCAAGGCGGGCAGAGCGCGCGCGCAGTGACGAGCGGGTGCTTGCACGCCTGAGGCGGACCGCTTTGCGTTCGCACGGAGCTTCAGCTGGCACATAAGGCCATCGCCTCGCCCATTCGAATCGCGCCCCCCGGCGCCCATGCCGGATTGAACTTCAGCGGCCCCGGCGGCAACAGCAGCACCACCGTCGAGCCGAGCAGGAAGCGGCCCATTTCTGCGCCTTGCGCGAGGCGCAGGTCGCGGTCGTCGTAGCGCCATTCGCGCAAGCTTGCCGGGCGCGGCGGGTTGACGACGCCGTGCCAGACCGTGGCCATGCTGCCGACGATGGTGGCGCCGACGAGGGCCAGAATCCAAGGCCCCATGGCGCCCTCGAACACGCAGACCACGCGCTCGTTGCGCGCAAACAGGCCGGGCACACCGCGGGCGGTGGTCGGGTTGACCGAAAACAGCTCGCCGGGCAGGTGGATCATCCGCGTCAACCGGCCGGCGCAGGGCATGTGGATGCGGTGGTAGTCCTTCGGGCTCAGGTAGAGGGTGGCGAAGTGGCCGCCGTTGAAGGGTGCGGCGAGTGCAGCGTCGCCGCCGACCAGCGCGGTGGTGCTATAGCGGTGGCCCTTGGCCTGGAAGATCTGCTCGCCTTCGATGGCACCGACCTGGCTGATTTCGCCATCGACGGGGCTCACCAGCGCGCTCGCCGCGAGCGGCCGCGCGCCGGGCTTCAGCGCTCGCGTGAAAAACTCGTTGAAGCTGGCATAAGCGGCGATGTCGGGCTCGGCGGCCTCGGCCATGTTGACGCCGTATTTGCCGACGAACCAGCGGATGATCGCCGTGGTGGCCGCGCCGCCCTGCCAGCGCGCGACGACACCGCCGAAGGCGGTCAGCGCCTGCTTGGGCAGGAGGTATTGCGACGCGACGGCCAGGCGATCGGCCAACGGCGGAGCCCAGTCGTCGGTCGGGTCGCTCACGTCATGAACGCAATGCGAGCGCGGTGCAACGCGCTTGTCGCGAACCGCCCGAGCTCTGCGAGAGCGTGGCACGACGCAGCCGCTTCGGGGGTGGGCGTCATTTCAGCGGCGACCACTCGCGCAAGGCCTTCACCGCGCCGTGGCCGATCGAGGCGCCGAAGCGCTTGGCCAGGCGTTCGGCGATGTTTTCCTTGGGCGTGTAGTCGATGATTTCCTCGGCCTTCACCACTTCGCGAGCGACATAGTCGAGGTTGCCGATCTTGTCCACCAGGCCTTGTCGCAGCGCCTCTTCGCCGTTCCAGAACAGGCCTGAAAAGGTCTCGGGCGTTTCCTTCAGGCGCGCGCCGCGGCCGTCCTTGACAACCTTGATGAACTGCTGGTGGATCTGGTCGATCATGGCCTTGGCATAGGCGGTCTGCTGCTCGTTTTGCGGCGAGAACGGGTCGAGCATGCCCTTGTTGGTGCCGGCGGTGAGCAGGCGGCGCTCGACGCCGAGTTTTTCCATCGTGCCGGTGAAGCCGAAGCCGTCCATCAGCACACCGATCGAGCCGACCAGGCTGGCCTTGTCAACATAGATTTCGTCGGCGGCCACGGCGATGTAGTAGGCCCCCGAAGCGCAGAGTTCCTCGACCACCGCATAGACCTTCTTCTTGTGCAGCGCTTTCAGGCGGCGAATTTCGTCGTTGATGATGCCGGCCTGCACCGGGCTGCCGCCGGGCGAGTTGATGCGCAGCACCACCGCCTGCGCGCCCTTGTCTTCGAACGCGCTCTTCAATGCGGCCACCAGGCCTTCGGCGCTGGCATCGCTTTCGGCGGCAATCTCGCCGCGCACCTCGACCAACGCGGTGTGCGGGCCGCTCGGTGCGTTGACATGGTTGCGCGCGACGAAGGTCGCCCACAGCACCGCCAGCGCCAGGCCGAGCCAGGCCAGGCGGAAGAAGACGCGCCAGCGGCGTTTGCTGCGTCGATCATCGAGCATCGCGCGGGCGACCTGTTCGAGCGCGGCTTCGTACGCCGGGCGCGGTACGGCGGGCGCAGGCGGCGCTTGAGTGGCCTGGAACGGGGACTCGTCGCTGGGGTTCATGATGGCGTGCTCGGCAGATCGTGGGTCGCGGCGCCATCGTCGTCGAACGACAGTGGCCTGATATCGCGGGAAGGATACCAATACACCTGCCCGTCGCGCTCGATCGCGTCGATGGCCATCAGGCGCCCACGCCCGCAGGGGCCGCCGACGCAGCGGCCGCTCGACGGCTCGTAGCTCGCGCCGTGGATCGAGCAGACGATGTGGCGTTTGTCGGCGTCGAGAAATTCGCCGGGCTGCCAATCCATTTCGGTCGGCACATGGGCACAGCGGTTGATATAGGCCACCACACGGCCTTCGACGCGCAGCGCGAAGGCGCGTGCCGGCTGGCGCCAGAGCAACACGTCGAAACCGACGGCCCGGCCGCGCTCGGCCAGTGCGTCGGCCGCGCACAAGGCTTGCGGATCGGCGTGCAGATTCATGCCAGTGCCTCGACGACCCCCGAGGATTGCCCAAGTGGCCGCCGTGGATCCGGCTCCGCCGGTCCGCCAGCGGTGCCCTCTCGAGGGGGAGCGGCAAAGCCGCTTCGGGGGTGGGTCCATCTAGGCATGCTGCAGCAACCAGTCGTGCAATTCGTGCGTCGAGTGCACGACGGCCAAGGGCGAAAAATCGGCAAACGATGCGTGGTCGTGTGCGCCGTAGCTCACCGCCACGTGCGACGTGCCGGCGTTGACGGCCAATTGCAGGTCGTGCGTGGTGTCGCCGATCATCAGGGTGCGCCCGGGTTCTGCGCCGAGTTCGCGCATCAGTTCGTTCAACATGCGCGGGTCGGGTTTTGAAGCGGTTTCGTCGGCAGTCCGGGTCGCGTCGAACAGGCCCTGCAATTGCGCGTGCGCGAGCGCTTCGTCGAGGCCGCGGCGGCCTTTGCCGGTAGCAACGGCCAGCCCATGATGGCGGGCTTTAAGGGCTTTGAGCATTTCCAGCGTGCCGGGAAACATCGACAGCCCGTGCTGGTGCGCGAAATAGTGGTGGCGGTAGCGCAAGCCGAGCTCGCGGTAGCGAACGACCGGCAGGCCGGGAGCGGCGTGGCGCAAGGCGTCGTGCAAACCCAGGCCGATAACGTAGGCCGCATCGACGTCGCTCGGCACCGTAGCGCCGACATCGCGGCAGGCATCCTGGATGCAGCGCACGATCAGCGCGGTCGAGTCGAACAGGGTGCCGTCCCAGTCGAAGACGATGAGGTCGAAGCGGCGGGTCATAGCGCCCTGCGCCGAGCGGCCTCGAGGAGGGCGAGCCCCCTCGGGGCATAAGCGCTAACTTAGTATGACTCATCCTGCTATGCTCCGCA
>CADEDE010000076.1 GCA_902825995.1 uncultured Burkholderiales bacterium
CGTATCAATGTGAGCAGGAATGAGCATGAATAATACGTTAGCGCTTATGCCCTTGAGGGGGGAGCGGCAAAGCCGCTTCGGGGGTGGTCAACGATTACCGAACATCATCCGCCGCGCCAGCGCGTTTTTCAGTGGCGGCAGGCGGTCGATCAGGGCCATGCCCGCGCCGCGCAAGGTGCCGATGCCGGGAGCTTGCCAGGTGAAGCTGCGGGCCAGGAAATCGGTGGCGGCGATCATGGCCCAGCGGTCGGGTGTGCGCTGCCAGGCCACGCGGGACAGGGCCGTTTCGAGGTCGGGGGCGGCGCGGCCGGTTTCGACGGCATCGCGCAGCGCAGCGGCCAGCGCGAACGCATCGCGCAGGCCGAGGTTGAGGCCCTGGCCGGCCACCGGGTGCAAGGTTTGCGCGGCATTGCCGATGCGCACCTGGCGGCCACGCACGAGGCTGCGTTGCGCGGTCAGGCCGAGCTGAAAACATTTCAGCGCCGAAACCGTCTCGATGCGACCGACACGCGGGTCGAAGACGGTGTTCAGTACTGCCAGGCGCTGCGCATCGTCGAGTTCGCGCACCGGGTCGTCGTTGCGTGGCACGCACCAGACGAGCGAGGCGCGCTGCGTGTTGTCACCGCCGGTCGATGGCGCCGGCGGCAGCGGCAGCAACGCGGCGGGGCCGCAGCGGGTGAAGCGTTCGACCGCCAAGCCGCGCGTGCCGCCGGCCAGCGTGACATTGCCAACCCAGGCGTCCTGTTGGTAGTCGTGCCTGACGTCGGCGAGTTTGTTTTCACCGAAGACGCCGCCTTCGGCGATCACCGCCAGATCGAAGCGTTCGGCCACGCCGGCATCGACCTCGACGCCATCCGGCAGGTCTTTCAGCGCCGCCACCGGCGCCCCGAAGCGGCTGTGCAGGCGATCCGGTTCAGCGGCCACGAGGCCTTGCCAGGCGCGCTGCATCGGCGCCACCAGCGCACCGTAGCCGAGCACGGCGCCGAGCATCGGCGCGGCCAGTTCGCTGGCCGACAGGCGCACCTCGGCCGTGCCGAGCCAGCCCGGCACGGCCAGCGTGGGCGCCTGTTGCGAAACCCAGACCTCGCGGATCGGCTCGGCACGATCAGGCTCCCAGGCGCCCACCCGCTCGAGCAGGTGAACGCTGCCCAACGCCAGCGCCAGCGTGCGTGCGTCGGCCGAGACATCGCGCTCGGCCGGGCGGGCGTCGAACAGGCTCAGTTGCGCCTTGGGCAGCGTGCGCGCGGCCAGCAGCGCCAGCGCCAAGCCGACGGGGCCGGCGCCGATGACGGCGATCGAGAGTGGTTTCATGGCGGCCTGGCGATCGTAGCGGCCCGGGCGATGCGACTCAATCGACTAGAATCCGCGGCCTTGCGGGCGCCCGGCAAGCCTGCGGCGGCGCATCCCGCATCACCTGAGGACCGACGACGTGCTCATCTCCCAAGCTCTTGCCCAGACCGCGCCGGCCGCTGCCGGCGGCGGCGGTGCCGAATCCACCCTGTTCAGCCTGCTGCCGCTGGTGCTGATGTTCGTGGTGCTGTACTTCATCATGATTCGCCCGCAGATGAGGCGGCAGAAAGAGCACAAGGCGATGATCGAAGCCGTCGCCAAGGGCGACGAGGTGGTCACCGCCGGCGGCCTGCTGGGGCGTGTCAGCAAGCTCGGCGAAACTTATCTCTCGATCGAAATCGCCGGCAACGTCGAGGTGCAGGTGCAGCGCACGGCGATCTCGCAGGTGCTGCCCAAGGGCACGATCAAATAATCCGCTGCGCCGCGCAAGGCATTGCCTGCGCGCCGCGAAAGTTGCCGTCCATGAACCGCTACCCCCTGTGGAAGTACGCGATGCTCGTCGTCGCCTTGCTGGTCGGTGCGCTCTATACCGCGCCCAACTTCTTCGGCGAGGCGCCCGCGGTGCAGGTCTCGTCGGGTAAGGCGACGCTGAAGGTCGAGTCGGCGCTGGTCGGCCGGGTGCAGGAAGCCCTGACCGCAGCCGGCGTGAATGCCGACTTCGTGGCCCTGGAAGGCACTTCGGTGCGCGCGCGTTTCACCAGTACCGACGTGCAGATCAAGGCCAAAGACGCGATCGCCAAGGCGCTGAACCCGGAGGCCGGCGACCCGCAGTACATCGTCGCGCTGAACCTGGTATCGCGTTCGCCGAAGTGGCTGGCCAGCGTGCGCGCACTGCCGATGTACCTGGGCCTGGATCTGCGCGGCGGCGTTCATTTCCTGATGCAGGTCGATATGAAATCGGCGCTGACCAAGAAGGCCGAATCGCTGACCGGCGATATGCGCACGCTGCTGCGAGACAGGAATATCCGCCATGCCGGCATCTCGCGCGATGGCAATACGGTCGAGCTGCGCTTTCGCGACAAGGCCACGCTCGATGCGGCAAAAAGTCTGCTGACCGACCAGTTGCCCGACCTGGTCTGGACCGAAACCGCCGAGGGCGACGGCTTCAAGCTGGCCGGGGCGCTGAAGCCGCAGGCCGCGCGCGCGGTGCAGGACCAGGCCCTTAAGCAGAACATCACCACGCTGCACAACCGCGTCAACGAGCTCGGCGTGGCCGAGCCGGTGATCCAGCAGCAGGGCGCCGACCGTGTGGTGGTGCAACTGCCGGGCGTGCAGGATACGGCCAAGGCCAAGGACATCATCGGCCGCACGGCAACGCTGGAGGTGCGCCTGGTCGATGACAGCGCCGCGGCCGCGGCCGCGGCAGTCGGGTCAGGGCCGGTGCCCTTTGGTACCGAGCGCTATGTCGAGCGTGGCGGCGCACCGCTGATCGTCAAGCGCCAGGTCATCCTGACCGGCGAAAACCTGACCGATGCACAACCCGGCTTCGACGGCCAGAACGGCAACGAGCCGGCGGTGCACCTGACGCTCGACGCCAAGGGCGCGCGCATCTTCCGCGACGTGACGCGCGAAAACGTCAACAAGCGCATGGCGATCCTGTTGTTCGAAAAGGGCAAGGGCGAAGTCGTCACCGCGCCGGTGATCCGCAGCGAGATCGGCGGTGGCCGGGTGCAGATTTCCGGGCGCATGAATACCACCGAGGCGGCCGATACGGCGCTGCTGCTGCGTGCCGGCTCGCTGGCCGCGCCCATGGAGATCATCGAAGAACGGACCATCGGCCCCAGCCTGGGCGCCGAGAACATCAAGCTCGGCTTCAACAGCGTGATCTACGGCTTCAGCGCGATCGCCGTCTTCATGTGCCTGTACTACCTGCTCTTCGGCGTGTTCTCGACCGTTGCGCTGGCCTTCAACCTGCTGCTGCTGGTGGCGGTGCTGTCGATGCTGCAGGCCACGCTGACCCTGCCCGGCATCGCGGCCATCGCGCTGGCCCTGGGCATGGCCATCGACGCCAACGTGCTGATCAACGAGCGCGTGCGCGAGGAACTGCGCGGCGGCGCGGCCCCGCAGACGGCGATCGCCACCGGCTACGAGCGCGCCTGGGGCACGATCCTGGACTCCAACATCACGACCCTGATCGCCGGCCTGGCCCTGCTGGCCTTCGGCTCGGGGCCGGTGCGCGGCTTCGCGGTGGTGCATTGCCTGGGCATCCTGACCTCGATGTTCTCGGCCGTGGTGTTTTCGCGCGGCCTGGTCAACCTCTGGTACGGCCGGCAGAAGAAGCTGAAGGGCGTGTCGATTGGGCAGGTCTGGCGCCCGGATGGCGCGGCCAAGCCGGCGGCGGAAGTCTGACGAAAGACAAACATGGAATTCTTCCGTATCCACCGCGATATCCCGTTCATGCGCCACGCGCTGGTGCTGAACGCGGTTTCGTTCATCACCTTTGCTGCTGCCGTCTTCTTCCTGGTTACGCGCGGGCTGCACCTGTCGATCGAATTCACCGGCGGCACCGTGATGGAGGTCGAGTATGTACAGGCCGCCGACCTCGGCAGGAGTCGCGCGGCAGTCGATAGGCTCGGTCTGGGCGAAGTGCAGGTGCAGAACTTCGGCACTTCGCGTGATGTGTTGATCCGCCTGCCCTTAAGTGGAAAAAGCGGCAGCGACGCGAAACAGAGCGAACTGGCCAGCCGCGTCTTCGACGCCCTGTGCAAGGCCGAATCGGGTACCGTGGCGACCAAGCAATACACCACGCCGCAGGGCGAGCAGGTCAGCCGGCCATCGTGCAGCACGGCGGCGGGCAGCGAGCCGCTGAAACTGTCGCGCACCGAATTCGTCGGCCCTTCGGTCGGCGAAGAACTGACCTGGGACGGCATCAAGGCCCTGGCCGTCACGGTGGTCGGCATCATGCTGTACTTGGCCTTGCGCTTCGAATGGAAGTTCTCGGTGGCGGGCATCGTGGCCAACCTGCACGACGTGGTCATCATCCTGGGATTTTTTGCCTTCTTCCAGTGGGAGTTCTCGCTGGCGGTGCTGGCCGCGGTGCTGGCGGTGCTGGGCTACTCGGTCAACGAGTCGGTGGTCATTTTCGACCGGGTGCGCGAGGCCTTTCGAAAGTTCCGCAAACTGAACACGCGCGAGATCATCGACCATGCCATCACCAGCACCATCAGCCGCACCATCATCACCCACGGCAGCACGCTGATGATGGTGGTGTCGATGCTGGTCTTCGGCGGCCCGACCCTGCACTACTTTGCGCTGGCGCTGACCATCGGCATCCTGTTCGGCGTCTATTCTTCGGTCTTCGTCGCCGCGGCGATCGTGATGTGGCTCGGCGTCAAGCGCGAGGACCTCGTGAAACTGTCCGCATCGGGCGGCGACCCGAACGATCCGAACGCCGGTGCGATGGTCTGATTTTGCGGGCCGTGGTGTAGAGTCCCCCGGCTCCTTTCAGACACGACAACCCCACCGATTCCCATGGCGACTGTCGGCGATCAAGCCAGCTTGGCCTTCCAGGCCCGCCGCCTCTACACCGAAGAGCTGGTCAAGGGCCTGCCGGCGCTGCTCGCTACGGTGGCTGCATGGGCGGTGGCGCCGGAACGCGTTGCCGCCGTAGCGACCGACCCGGGCATCGTCGGCCGCCTGCGCGATACCGCGATCGCCCTCAAGGCGCATGGCGTGGCCTGGCACGACGGCATGGTCGCGGCCCTGCAGGAAGCGTTGCGCCATGGCGCCTCGGCTTCGCGCACCGGCGATCCCGGCACCACGACCAAGAAGCTGTCGCTGGTCGATGACGAGACCATCGAACGCGAAATCGTCACTTCGCGCCTGGCGCTGGCGATCATCGACCGCGCCGGTTCGGAGTTCAACGACCTGCGCACGCGCGTGGCGCTGCTCGAGCGCCGCGAGGAGCTCGACCCGCACGATCTGTTGCGCACCCATGTGCTAGCGCGCTTCGTGCTGCAGGCCTGGGCCGATGCCGGCCTGGACGACAGCGCCGCGCGCGACATGCAACCCGTATTGCACGAAGAGTTCGGCATCCTGGTGCAGGAGGCCTATCACGAGGCCAACCGTTGGCTGGTATCGCAGCGCGTGCTGCCCGATATCGACCTGCGCCCGCTGATCCGGCGCTCGCGTGGCGGCGTGACCACCGGCTATGCCGGCCTGGTCCAGGACGAGACGCGGCTGATGACACGCTCGGGCGGCGGCGCCGGCGGCGATGACCACAGCCACGCCGGTGGCGAAGCGATGGCGGTGATGTCGCGCCTGAATCGCATGATCGAGCGCCAGGTGCCGGCCTTCGCCGATACCGCGCGCGCCGGCCAACAGCGCACGGTCTCGCCGGGATTGGCCGACGCCATCGGCCAGGCCCAACAGGGCATGCAGCGGCGCATCGAGCGCCACGATGCCGGCTCGGCCACGGCCACCATTTCGCCGGCCCTGCTCGAAGAATTGAACCTGCGCAAGCAGGCCTTAAAGCGTGCCGCCGAAACACCGGTCGAGCGCGCCACCATCGAAATCGTGGCCCTGCTGTTCCAGAGCATCCTGACCGAGGAGCGCATCCCGTCGGCGGTACGGGTCTGGTTTGCGCGACTGCAGATGCCGGTGTTGCGCGTGGCCGTCGGCGAGCCGGATTTCTTTGCCACCGTCGATCATCCGGCGCGGCGCCTGATCGACCGCATGGGCGCCTGCGTGATGGGCTTCGACGCCTCGGCCAGCGCGGTGGGGGATGCGCTCGAAGGTGAAATCAAGCGCGTGGTGCAGGTCGTCGAGGCCTATCCCGATACCGGGCGGCGCGTTTTCCAGACCGTGCTGACCGAATTCGAACGCTTCCTCGAAAATTATTTCAAGAGCGAGAACGCAGCCACCAAACGCGGCGTGTCGCTGGCCCAGCAGGTCGAGCAACGCGAGACCCTGGCCATCCAATACACCATCGAGCTGCGCAAGATGTTGAACGAGGTGCCGGTGCAGGAAGGCGTGCGCCAGTTCCTGTTCCAGGTCTGGGCCGATGTGCTGGCGATGTCGGCGGTGCGCCACGGTGCGCAGGCCGAGGCCACCAAGGCCATGCGCAAGGCGGCCACCGACCTGATCTGGTCGGCGGGGGCCAAGGTTTCGCGCGAAGAGCGGGCCGAAGTCATCCGCCGCCTGCCGCCGCTGTTGAAGCAGTTGCGCGACGGCATGGAATCGGCCGGCGTGCCGGTTGCCACCCGCGACGAGCATGTGCGCTCGCTTAACGACTCGCTGGCTGCGGCCTTCAGCGCCAAGGCCGCTGCGATTCCGGCCGAGCGCTTCGAAGAACTGCGCGAGCGCCTCGAAGCGCTGGAAGAATTGCTGCCCGATGCCAGCGACGTGCAACTCGACCAGACCCTGATGCTCGATATCTCGGGCGACGACAGCCGCGACCTCGAGGTGGTCGGCGAGGGCGGCTCGATGCCGACGCCGGCCATGCTGTCCTGGGCTAGAGAGCTGCAGGTCGGTAGTTGGTACATGCTCGAATACAAGGACCGCAACGAAGGCGTGCAGCTGGCGTGGCAGGGCATGCGCCGGCATCTGTCGCTGTTCGTCACGGCCAGCGGCCGCTGCCTCTTGTTCGAGCAGCACCGCCTGGCGTCGTACCTGCAGGCGGGGCTGCTGTTGCCGGCGCAGGACGAGGCACTGACGGTGCGGGCCACGCGCACGGCATTGGCGAAACTGGATGTAGATCCGTCTCGCCTGCTGAACTGACGCGTCAGCGCCCGTTCAGTGAATCAGGCGCTCCTCGGGTGCGACGAAAAGCTCGTCGAGGATCAGCGCGTCGGGTTCTTCGCCCAGGCTCCAGAAGACCATCAGCACGATGACCTTCAGATCGTCGAGATCGATCGGCGTGGTGCCGATGGCGGTCGCGCGGTCGATCACCATTTCACGCATCGGCGGCGGCAGCACCCCGGCTGACTCGAGAAAGCTGACGAAGCCGATCGACTCTTCCCCGAGCTGCTCCTGCTCGGCCGGTGAATAGACGCGCATCGCGTCGGTGCTTTGCCGGCCGCTGTAGGACTGGGCCGTGCCGGCAAGACCGTCGAGCCAGGAAAGGGCTTCCTGGATTTCGTCGCTTTCGAAGCCCACGGCAGACAGCTTGCGCGTCAGCTGGGCATGGTCCGGGCAGGCATCGGGGCGCCAGTAGTTTTCGTACAAATAGACCAGCACATCGAACATAAAAACACTATACCGCAGTGGCCTTCAGGATCTGCAGCAGCGCTGGTACAGGCCGCCCGGCAGGCGGGCTACGCGGCCATCGAGTTCGAGTTCGAGCAGGCGGACACTGAGCGTGGCGGCGCTCTCGCCGGTGCGTGCGAGCAGCGCGTCGAGCGTGACCGGGTCGTGGCCGAGGGCGCTGAGCAAGGCGTCGTTAATCGTGGGTGGCGTATCGGGCGGCGCCGCCGCGGCGCGCACGGTCCAGTTCAACTCGCCCAGGATGTCGTCGGCCGTATCAACCAGTTTTGCGCCCTGCTTGATCAGTGCGTGGCAGCCGCGTGACTGCGGCGCGTGGATCGAACCGGGGATCGCAAACACTTCGCGACCGGCTTCGAGGGCTTGTCGCGCGGTGATCAGGGAGCCCGAGGGCAGCCCGGCCTCGACCACCAGGGTGCCGCGCGACAGGCCGGCGATCAGCCGGTTGCGCTGTGGAAAGTTCTCCTGCAACGGAGGCATGCCGAGTTCGAACTCGGACAGCAGCAAGCCCTCCTTCGCGATGCGGTGGGCGAGCGCCTTGTGGCGCGCAGGGTAAATACGATCGAGGCCGGTGCCGACCACGGCCACCGTACTGCCGCGGCCTGCCAGGCCGCCCTCGTGGGCCGCGCCGTCGATCCCCAGCGCCAGGCCGGAAACGATGGTCAGCCCGGCGCGGCTCAGGTGAGCGGCGAACGCACGCGCGTTATCGACGCCCTGCGCACTGGGGTTTCGGCTGCCCACCACCGCCAGGGCCGGCGCGCCCAGCAAGTCGAGCCGGCCCTGCGCATAAAGCAGCAGCGGCGGATCGGCAGTCTCGAGCAGCAAGGCCGGGTAGGCTGTATCGCCGAGGGTCAGCACATGGTGCGTCGGGTCCGCGGCGAGCCAGGCTTCGGTGGCGGCCAACTGCTCGGTGTGGCGCTGCGGCAGCGTGGTCAGCGCGGCAGCTGGTGCCGCACCGAGCAATTCGCGCAGTGTCGCCGGCCTGGCGGCGAATACGGCGTCGGGTGTGCCGCAGGCGGCGAGCAGGCGGCGCGCGCTTTCGCGGCCAACGCCGGGTGTGCGCAGCAGCCGCAGCCAGGCCGGTAGATCGTCGGGCCGGGCCATCGTGCAGGCCGGCGGACCGGTGCCCAGATCAGGGCTGCGCGAAGCGGTCGCCGGCGGTCACCGGCTGCTGCACCTGCAGCACCAGGCCGTAGGACACGCGCTCGAAGACGCGGAAGACGAACAGCAGACCGTGGCGCTCGTCGGGCAGCTTGATCTGCGTCGGCCGTTCGACGGTGCGATCGGTGACCTGCGCACCGTCGCGCAGCACCGCCAGCACATGGCCGCGCTCAACGCCGTCGCGTGCGCCGCGGTTGATCGACACGACCTGGTTCTGGCCGGCGATCAAGGCCTCGCCATAAACCGAAATGATCTGGCCGGTGATCGGTTTGGTCGGCGCGTGCGGCGCAAAGTTGCTGAAATCACGTTGTGGCACGGGCGCCAGCCGGTCGCCGACCCCGACCTCTTCCTTGACGCTGAGCAACTCGAAAGTTGCCGGCACGGCCAGGGTCGATTTGCCGTCCGCGGTGGCGGTGCTGCCGCCTTCGCGGACGTACTCGGCAGTGCCGAGGAAGAACGCCTCGTAGCCGAGGATTTCATGGGTGCTCGGGTCGCGCAGCGGTTTGGCCTGGCGGAATACCCGCCAGTCGCGCAAGCCGTTCAGATCGCCGAGTACATAGGCTTTGTCGCCGCGGCCCATCATCACGCGGCCTTCGGGCGCGGCCACCACGCGCGGTGCGCGCTCGAGTTCGTTGGCGCTGAAAACGACGGCCTCGTTGAGGAAGGGCGCGATCAGGTGCATCGGCACCGCCGGCACGCCGCCGTCGCCGAGGGTTTCGCTGCGCACGCGCGGGCTGAGCTTCACCGTACCATCGGGGCCGCCCTGGGCCACGCGCAGCCGCGCGCGACCACCGGACGTGTCCAGCACCAGCACCTGGCCCGGATAGATCAGGTGCGGGTTGCGGATCTGGTCGAGGTTCATGCCCCACAGCTCGGGCCAGCGCCACGGGCTCTTCAGGAACAGCTTGGAGATGTCCCACAGCGTATCGCCGCGCTTGACGGTGTGCGAGTCGGGCGCGTTGGGCGCCAGCTCGGACAGCGGCACGCCGGCTTGCGCCACCTGCTGCGCGGTGCTGCGCTGCTGTGGCGTGACCGGGTAGGCGGCCGCGCTTGCGCCGCCCATGGCCAACAGCAGGCTGCTGGCCAAGGCGGTATTGCAAAGACGGCTGGCGTGGCTTCGTATCATGAACAGAGTCTCCCCGGGCCGCTGCCGGCGTTGGCAGCGATGAGAAAATAGCGCCGCTATCAAGTTTTAAAGGTCTTCGAGGTTTTTGAGCAGCACGCCGGCAACCCTTCGGCAAAGCCAGCGAAAATGCTCATACGCTTCGGTAGATTCTGCCTCTAAACCCTTGATATCGCAATGAAAGTGCCTCGCGCAATAGCCCGGCGTGGCACCTTTCACGAACCCCGCTGTTGCGCCTCGCGCACGCCCGGATCGGCCCAGCTGGCGTGTGTCGCTTTTCACGAACCATGAGTCTTCTGCCCATCCTGCGTTATCCCGATCCGCGCCTGTGCACACGGGCCAACCCGGTTGCCGAGGTCGATGCGCGCATCTGCACGCTGATCGACAACCTGCTCGACACCATGTATGAGGCCGACGGCGTCGGCCTCGCGGCCACGCAGGTCGATGTGCATGAGTGCGTGATCGTGATCGATACCTCAGAGACCCGCGATCGGCCGCGCGTGCTAGTCAATCCGGTGCTGCTCGCCAGCAGCGAAGAGATGGTCTTTGGCGACGAAGGCTGCCTGTCGGTGCCGACGATCTACGACAAGGTGCCGCGTCATGCCCGCGTTACGGTGCATGCGCTCGGTCGCGATGGCCTGCCTTTCGAATTCGAGGCCGAGGGCCTCGAAGCGGTGTGCGTGCAGCACGAGATGGACCACCTGCTCGGCAAGGTTTTCGTCGAGTACCTGAGCCCGCTCAAACGCGAGCGGATCAAAACCAAGATGCTCAAAAAGTCGCGCGAAGAAGCGCTGCGTACCGGATGACGGCATTGCGCGTTGCCTTTGCCGGCACGCCGGCGTTTGCCGCTGCGGCCTTGGCTGCGATCCACGCCGCCGGCCATGCTGTGCCGTTGGTGCTGACCCAGCCCGACCGCCCGGCCGGCCGCGGCCTGAAGTTGCAGGCCTCGCCGGTCAAGCAGTTCGCACTGCAGCACGGCTTACCTGTGGCCCAGCCGCAGGGTTTAAAACTCGACGGCCGCTTCGCCGCGGACGCGCTCGCGGCCTGCGATGCGCTGCATGCGGCGCAGCCCGACGTGATGGTGGTTGCGGCCTACGGCCTGATCCTGCCGCGCTGGCTGCTCGAACTGCCGCGGCTGGGCTGCCTGAATAGCCATGCCTCGCTGCTGCCACGCTGGCGCGGTGCTGCGCCGATTCAGCGCGCTGTCGAAGCCGGCGACGCCCAGACCGGCATCACGATCATGCAGATGGACGCCGGCCTGGACACCGGCGACAGGCTGCTCGTCGGCATTGAGGCGATCCACGCCGACGACAGCAGCGCCAGCCTGCTCGAGCGCCTGACCGTGCTCGGTGCCAAGCTGGTGGTGCAGGCGCTGGCCGACGCCGCGCGCGCTGCGCTGGTGCGCACGCCACAACCCGCCGAAGGCGTGAGCTATGCCCACAAGCTGGCCAAGAGCGAAGCCGTGATCGACTGGCAGCGCCCGGCCGCCGAGATCGAACGCCGGCTGCGCGCGTTCGACCCGCAGCCCGGATGCCACTTCGAGTTCGACGGCCAAGCGGTCAAGCTCTGGCGTGCCAGGGTGAGTGCCGGCTTCGCCGCTGCACCAGGCACGATCCAGGCGCATGGCGACAACATGCGCGTCGCCTGCGGCGACGGCCGGGCGCTCGACCTGCTCGAACTGCAACGCCCCGGCGGCCGGCGTCAGTCGGTGGCGGCGTTCCTCGTCGGACGCTGATTCAAGTTCGGCGGCCGCGGCGCCGATAAGTGCTGCAGACCCTCATCGCGCCCCGCCATGCCTCGCCGCCTTCAACCGACCGCCTTCTTGCTCGCGCTGCTGGCCCTGCTCAGCCTGCTGGGCGGCTGCCAGCTGATGGGCGGAGAGGCGGCCCAAGCCGTGGCCGCACGCAAGGAAGCCGAAGGCAGAGCCATCGGCGGCGCTTGCCGTCACGCCGGCCGGGCCATCGAAGACTGTTTTGCGCTGAACAAGCGTGCCGACAAGGCCGCGCTGTTCGCCGGTTGGCGCGAGATGAACGACTACATGCGCGAGAACAAGATCGAGGTCGTACTCCCGCAGGGCGGGGTGGTGGCCGAAGCGACGCCTGAAAATCCCGCCGAGGGCAGTGACAAGATCGACAAGACCAAGAAGGCCGATGCGGCAGCGGCGGCCGACGACAGCGTGGCCAAGAAGCCGGTGAAGAGCAAGAAGCACGACAGCTGAAGCAGCCTGTCGCGTACCGCCAGGCGCCAGCGTGCCCGGCCACAGCCGTTGCTCGCAGGGTCGGGATTTCGAACCACGATCAGTCGCCGCTCGGCGGCACACTTTTTTTAAGCGCGGGCCAGGCCTTGCGCTTCCACGTCAGTACCGCCGACTCGTCGCGCTCGATGGCGCGGCGCTCGGGCTTCTGGGAGCTGAGGCCCATGGCCCCGAGCAGCCGCCAGACATGCACCTCGCTGAAGCGCACGCCGTACAGCTGCTCGATGAAGGCGCGCACTCGTTTGAGTGTCCACAGATCGGTGCCGAAGTCGTGGGCCATGGCGCTCTTGGAGCAACGCGCCACGCAGTGCAGCGAGTTGCCCGTCGTCGAGTTGCGCCGGACGGCCCGTGGCCATCGAGCGCAATGCATCGATGCCGCCTTCATCGAGTCGGGCCTTCCATGTGTATGCGGTCTGCCGCGCCACCCCCACCGACTTGGCTGCTTCTGCGGGCGTCTTGCCCGCCAGCATCAAACGCCCCGCGCGAACTCGCTTGCGTGTGGCTTCGTCCATCTTGGCCATGCACCGATTCTCCGATCAAGCAACTTGCTCGATCGTAAGCGGTCAATAGACCGCGCCCTTGTTCCGTGCGCCGATTGCTGATCAG
>CADEDE010000077.1 GCA_902825995.1 uncultured Burkholderiales bacterium
GTATCAATGTGAGCAGGAATGAGCATGAATAATACGTTAGCGCTTATGCCCTCGGGGGGACGATGCCAAAGGCGTCTTGGGGGCCACATAGGCGCGTTGGATGCAGCGCTGGTATTCGCGCACGGTTTCCGCAAGCCCGAATTCGAGCGCATCGGCGATCAAGGCGTGGCCGATCGAGACCTCCTGCACGCCCGGCACGGCGCGAAGGAAATCGGCGAGGTTGGCGCGGTTCAGGTCGTGGCCGGCATTGATGCCCAGCCCGACTGCCAGCGCGGCTTCGGCCGTTGCCGTATAGCGCGCGAGCTGCGCCGCCTGCCCAGGGCTGCCGTGGGCGGCGGCATAGGGCTCGGTATAGAGCTCGACGCGGTCGGCACCGATGGCGCGCACGGCGGCCATCAGCGCCGGCTCCGGATCCATGAACAGGCTCACGCGCACGCCCAGGGCGCGGGCTTCGGCCACATGCGGCGCCACGCGCGCGAGATCGTCGTGCGCGAAGCCATGATCGCTGGTGAACTGGCCCGGCGCGTCGGGCACGAAGGTGCATTGCTGCGGCCGGCATTCGCGGATGAAGCCCATCAAGTTGTCGAAAGGGTTGCCCTCGATGTTGAACTCGGCGTGCGGCCAGGCGCGCAGCAGCGCGGCCAGCTCGGCCACATCCTGCGCGCGGATATGCCGCTCGTCGGGCCGCGGGTGCACGGTGATGCCCTGCGCACCGGCTTCGAGGCAGAGGGTGGCCGCGCGGGTGACGCTGGGAATGCCGAGGTGGCGCGTATTGCGCAGGTGCGCGACCTTGTTGACATTGACCGAGAGCGCGCAGCGCGCATCGCGGGCGTTGGCTTCGGGGGCCATCAAGGGGTTCATGCTTCAGAGCAGTGGCTGGAGATCGAGCAGGACCTGGCGCGTGCGCAGTGGCGCCGCCCCCAGATGGTACGCAAGCAGCTCGCGCAAGGGGCGGCGCAGCGCGGCGGCGGGTGCGCTGCAGGCGCGCTGCAGGGCGCCCAGATCGTCGGCATCCAGGGCGCTTTGCAGCGCGAGCAGATCGAAGCCGGCGATGGCGCCAGGCTCGGCGGTGGCCGCGACGCCGATCTCGGCGCGCAGGCCGTGCAGCGCGTCGGGCTGCACGGGCGCGTGCGTGGCGGTGATGCGCGCCAGGTCGGGCAGGAGGCCGATCTCGCGCAGCAGGCGCAGCTCGAAGGCGCGCAGCGCGGCCGATTCGGCGCTGCCGCCCAGGGCCTGCAAGGTCGCCGAATAGGCGTCCCACAGCGCCGGGTGCGGGTCTTCGCGGGCCAGCAGTTTCATCAGCAGCTCGTTCAAATAGAAACCGCTGAAGAGTGCATCGCCGCCGGCCACTGGGACGCCGCCGGCCCATTCGGCGCCGCGCAGGTTGTGCACCTCGGCGCCGGCCGCTGTGCGGCCGAGCGTGGCGTGGATGCGCTGGAACGGGCGCAGCACGGCACGCAATTGCGAGGTCGGCCGCTTGGCGCCTTTGGCCGCGACCACCACGCGCCCGAGTTCGCGCGTGAACAGATCGACGATCAGGCTGGATTCGCTCCAGTCGTAGCGGTGCAGCACATACGCCGGCAGAGCAGACGCCGCGCCGCTTCGACTCATGGACTCAATGCCTTCAACTTGCCCAGGGCCGCTTGGCAGCCCGCCGGCGCCTGGTCGGCGTGATCGGCCCAGGCCTGCTGCAAGAACGCGTCGAATGCGGATGCCATCGTTTTCCTCGCTCACTCGTAGCCGTAGCTGCGCAGATGCTCCTCGCTATCGGCCCAGCCGGAGCGCACCTTGACCCACAACTCGAGGAAAACCTTGGCGGCCCACAGGCGCTCGAGCTCCTGGCGCGCCTCGCTGCCGATGCGCTTCAGGCGCGCGCCGCCGTCGCCGATGACCATGCCCTTGTGCGCGTCGCGCTCGACGACGATCGTGGCGGCGATGCGGCGCAGGTTTCCTTCTTCCTCGAATTTGTCGATGACCACGGTGCAGCTGTAGGGCAACTCATCGCCGGTCAGGCGGAAGAGTTTTTCGCGGATCAACTCGCTGGCCAGAAAGCGTTCGCTGCGGTCGGTGAGCGCGTCCGCTTCGTAGAACCAGGGCTGCTCGGGCAGATAGGGCGCGATGATGCCGAGCAGGCGCTCGACATCAGCCGCCTTCTTCGCCGACATCGGCACGAACTGGGCAAAGTCGCGCCGTTCCTGCATCGAGGCCATCCAGGGCATGAGATCGGCGCGGCGCTTGACTTCGTCCTGCTTGTTGGCAATCAGCAGGACGGGTTTGTCTTCGGGCAGCAGCGCCAGCACCTTGGCGTCATCGAGGCTGAAGCGGCCGGCCTCGACGACGAACAGCACCGCATCGACATCGGCCAGCACGCTCCTGACCGTGCGATTGAGGTTGCGATTGAGGGCGTTGCCGTGCCGGGTTTGAAAGCCCGGCGTATCGACGAATATGAACTGCGCCGCTTCCCGGGTGCGGATGCCGGTGATGCGGTGCCGCGTGGTCTGCGCCTTGTCGGAGGTGATGCTGAGCTTTTGCCCGACCAAGGCGTTGAGCAAGGTGCTCTTGCCGACGTTGGGGCGGCCGACGATGGCCACCAGACCGCAGCGCTGAGCGGTTGCGGTCACGAGCGCAGGGGGCCGTCGGGCCGGTCGCTGGCCTTCAGCACAGCGAGCATGCGGCGCGCAGCCTCTTGCTCGGCCACGCGGCGCGATTTGCCCTCGCCGTTTTCGGTGAGGCCCAGCGCTGCAACAGCGCACTCGACACCGAAGGTCTGCGCATGGGCCTGTCCCCGCGTGGCCACGATGCGGTAGGCGGGCACCGGCAGCTTGCGCGCCTGCAGCCATTCCTGCAGTTCGGTCTTGGCGTCCTTGCTCCAGCTGTCGACCTCGGTGGTGGCGATGATTTCACCGAACAGGCGCTGGACCATAGCCTGCGCCGGGTCGAAACCGCCGTCGAGGAAGGCCGCGCCGATCAAGGCCTCGAGCGCGTCGGCCAGGATCGACGGGCGCTGGGCGCCGCCGCCGCGGGCCTCGCCGTCGGACAGGCGCAGCACCTCGGGCAGGTCGAGCGTGAGCGCCAGGCGATGCAGGCTTTCCTCGCGCACCAGGTGGGCGCGCACGCGCGTCAGGTCGCCTTCGTCGGAGCCGGCAAAGCGCTCGTAGAGCAGGGCCGAAACGGCGGTTTGCAGCACCGCGTCGCCGAGGAATTCGAGGCGTTCGTTGTGATCGGCGCCGACGCTGCGGTGCGTCAGCGCGCGGCTGAGCAGCGCCGGTTGCGTGAAGCGGTAGTCCAGGCGCCGTTGCAGCGCGGCGAGGCCTGTGTCCACTAGTTTGAGCGGCCCTCGCCGCGGTATTTGATGAGCAGGAATACCGGCTCGAAGAGCTCGACTTCCTTGTCGTAAGCGAAGCGGATAACGACCTTGTCGTTTTCCTTGGTGACCTGCAGATCCTTGCCGCCGATGCTGGAAATCGAATATTCGATCTCCTTTTGCTTTTCGAAGGCGCCTCGCGCTTCGGCAACGGTCGATGGTGTCGCCTTGGCGATGTTTTGGACCGCGCGCAGGATCGTCGAGTATTCGTTGACCGTCGGCAGCACGCGCACGATCATCAGGGCCACGAACGCCACCACGATGGCCCACAGCAGCAGGCCGATCAGGGTGATGCCGCGCTCGGCGCGGGTTGTACGGCAAACACGTTGCATGGATCGATCTCCGACGGTGATTGAAGCAGGCACGGCGCTCAGCGGAAGCTGCCGATACGGCCAAGGTTACCGAAATTCATCCACACGAAGAAGGCCCGTCCGACCAGATTGCGGTCGGGCACGAAGCCCCAGTAGCGTGAATCGACCGAATTGTCGCGGTTGTCGCCCATCATGAAATAGTGGCCGGCGGGCACTTGGCAGGTCACGCCCTCGCCGCTGTAGCTGCAGGCGTCGCTGTTGGGGAAGTTCTGTACGCCCGGAATGAAGGCCGGCCGATCCTTGTCGATCAGGATGCGGTGCTCAACGCCGGCCAGTTTTTCGCTGAAATGCTGTGCGTAGCGCCGGCTGTCGTCGTCGTAGAAGTCGGGCAGCGGCGCGGTCTCGATGCGCTGGCCGTTGATGGTCAGCACCTTGTTCAGGTAGGCCACCTCGTCGCCGGGCAGGCCGACCACGCGCTTGATGTAGTCGATGCGCGGGTCGGGCGGATAGCGGAACACCACCACGTCGCCACGCGCCGGGTCTTTGTTGGCGACGATTTTCTGGTTGATCACCGGCAGGCGCACGCCGTAGTCGAACTTGTTGACCAGGATCAGGTCGCCGACCATCAGGGTCGGGATCATCGAGCCCGACGGAATCTTGAAAGGCTCGAACAGGAACGAGCGCAGCAGGAAGACGATCAGGATCACCGGGAAGAGGCCCGCCGTCCAATCCAGCCACCAGGGCTGCATCAGCAAGCTGTCCCTGGCCTGCGCGATATCGCCATCGACCTGCGCGATGCCCCGCTTGCCCAGCTCGGCGCGCCGCGCGGCAAATTGCCCTTCCAGCTGCACGGCCGCCGCCTCGCGCGCCGGCTTGAAGGCATAACGCTCGGCCAGCCAGTAGCCCAGGGTCACCAGCGTCAGCAGGAACAGCAGCAACGAGAAGTTGCCGATCCAGTAGCCGAAGAACCAGCCCCCCAGATAGACCGCCAGCGCGCCGTACAACAACCCAGTCAATGTGCTCATCGATCTCAATCGTCAACCTGGAGAATGGCCAGAAACGCTTCCTGCGGCACCTCGACGGCGCCGATCTGCTTCATGCGTTTCTTACCGGCTTTCTGCTTCTCGAGCAGTTTCTTCTTGCGCGTGATATCGCCGCCGTAGCATTTTGCCAGCACGTTCTTGCGCAAGGCCTTGATGTTCTCACGCGCGATGATGTTGGCGCCGATCGCCGCCTGGATCGCCACGTCGTACATCTGGCGCGGGATCTGCTCGCGCATCTTGGCCGCCACCGCGCGGCCGCGGTACTGGCTCTGGGCGCGGTGGACGATGATCGACAGGGCATCGACGCGATCGCCGTTGATCAGCAGATCGACCTTAACGACGTCGGCGGCGCGGTACTCCTTGAATTCGTAGTCCATCGAAGCGTAGCCGCGCGAGACGCTCTTGAGCTTGTCGAAAAAGTCGAGCACGATCTCGGCCAGCGGCATCTCATAGGTCAGGTGCACCTGGCGGCCGTGGTAGGCCATATTGATCTGCTGGCCGCGCTTCTGATTCGCCAGGGTCATCACCGGGCCGACGCTGTCCTGCGGCATATACAGCTGCACGGTGACGATCGGCTCGCGGATTTCGCGGATGCGGCCCGGGTCGGGGATCTTGCTCGGATTTTCGACCTTCAGCACGGTATCGTCGTTGAGCTCGACCTCATAGACGACGCTGGGTGCGGTGGTGATCAGATCCTGGTCGAACTCGCGCTCCAGGCGCTCCTGCACGATTTCCATGTGCAGCAGGCCCAGAAAGCCGCAGCGAAAGCCGAAGCCCAGCGCCTGCGACACCTCGGGCTCGTAGCGCAGCGAGCTGTCATTGAGCTTCAATTTCTCCAGCGCGTCGCGCAGCGACTCGTATTCGCTGGCCTCGGTCGGGTACAGGCCGGCAAAAACCTGCGGCTGGATTTCCTTGAAGCCGGGCAGCGCCTCGCTGGCCGGGCCGGCGTTGTTGGGCAGCTTCTTTTCCAGCGTCAGCGTATCGCCGACCTTGGCGGCTTGCAGTTCCTTGATGCCACAGATGACAAAGCCGACCTCGCCGGCCTTCAGGGTTTCGCGCGGCAGCGATTTGGGCGTGAAGACCCCCATCTGCTCGATGCCATAGACCGTATGGGTGGCCATCATGCGGATGCGCTCGCCCTTGGACAGCGAGCCATCGACCACGCGCACCAGCATCACCACGCCGACATAGTTGTCGAACCAGGCGTCGATGATCATGGCCCGCGGCGGGCCGTCCGGATGGCCCCGCGGGGCGGGCATGCGCGCGATCACCGCCTCGAGAATCTCCTCGATGCCCGCCCCGGTCTTGGCCGAACAGGGGATGGCGTGGCTGGCGTCGATGCCGATCACGTCCTCGATCTCGGCCTTGGCGTTTTCCGGGTCGGCCTGCGGCAGGTCCATCTTGTTCAGCACGGGCACGACTTCGACGTGCAGCTCCAGCGCGGTATAGCAGTTGGCCACCGTCTGCGCCTCGACACCCTGGCTGGCATCCACCACCAGCAAGGCGCCCTCGCAGGCCGACAGCGAGCGGCTGACTTCGTAGCTGAAATCGACGTGTCCCGGCGTGTCGATCAGGTTGAGCTGATAGACCTGCCCGTCGCGCGCGGTGTATTCGAGCGCCGCCGTTTGCGCCTTGATGGTGATGCCGCGTTCGCGCTCGATATCCATCGAGTCGAGCACCTGGGCTTCCATTTCGCGGTCCGACAGGCCACCGCAGCGCTGGATGATCCGGTCGGCCAGCGTGCTCTTGCCGTGGTCGATGTGGGCAATGATGGAGAAGTTGCGAATGTGGTTCATCGAGCGGGACAAGCGCAGCGCCCGCGCTCGGCGCCGGCGTGCAAAGTGCATAAAAAAAGGCGCGTCAAATGAGTGACGCGCCTTCCAACAAAACGTATGGCAACTGCTTGTTGGGATTTCATTGTAGCCACAGCGACCTGGCTGGAACCCGCGCCAACCCTTGTTATTTTGTCGTTGTGAGGTACCAACATGAAAATCCATCAACAGCTTATCCACAATCTCCTGTGGATGTGCTGGGGACAGTTCCAGCAGCCATCACTCCGCCCCTCCAGCGCTGGGAAAAGCGGCAATTCAGGCTGGAATTATATGTGTTGCGGCTACCATTCGGATCAAAGCAGGCTTTAAGTTAGCATGCGCACACATCAGTAAGTCGGTTGGCAGGGAAGGCATCGTTCCACCAGCCGGAAAGACCCACCCAGCGAGTCGCCTGAAGGGGTCGGCAACACCCGTCAGCGCCCCGCCGGCCGAATCACCAGGTAATTGGTCCACTCACCGCGGCGCACCATCACGCTGACGGGCTTGGCCTTGTCGGCCTTGGCCACCAGCGCGTTGAACTGCTTGGCGTCGCTGACCTCGGTGTTGTCGAGCGTGATGATCACGTCGCCCTCGCGCAGACCGGCGCGCGCTGCGGCTCCCTCGACTGTTTCGACACGCACACCGCCGCGCAGCTTCAACTCGCGCTTTTGCGCCTCGGTCAGATCCGACACGGCCAAACCGATGACGGTTTTCGGCTGCGCCGGCTGCGGGTCACTGCCCTGCGCAACACGGCGCGGCTTCTCCGGTTCGAACTCGACCACAGTAACCGCAATATCGCGACCCGCACCACGGCGAAATACATGCAGCACGGTCTTGGTGCCCGGCTTGGTCGCGCCGACGATGCGCGGCAGATCGCCCGATTTCTCGATCGGCTTGCCATCGACCTTGGTGATGATGTCGCCGGCCTCGATACCGGCCTTGTCGGCCGGCCCACCGCTCTCGACGCCCTGCACCAGCGCACCAACCGGCTTGCCCAGCCCGATCGACTCGGCGACTTCCTTGGTCACCGGCGCGATGGTCACGCCGATGCGCCCGCGGATGACACGGCCGCTGGCGCGCAACTGGTCCGAAACGCGGATCGCCTCGTCGATCGGGATCGCGAACGAGATGCCCATATAGCCGCCCGAGCGGCTGTAGATCTGCGAATTGATGCCGATGACCTCGCCGCGCATATTGATCAGCGGCCCGCCCGAGTTGCCGGGGTTGATGGCCACATCGGTCTGAAACAGCGGCAGGAACTCGCCGGTATCGCGCTGCCTGGCACTGACGATGCCCGCCGTGACGGTGTTGTCGAGGTTGAACGGCGAGCCGATGGCAATCACCCAGGCACCGACCTTGACCTGGTTCACGTCGCCGATCTTCACCGTCGGCAGGCCGGTCACGTCGATCTTGACCACCGCCACGTCGGTGCGCTTGTCTGCGCCGACGATGCGGGCCTTGAATTCGCGCTTGTCGGTCAGCGTGACGATGACTTCGTCGGCGCCATCGACCACGTGCGCATTGGTCATCACATAGCCGTCGGCCGTGAGCACGAAGCCCGAGCCGATGCCGCGCTGTTGTGGCTCGCTGTCTTCGTCGCGCGGACCGCCGCGGCGCGGTTGTTGCGGCTGCGGGTTGTTGGGCAGCGGAATGCCGAAGCGGCGGAAGAACTCGCGCATCTGCTCGTCGATCTCGCCGCTGCCGGCCTGCACGCCGGCACGACGCTCGGCGGTACGAATGTTCACAACCGCCGGGCCGACCCGCTCGACCAGCTCGGTGAAATCGGGTAGTTCGCGCGGCTGTGCCTGCGCGGTGTGCGCTACAGCCGCGGCCAGCGCGAGCGCAAGAAGACCGGCGCCGACCGCACGGCGCAGCGAAAACAGGGGGACGGCAACAAATTGGTCGTTCATGGTCTCAACACAATCAATGGCAAAGGAAATCTCAGCGCGGGCGCTCCAGCGCCGCGGCAAATTGCTTCAATGTGGCCATCGGCACGTCACCGACCACCGTGATCCAATGCGCGCCCAGCGGCTGCATCAGCGTGTGCGTGGCGCCAAAGGCGGCAGCGCCGATGCGTTGGCGCTCGGCACGAAAGGGTTCGATGAACACCGACACATGCGTCAGGCCGTCGGAGAAGATGGTCTGCAACACGTCGGCAGACCGAGCGCCATCGCTGTTGCCGGCCGCTTCCAGGCTGCGCTTGACGCAACTGACCTGCCTGAAGCCGGCCAATGGCGATTTCAGCCACCAGCCTTCGGCTTCCAGGCTTGTGCGCTGCGGCGCGCTGCGCAGCACGCGATAACCGTCGAGTTTTTTCATCGGCGCCAGAACCGACTCGGGTTGCGCCTTGACGCCGATCGCCACCTCGGTGAAGGCCGCGCTTTCCAGCACCTTGCCATCGGGCGACAAGACATCGGCGCGCAGCAGCAGACCGCTGCCCTGGTCGGCCCACAGGCGCTGCGCGAAACGGTGACCGTCACGTGGGCGCAGAAGAAATACGGAGGCATTGAGGCCGGCCACACGGTCAGTGCCTTCCGCGAGCATCTCGTAACGCTCGAACAATTGCGCCTCGCTGCCGCTGAGCACAGCCGGGAACATGGCCACCGCATCGCGCTGCTCGATGCGCGCCACTTTCGCCGCCGGCCACACCGTCAGCACCTGGTCGTTGTGGCGATAGACGCGTTGCGGCTGGCCGTCGAGCATGTCGATGCGCTCGAAATATTGCTTGCCTTCGAAGTAGTGCGCCAGGCGCGAGCTGGACACACTGCCGTTGGCCGTCACGACCAGCGTGCCCTGGTAGTTGCGCTGGCTGGCGGCGTTGTGAATGCGCTGCAGCCAGCTGCGCACATCGGTGCCGGAGGCCGCGGCCGACGCCGACACAACCGCAGCACCGGCCTGCGCGAACAGCGGGCACAGGGCCGATGCCACAGTGACTGCCACCGCCATCAGGTGTCGGCCCAACGATGGCGTCACGGCGATCGGCTGCATTCAGCGACCCGGCGCCGCAGCGGCTGCGTTGCGCACCATGCCGCCCGGCGCCGCCAGCACCGAGGTGCTGCTGTATTGCTTGTGGGCTGCGAGATAGCGGTCCAGTTCGGCGCTGCGAATCAGCCTGACTTCGGCACTCTGCATGGCGGCCGGGGCCGAGGCCGAAGACGCCGTCGCCTGGCGGGCCACCAGCACCGAACGGTCGGTCGTTGCGCCATCCGGCGCGGCCACGCGGGTAACCACGAGAACCCCCGCCACGGTGACAAAGCCCGCCGCGACGGCGATCGGTGCCGCCCAGATCCGACGCGATGTGCCTTGCCGTGCGGGTGGTGCCGGTGGTACGCCCGGCGCGATCGGCGAAACAGGCGCCAACACCACCGGCTCTGCCGCCAGGCGCTCGCGCAGGCGGCCGAGGAACCGGGCGTCGTGCTGCGGCGCGCAGCGCACGTCGTCGCTGCGCATCAGCTCGCCGATCAGGTGGTAGGCGTGCCAATCGGCACGCCTGCCGGGATCTTTACGCCAGGCACCGCAGGCCAGGTCGGCCTCGGCGCCTTCGCCATCCATCAGCGCCGACAGCGCCTGCTGTCGGCGCTGATCGGTCGGATCGTCATGGTTCATGTCATCGCACTCCACATCGTCGCCGCACGCTACCAGCGCTCACGATCGCGCGTGCCCAGCAAGGGCCGCAAGCGCGCTGCGATCGCCTCACGCGCCCGGAAGATCCGCGAACGCACGGTACCGATCGGGCAATTCATCACAGTTGCAATCTCTTCGTAACTCAGGCCTTCGATCTCGCGCAGAACGATAGCCTGGCGCAGATCTTCACTCAGGGCTTCGACCGCCGCGTTGACCGTGGCAGCAACTTCCTTGCTGGCCAGCAGGGACTCGGGTGTCTCGCCGTCGCTTAGTTCGTTCTCGGCCCGCGAAGTTTCGTCGCCGTCGTCATGGGAAACCAGGGCCACGTTGGCGACCAGCGGGTCGCGCTTCAATTCGACCAGCGCCTTCTTGGCCGTATTCACGGCAATCCGGTAGAGCCAAGTGTAAAAGGCGCTCTCGCCGCGGAACTGCGGGATCGCGCGGTAGGCGCGGATGAAGGTTTCCTGGGCGATGTCCTGGACCAGATCGACATCGCGGACCATGCGCCCGATCAAGCGCTCGATGCGCCGCTGGTACTTGACCACGAGCATCTCGAAGGCCTTGACGTCGCCGCGCTTGGTGCGCTCGACGAGCAGGGCGTCGGCATCGGTGTCGGGCGTCATGATGGGTCGGCGTTGACACTCGGCTCGGCGCTGCGCGGGGGCGAAAACAAGGCTGCACGCCAAAGCGGCCACAGCGCCCCGCCCTGCCGGCGCGACGCAACCAGCCAGCGCACGGGCTGCGCCGATGCGCCCGGCACAAAACGCAGCAGAAGCCACGCGCCGAGGTCGATCATCACGTGCAGGTCACCCGCCGCAGGCTGCACATTGGCAGGGGCCCATTGCCACGCCGCACCATCCCACGCCAGCACGCCGCCGCCCGCGTTGTCGCGCCGCAGCCCCCACAGCGCGAGGCCGGCTGCCAGCACTGCGGCGAGCAGCGCGACTGCGGCAATCGCGGCCGTCGATTGCCGCGCCAGTGTCATCAACCACGCGGCAAGGTTCGCTGCGGCTGCGCTCGCACAGGCCGTGACGAACGCCCGCCAGCCCACATCGGGCGCAAGGCTGATGCGCACCGGCGGCGCCGCATGCATGCGTGATGTCGCTGGCGGCGTGCCGCTCAGGCGCGCCGGAACACCAGCGAACCGTTGGTGCCGCCAAAGCCGAAATTGTTCTTCACGGCGACATCGATCTTCATTTCCCGCGCCGTGTTGGCGCAGTAGTCCAGGTCGCACTCCGGATCCTGGTTGAAGATATTGATCGTCGGCGGGCTGACTTGGTGGTGCAGTGCGAGCACAGTGAAGACCGACTCGATGCCGCCAGCGCCGCCGAGCAGATGGCCGGTCATGGATTTGGTGCTGTTGACGACGAGCTTGTTGGCGTGGTCGCCGAAGGCCAGTTTGATGGCGTTGGTTTCGTTCAGGTCGCCCAGTGGCGTCGAGGTGCCATGGGCATTGAGGTACTGCACCGCGTCGGCATTGATGCCGGCATTGCGCAGCGCCGCCTTCATCGAGCGCTTGGGGCCATCGACGTTGGGCGCGGTCATGTGAAACGCATCGGCGCCCATGCCGAAGCCGACCAGCTCGGCGTAGATCTTGGCACCGCGCTTGCTGGCGTGCTCGTAGGCCTCGAGCACCAGCACGCCGCCGCCCTCTCCGAGCACGAAGCCATCGCGATCCCTGTCCCACGGGCGCGACGCCGTGGCCGGATCGTCGTTGCGCGTCGATAGCGCGCGCGCCGAGGCAAAGCCGCCCATGCCCAAGGGCGACACCGTGCATTCGGCGCCGCCGGCCACCATCACATCGACGTCGCCGTATTCGATCAGGCGCCCGGCCTCGCCGATGCAGTGCAGGCCGGTGGTGCAGGCCGTCACGATGGCCAGGTTCGGGCCCTTGAAACCGTACAGGATCGAGACATGGCCGGAGATCATGTTGATGATCGACGCCGGCACGAAGAACGGCGAGATGCGGCGCGGGCCGCGTTCGCTGTACTCCTTGTGCGTGGCCTCGATCAGCGGCAGGCCGCCGATGCCCGAGCCGACCATCACGCCGATGCGCTCAGCCTGGTCTTCGCTCAGCGCATCCCCCGTCGCCAGCCCCGCGTCGCGCACGGCCTGGATCGACGCTGCCATCCCGTAGTGGATGAAAGTGTCCATGTGCCGCGCTTCCTTGGCCGGGAAGTAGTCCTCGACCTTGAAGTCCTTGACCTCGCCGACCATACGGCAGGACAGCGCCGAGGCGTCGAACCTGGTCACCTTGCCAATGCCCGAGCGCCCGGCGACGAGGTTGCCCCAGCCCTCGGCGACGCTGTTGCCAACCGGGCTGATCAACCCGAGGCCGGTGACGACGACCCTGCGTCTGCTCATGCCATGCGCGAGCTCAGGCCAGCGCCGGGCCGCTCCCAAGCGGCCTGAGCGCCCCTCGGGGGCATAAGCGCTAACGTATTATTCATGCTCATTCCTGCT
>CADEDE010000078.1 GCA_902825995.1 uncultured Burkholderiales bacterium
CTGGCGCAGGCCAAGGAAGCGCGCATGCACATCCTGGGCAAGATGGTCGAGGCGATGGGCGGCGCGAAGACCGAGGTCTCGCAGTTCGCCCCGCGCCTTTACACCATGAAGATCAACCCGGAGAAGATCCGCGACGTGATCGGCAAGGGCGGCGCCGTGATCCGCGGCTTGACCGAGGAAACCGGCTGCGTCATCGATATCGGCGAAGACGGCACGATCACGATCGCCTCGACCGACGCCGGCAAGGCCGAGTTCGCCAAGCAGCGCATCACCGAGATCACCGCCGAGGCCGAGGTCGGCAAGGTCTATGAAGGCGCGATCACCAAGATCCTCGACTTCGGTGCCCTCGTGAACATCCTGCCGGGCAAGGATGGCCTGCTGCATATCAGTCAGATCGCGCACCAGCGCGTCGAGCGCGTCGAAGACTTCCTGAAGGAAGGGCAGATCGTCAAGGTCAAGGTGCTCGAGACCGACGAGAAGGGCCGCATCAAGCTGTCGCTCAAGGCCTTGCTTGAGCGCCCCGAGGGCTATGTCGAAGAAGAGCGTCCGCGTCGTGACTTCGGTGATCGCCCGCGCCGCGACGACCGCGGCCCGCGCCGCGACCGTGAGCCGCGTGAGCACCGTGAGTCGAATGCGCCGCGCGGCGATGCGCCGGCCGCCGACAGCACGCCGGGCCACGACGGCGGCGAGCGCCAGCCCGAGTAAGCGGCAGCGCCGACCGCCCGATGCGCGCGATCGAGATCACGCAATACGGCGCCCCCGAGGTGCTGCGTGAAACCACGCGCCCGGACCCGGTGGCCGGGCCGGGCGGGTTGCTGATCCGCGTCGCCGCGTCGGGCGTCAATCGGCCCGATGTGCTGCAACGCAAAGGCCACTACCCGGTGCCGCCGGGGGCGTCGGATTTGCCGGGGCTGGAAGTGGCGGGCACGGTGGTCGGCGGGAATGCGGCTGAATTGAAGGCCGGAGGCTTCGCGCTCGGCGACCGCGTCTGCGCGCTGGTGGCCGGCGGCGGCTATGCCGAGTTGTGCGTGGCGCCGATCGCGCAAACGCTGCCGTCGCCGCGCGGCCTGTCGGATATCGAAGCCGCCAGCCTGCCGGAAACTTTTTTCACCGTCTGGCAGAACGTCTTCCACATCGCCGGGCTGAAGGCCGGCGAGTGGCTGCTGGTGCAGGGCGGCTCGAGCGGCATCGGCGTCACCGCGATCCAGATGGCCAAGGCGTTCGGCGCCAAGGTCATCGTCACGGCGGGCAGCGACGAAAAGTGCGCGGCGTGTTTGGCGATCGGCGCCGATTCCGCCCTCAACTACCGCACGCAAGACTTCGTCGCCGAGGTCCAGCGCATCACCGACAAGCGCGGTGTGGATGTCGTGCTCGATATGGTGGCCGGCGAGGTTCTCGGGCGCGAAATCGAATGCCTGGCGATCGAGGGCCGCATCGCGATCATCGCGGTCCAGGGCGGAACCAAGAGCACGATCGATGCCGGTGCCGTGCTGAGGAAGCGCCTCTCCATCGTCGGCTCGACCCTGCGCCCGCGCAGCGTGGCCTACAAGGGCGTATTGGCGCGTGCCTTGCGTGAGCGCGTCTGGCCGCCGATCGAGGCCGGCCGCATCAAGCCCGTGATTCACCAAGTGTTCCCCGCCGCGCAAGCGGCGGCGGCCCACACCTTGATGGAATCGAGTGCCCACGTCGGCAAAATCATTCTCGATTGGAGAGCCTGATCACCATGCGCAAGCAACTCATCGTCGGCAACTGGAAGATGTACGGCAGCCATTCGGCCAATGCCGAATTGTTGTCCGGCATCGCCGCGGCACGGCCGTTCATGGCCGATGTGGCGGTGTGTGTGCCGTTTCCCTACCTCTCTGAAACGGCCGTTGCTCTGGCAGCTCACGGTATCCACTGGGGCGCCCAAGACTGTTCAGCGCACGAGCAGGGCGCCTATACCGGCGAAGTGTCGGCCGCGATGCTGGCCGAGTTCGGCTGTCGCTACGCCATCGTCGGCCATTCCGAGCGTCGCACGTACCACGCCGAAAACGACCCACTGGTGGCCGACAAAGCCAAGGCCGCGCTGGCCCGTGGCGTGACGCCGATCGTCTGCGTTGGCGAAACCCTGGCCCAGCGCGAGGCCGGTGAAACCGAAGCTGTCGTCAAGCGCCAGTTGTCGGCTGCGATCCACGCTCTGGCCCATTGCGTCGGCGAGATGGTGGTGGCTTACGAGCCGGTATGGGCCATCGGCACCGGCCGCACCGCGACGCCCGAGCAGGCGCAGGCCATGCACGCACTGTTGCGAGCGCAACTGCGGGCTGCCACGCCACGCGCCGACGACATGAAGATCCTCTACGGAGGCAGCGTCAAACCCGACAACGCCGCGACGCTGTTCGCCCAACCCGACATCGACGGCGGCTTGATCGGTGGCGCTTCCTTGAAGGTCGCCGATTTCGTGGCCATCTGCCGCGCGGCAGATTGAGTTTTCCTCTGACGACAAACCTACCATGCAAATCTGGTTGAACCTCGTGCTGGCGGTCCAGCTCATTACTGCGGGGATCATGATCGGCCTCGTGCTTGTGCAGCACGGCAAGGGCGCCGACATGGGCGCTTCGTTCGGCGGTGGCGCCTCGGGCAGCCTGTTCGGTGCGACCGGCAGCGCCAACTTCCTGTCGCGCTCGACGGCAGTGTGCGCGGCGATTTTCTTTGTCTGCACATTGGCGCTGGCCTATTTCGGCAATCTCGGCGGCAGCACGCGTGACAGCAGTGCCAGCAGTGCCAGCGTGCTCGAACGCGCGGGTGCGGCCAGCGCGCCCGCAGCGGCTTCGGCAGCGGTGGTCGGTCAAATCCCGACTGCGCCTGTGGCTGCGTCAGCGACATCGGCGGTATCAGTTTCGAAATAGTCGGCATTTGCCCGTAGAATCAATGGCTGTCCGGAGCGCCACACCTCAAGCCATCCGGGCAACACGGCAGACACCGCCGACGTGGTGAAATTGGTAGACACGCTATCTTGAGGGGGTAGTGGCGAAAGCTGTGCGAGTTCGAGTCTCGCCGTCGGCACCATCAACAGCACAAGCGCTCTCTCTCTCGATTTCCTGATCTTCGAACATGGACTTGCAACCCTACCTGCCCGTCATCCTGTTCATCCTGGTTGGTGTTGCGGTCGGCGTCGCGCCGCAGGTGCTCGGCTTTGTGTTCGGCCCCAACCGGCCCGATGCCGAGAAGAACAGCCCCTACGAGTGCGGCTTCGAGGCCTTCGAGGACGCGCGCATGAAATTCGACGTGCGCTACTACCTCGTTGCCATCCTCTTCATCTTGTTCGACCTCGAGATCGCCTTCCTTTTCCCCTGGGCCGTGGCCTTGAAGGAAATCGGTACCTCGGGCTTTTGGGCCATGATGATCTTCCTCGGCATTCTCGTGGTCGGCTTTGTCTATGAGTGGAAGAAGGGGGCCCTTGACTGGGAATGACAGGCCATGGGAATTGAAGGCGTTTTGAAAGAAGGGTTCGTCACCACCTCGGTGGACACCCTGATCAACTGGTCGAAGACCGGCTCGCTGTGGCCGATGACCTTCGGCTTGGCCTGCTGTGCCGTCGAGATGATGCATGCCGGCGCGGCGCGCTACGACATCGACCGTTTCGGCATGCTCTTTCGCCCCAGCCCGCGGCAGAGCGACTTGATGATCGTCGCCGGCACGCTGTGCAACAAGATGGCGCCGGCCCTGCGCAAGGTCTATGACCAAATGGCCGAACCGCGCTGGGTGCTGAGCATGGGTTCGTGCGCCAACGGTGGCGGCTACTACCACTACAGCTACTCCGTTGTGCGCGGCTGCGACCGTATCGTGCCGGTCGATGTCTATGTGCCCGGCTGCCCGCCCACCGCCGAGGCGCTGCTGTACGGCATCCTGCAATTGCAGGCCAAGATCCGTCGCGAAAATACGATCGCAAGATGAGCAGTCCAAAACTCGACGCCCTGCAGGCGGCGCTGGAGGCAGCGCTTGGCCCCAAGATCGAGACGCTCGTGCGTGACCACGGCGAAATCGTGATCAACGTGCGGCCAGCCGACTACCTTGTCGCGGCACAAACGCTGTGCGACGACCCGACGCTGGGCTTTGAGCAATTGATCGACCTTGCCGGCATGGACCTGAGCAGTTGGAAGGACCGGCCCCACGACGGTCCGCGCTTCGTCGTTGTCTCGCACCTGCTGTCGATCACGAAGAATTGGCGCCTGCGTTTGAAGGTGGTGTGCCCGGACGACGATCTGCCGCTGGTCGCGTCGCTCACCGAAATCTGGAGTTCCGCCAACTGGTACGAGCGCGAAGCTTTTGACCTCTACGGTATCCTGTTCGAAGGCCATATCGACTTGCGCCGCATCCTCACCGACTACGGTTTCATCGGCCACCCGATGCGCAAGGACTTTCCGGTTTCGGGTCATGTCGAGATGCGCTACGACGCCGAACAAAAGCGCGTGATCTACCAGCCGGTGACGATCGAGCCGCGCGAAATCACGCCACGCATCGTCCGCGAAGATAACTACGGCGGACTCCACTAGTCATGGCCGAAATCAAGAACTACACGCTGAATTTCGGCCCGCAGCATCCGGCCGCGCACGGCGTGTTGCGCCTGGTGCTCGAACTCGACGGCGAAGTCATCCAGCGCGCTGACCCGCACATCGGCCTGCTGCACCGCGCCACCGAGAAGCTGGCCGAGAGCAAGACCTATATCCAGGCGCTGCCCTACATGGACCGCCTCGACTATGTGTCGATGATGGCCAACGAGCATGCCTACTGCCTGGCGATCGAGCGCCTGATGGGCATCGAGGTGCCCGAGCGCGCGCAGTACATCCGCGTCATGTTCGCCGAGATCACGCGCCTGTTGAACCACCTCTTGTGGCTCGGTGCGCACGGTATCGATTGCGGCGCGATGAACATCCTCATCTACGCCTTCCGCGAGCGCGAGGATCTGTTCGACCTGTACGAGGCGGTCAGCGGCGCGCGCATGCACGCGGCCTACTTCCGCCCCGGCGGGGTCTATCGCGACCTGCCGGCCACGATGCCGCAGTACAAGGTCAGTCGCATCAAGAACCAGAAGGCGATCGACGCGCTGAACGCCAATCGCCAGGGTTCGATGCTCGACTTCGTCGATGATTTCTGCGCCCGCTTCCCAGCCAACGTCGACGACTACGAGACCCTGCTCACCGACAACCGCATCTGGAAGCAGCGCACGGTGGGCATCGGCGTGGTCAGCCCCGAACGCGCACTCAATCTGGGTTTCAGCGGCCCGATGCTGCGCGGCTCGGGCATCGAGTGGGACTTGCGCAAAACGCAACCCTACGAGGTCTACGAGCACATGGATTTCGACATCCCGGTCGGCGTCAACGGCGATACCTACGACCGCTATCTGGTGCGCATGGAAGAGTTGCGCCAGAGCAATCGCATCATCCAGCAGTGCTCGAAATGGCTGCGCGCCAACCCGGGCCCGGTCATCACCGACAACCACAAGGTGGCGGCGCCATCGCGGGTGTCGATGAAGACCAATATGGAAGAGCTGATACACCACTTCAAGCTTTTCACCGAAGGTATGCATGTGCCACCGGGCGAGGCCTACGCGGCAGTCGAGCACCCGAAGGGCGAGTTCGGCATCTACCTGGTCAGCGACGGCGCCAACAAGCCCTACCGCCTGAAGATCCGCGCACCGGGCTTCCCGCACCTGGCGGCGCTCGACGAGATGGCGCGCGGCCACATGATCGCCGACGCCGTCGCGATCATCGGCACCATGGACATCGTGTTCGGCGAGATTGACAGGTAGCGAGCGATGACGTTTTCTGCTTCCACCCTCGAGCGCTTCGCCAAGGAAGTCGCCAAGTACCCCACCGACCAGAAGCAGTCGGCGGTGATGGCCTGCCTGGCTATCGTGCAGCACGAGCAGGGTTATGTCTCGCGCGAAAGCGAGGAGGGTGTGGCGGCGTATCTCGGCATGCCGCCGATCGCGGTGCACGAGGTCACGACCTTCTACAACATGTACAACCAGCAGCCGGTGGGGCAGTTCAAGCTCAGCGTTTGCACCAATCTGCCTTGCGCGCTGCGCGACGGCGACAAGGCGTTCGCGCATGTGTGCAAAAAACTCGGCGTCGAGCCTTACGGCACATCGGCCGACGGGCTTTTCACCGTGCAGCCCAGCGAATGCCTGGGCGCTTGCGCCGATGCGCCGGTGATGCTGGTCAACGACCGCCAGATGCTCAGCTTCATGAACAACGAGCGACTCGATGACCTGGTTGCAACGCTGAAGGCGCAGGCGAAATGACCATGCTCGACCTGTCGCGCTTCCAGACTTCCGGCAGCAACTCCTGCTTCCATGGCCGTCACATCGAGCCGCAGATCTATGCCGGCCTGGACGGCAAAAACTGGCGCCTGCAAGACTACGTCGCGCGCGGCGGCTACCGGGCGTTGAAGAAAATCCTCGCCAAGGACGGCGGCGCCGGCATGACCGCCGATGAGGTCATTGCCGAAGTCAAGGCCAGTGGGCTGCGCGGCCGCGGCGGCGCGGGCTTTCCGACCGGGCTGAAGTGGACCTTCATGCCGCGCCAGTTTCCCGGCCCGAAATACCTGGTCTGCAACGCCGACGAAGGCGAACCCGGCACCTGCAAGGACCGTGACATCCTGGCCTACAACCCGCACATCGTCATCGAGGGCATGGCCATTGCCGCCTACGCGATGGGCGTGAAGACGGCCTACATCTACATCCACGGCGAGATTTTCGAGATTTACGCTCGCTTTGAGCAAGCCCTCGAAGAAGCGCGGGCCGCGGGTTTCCTCGGCGACTCGATCCTCGGCAGCGCGTTCGGTTTCCAGCTGCATGCCTACCACGGCTTCGGCGCCTACGTCTGCGGCGAAGAAACGGCCTTGCTGGAATCGCTCGAAGGCAAAAAGGGCCAGCCACGCTTCAAGCCGCCGTTTCCGGCCAGCTTCGGTCTGTACGGCAAGCCGACGACGATCAACAACACGGAGACATTCGCCGCGGTGCCGTGGATCATCAACAACGGCGGCGTGCCTTACCTCGAGATCGGCAAGCCCAACAATGGCGGCACGAAGATCTTTTCCGTGGTCGGCGATGTCGAACGCCCCGGCAATTTCGAGATCCCGCTCGGCACGCCATTTCCGAAACTGCTCGAACTCGCCGGTGGCGTTGCGGGTGGCCGCAAGCTCAAGGCCGTGATCCCCGGTGGCTCGTCGGCGCCGGTGCTGCCGGCCGCTACGATGATGGATATCACGATGGACTACGACGCCATCGCCAAGGCCGGCTCGATGCTCGGTTCGGGCGCCGTGATCGTGATCGACGAGCGCCGGTGCATGGTCAAGAGCCTGCTGCGCCTGTCTTATTTTTATCAGCACGAAAGCTGCGGCCAGTGCACGCCCTGCCGCGAAGGCACCGGCTGGCTGTGGCGTTTGGTCGATCGCATCGAGCACGGCAAAGGTCGCATGGAAGACATCGACCTGCTCAACTCGGTCTCGGAAAACATCATGGGCCGCACGATCTGCGCGCTGGGCGACGCTGCTGCGCTGCCGGTGCGCGGGATGATCAAGCATTTCCGCGACGAGTTCGTGCATCACATCGAGCACAAAACCTGTTTGGTGTCTGCGCATGGCTGAATTCATTCTTTGCGCGCTGGCCCCCACCCCGGCCCTCCCCCAGCGGGGGAGGGTGAGAACGGCGTCGCTGCGCGACGGGTCTCATGATTGAAATCGAACTTGACGGCAGGAAGGTCAGCGTGGCCGCAGGCAGCATGGTCATGCATGCGGCCGACGCGGCGGGCGCCTATATCCCGCACTTCTGCTACCACAAGAAACTCACGATTGCGGCCAACTGCCGCATGTGCCTGGTCGAGGTCGAGAAGGCGCCCAAGCCGATGCCGGCCTGCGCCCTGCCCGCCACCAACGGCATGATCGTGCGTACCAAGAGCGAAAAAGTGCTCAAGGCGCAGCAGGCGGTGATGGAGTTCCTGCTGATCAACCACCCGCTCGATTGCCCGATTTGCGACCAGGGCGGCGAATGCCAGTTGCAGGATCTGGCGGTAGGCTATGGCGGCTCGTCTTCACGCTATGTCGAAGAAAAGCGCGTCGTGTTCCACAAGGAGGTCGGCCCGCTGATCTCGATGGAGGAGATGACGCGCTGCATCCATTGCACGCGCTGCGTGCGCTTCGGTCAGGAGGTGGCGGGGGTGATGGAGCTGGGCATGATCCACCGTGGCGAGCACAGCGAGATCACCACCATGCTCGGCGACACGATCGACTCCGAGCTGTCGGGCAACATGATCGATCTCTGCCCGGTCGGTGCACTGACCAGCAAGCCCTTTCGCTTCAGCGCCCGCACCTGGGAGCTGTCGCGGCGCAAGAGCGTGAGTCCGCACGACTCGACCGGCGCCAACCTGATCGTGCAAGTCAAGGCCAACCGGGTCATGCGCGTGGTGCCGTTCGAAAACGAGGCTGTCAACGAATGCTGGATCGCCGATCGCGATCGCTTCTCGTACGAGGCGCTGAACGGTGCGCAGCGGCTGACGCAGCCGATGATCAAGCAGGGTGGTCAGTGGCAGGCTGTCGAATGGAATACGGCACTGGGCTATGTCGCCGATGGTTTGAAGCGCATCAAGAGCGAGTTCGGCGCCGGTGCGATCGGCGCCCTCGGCTCGGCGCACGCGACGGTCGAAGAATTGCACCTGCTGGCCAAGCTCGTGCGCGGCCTGGGCAGCGAGAATATCGATCACCGCACGCGCCACGCCGATTTCACCAACCGCGCCGCCGCCGGTAGCGCGCGCTGGCTCGGCACCAGCATCGCTTTGCTGTCCACGCTGCAGCGCGTTTTCGTGGTCGGCTCCTTCCTGCGCAAGGATCAACCCTTGCTCGGGCAACGCTTGCGTCAGGCCGTGCGCCATGGTGCGCAAGTGCACAGTCTGCACGCCGTGCATGACGACTGGGCGCTGCCGCTGGCCACGCAATTCACCGCGGCACCGAGTGGCTGGGCCGACGCGCTGGCGCAGGTGGCGGCGGCCATCGCGCAGGCCAAGGGCGTTGCTGCACCGGCGCCGGCCGATCCAAGCGCTGCCGCGCAGAAGATTGCGAGCTCGCTGCTCAGCGGCGAGCGCAAGGCGATATTGCTCGGCAATACCGCCGCTCAGCACCCGCAGGCTTCACAGTTGCTGGCGTTGGCGCAATGGATCGCCACCGAAGTCGGCGCGACGGTCGGCTACTTCGGCGAGGCCGCCAACAGCGTCGGCGCGCAATGGGTCAATGCGCTGCCGGGTGAGGGCGGCTTGAACGCCGCTCAGATGTTGACGCAACCGATGAAGGCGCTGCTGTTGCTCGGCGTCGAGCCGGCCTTCGATGCGGCCGATGCCGCCGCTGCGCGCACCGCGCTGCAAGGCGCCGGACTGGTCGTTTCACTGAGCCCGTTCAAGGACGCCAACACCGATTTCGCCGATGTGTTGCTGCCGGTGGCTCCGTTCAGCGAAACCGCCGGTGCCTTCGTCAATGCCGAAGGCCGGCTGCAGAGCTTCCACGGTGTTGTGCGCCCGCTCGGCGAAACGCGGCCCGCGTGGAAGGTGTTGCGCGTGCTCGGCAACCTGCTCGGCCTGCCAGGCTTCGAGCAGGCGTCGGCCGAGGAAGTGCGTGTCGAGGCGCTGGGTGATTTGAGCACGCTCGCGGCGCGGCTCGACAACCGCAGTGCCGCCGCGTGGAGCGCAGCACCGGTGTCGAGCGCGATCGAACGCATTGCCGATGTGCCGATCTACAGCGCCGATGCCTTGGTGCGTCGCGCGCCCGCGCTGCAAGCCGCGGCCGATGCGAAGGCGCCCGTCGTCGGCCTGCCGAGCGCTTTGTGGAAGCAACTCGGTTTGAAGTCGGGCGACAAGGTGCGCGTGAGCCAGGGTGACGCCGTCGCAACCCTGCCTGCGCGCGAAGACGCCTCGCTGGCCGCCAATGTCGTGCGCATCGCCGCGGGCCATGCCAGCACGGCATCGCTCGGCGCGATGTTCGGGCCGATCAGCGTCGAGAGGGCCGGCGCATGATCGATTGGCTCAATCAATTCGGTACGCAGCTCTTCGGGCCGACGCTGTGGCTCGTGCTCTGGAGCCTGATCAAGATCGTCGCCCTGCTGGCGCCGTTGATGGGCTGCGTGGCCTATCTGACGCTGTGGGAGCGCAAGGCGATCGGCTGGACGCAAATCCGCCCCGGCCCCAACCGTGTCGGCCCCTGGGGCCTGCTGACGCCGATCGCCGATGCGGTGAAGCTGATCTTCAAGGAGATCATCCGCCCGACGGCCGCCAACAAGGCCCTCTTTTTCCTCGGCCCGGTGATGACGATCATGCCGGCCCTGGCAGCCTGGGCCGTGATCCCCTTCGGCCCCGACGTCGCCCTGGCCAATGTCAACGCCGGCCTCTTGTTCCTGATGGCCATCACCTCGATGGAGGTCTATGGCGTGATCATCGCCGGCTGGGCCTCCAACTCGAAGTACGCCTTCCTCGGCGCCCTGCGAGCGTCGGCGCAGATGGTCAGCTACGAAATCGCAATGGGCTTCGCGCTGGTGGTCGTGCTGATGGTTGCCGGCAGCATGAACATGACCGAGATCGTGATGAGCCAGGCGCGCGGCAATGGCGCCGCGATGGGGTTGAACTTTCTGTCCTGGAACTGGCTGCCGCTGCTGCCGATCTTCCTGGTTTATTTCATCGCCGGCCTGGCCGAAACCAACCGCCACCCCTTCGACGTGGTCGAGGGTGAATCCGAAATCGTCGCCGGTCACATGATCGAGTACTCGGGCATGAGCTTCGCCATGTTCTTCCTCGCCGAGTACGCCCACATGATCCTGGTCAGCATGCTCTGCGTGCTGCTCTTCCTGGGCGGTTGGCTGTCTCCGATCGACTCGGCCCTGTTCAACTGGATTCCGGGCTGGATCTGGCTCGGCATCAAGGTCTTCGTCGTCGTCACGATGTTCCTCTGGGTGCGCGCCACCTTCCCGCGCTACCGCTACGACCAGATCATGCGCCTGGGCTGGAAGATCTTCATTCCGGTCACGCTGGTCTGGCTGGTCGTGGTCGGGTTGTGGATCCAGTCGCCCTGGAACATCTGGAAATAGGAGAGGCTTGAGATATGTCTGCTCTCGCCGCCGTCAAGGATTTCACCAGCAGTTTTCTGCTGATCGAATTGTTTAAAGGCATGGCCGTCACCGGCCGGCATTTCTTTGCCCGCAAGATCACCGTTCAGTTCCCCGAAGAGAAGACACCGCTGAGCCCGCGATTCCGCGGCTTGCATGCGCTGCGCCGCTATGAAAACGGCGAAGAGCGCTGCATTGCCTGCAAGCTGTGTGAAGCGGTATGTCCGGCGCTGGCCATTACCATCGAATCCGACGTTCGCGCCGATGGCTCGCGCCGCACCACGCGCTACGACATCGACCTGACCAAGTGCATCTTCTGCGGCTTCTGCGAAGAGAGCTGCCCGGTGGACTCGATCGTCGAGACGCACATCCTCGAGTACCACGGCGAAAAGCGCGGTGACCTGTACTTCACGAAGGACATGCTGCTGGCGGTGGGCGATCGCTACGAAAAAGAGATTGCTGCCGCCAAAGCAGCCGATGCGCCGTACCGTTGAAGCCCATGAATACGACCACGGCCCTCTTCTACGTTTTCTCCGCGGTGCTGCTCGGCGCCTCGTTCGGCGTCATCACCGCGCGCAGCACGGTGCATGCCGCGTTGTACCTGGTGCTGGCCTTCTTCAGCGCCGCCTGCGTCTGGATGCTCTTGAAAGCCGAGTTCCTGGCCATTGCGCTGGTGCTGGTCTATGTCGGCGCGGTGATGGTGCTGTTCCTGTTCGTGGTGATGATGCTCGACATCAATACCGACAGCCTGCGCCACAACTTCTGGCGCCACTTTCCGCTCGCCGGCCTGGTCGGCGCGCTGATCGCGCTCGAGATGACCCTGGTGCTGCGTGGCGGCTTCGACCTCAGTGTCGCCAAGTCGCTACCCGCCGCGGATCTGAAACTCGGCAATACCAAGCTGCTCGGCATCGAGGTCTATACCGGCTACCTCTACCCGCTGCAGCTCGCCGCCGTCCTGCTGCTCGTGGCCATCATCGCCGCCATTGCGCTGACGCTGCGCGAACGCAAGGATTCGCGCCACCTGAATCCGTCGCAGCAGGTGCGCGCCAAGAAGGCCGACCGGGTGCGCCTGGTCAAGATGGCCGCAGTCGTCGAGCCACCGCCTGCACCGCCGGCAGCTCCGGAGAAAACCTGATGGCCGGTACGCTGTCCCTGTCGCACTTCCTGTCGCTCGGTGCGATCCTGTTCGCGCTGTCGGTGATCGGCATCTTCCTCAACCGCCGCAACCTGATCGTGCTGCTGATGGCCATCGAGCTGATGCTGCTGGCCGT
>CADEDE010000079.1 GCA_902825995.1 uncultured Burkholderiales bacterium
AGGAACTTCAGGATCGGGTCGTCGCGCAGTTTGTGCCACGCGCCCGACAGCGTCATCATGCCGTTGATCATGCCGCCCCAGCTCGGCGCCAGCAGCACCAGCGAGAAGACCATGCCCACGCTCTGCGCCCAATCGGGCAATGCGGTGTAGTGCAGGTGGTGCGGCCCGGCCCACATGTAGGTGAAGATCAGGGCCCAGAAGTGCACGATCGAGAGCCGGTACGAATAAACCGGCCGCTCGGCCTGCTTGGGGATGTAGTAATACATCATCCCGAGAAAACCGGCGGTGAGGAAGAAGCCGACCGCGTTGTGGCCGTACCACCACTGCACCATCGCGTCCTGCACCCCGGCATAGGCCGAATAGCTCTTCGTCAAGCTGACCGGCATGGCGGCGCTGTTGACGATGTGCAGCAGCGCCACGGCAATGATGAAGGCGCCGAAGAACCAGTTGGCGACGTAGATGTGGCGCACTTTGCGGATGCCGATGGTGCCGAAGAAGACGATCGCATAGGCCACCCACACGACGGCGATCAGCAGGTCGATCGGCCACTCGAGCTCGGCGTATTCCTTGCCTTGCGTCAGCCCCAGCGGCAGCGTGACCGCGGCCAGCACGATGACCGCCTGCCAGCCCCAGAACGTGAACATCGCCAGGCCCGGCGCGAAGAGGCGCGTCTGCCCCGTGCGCTGGACCACGTGGTACGACGTGGCCATCAGCGCGCAGCCGCCAAAGGCGAAGATGACCGCATTGGTGTGCAGCGGGCGCAGGCGGCCGTAGCTCAGCCAGGGGATGCCGAAGTTGAGTTCGGGCCAGGCCAGTTGGGCGGCGATGACCACGCCGACCAGCATGCCGACCACGCCCCACAGCACAGACGCCAGGGCGAACCAACGCACCGGGTTGTCCGAATACACCGGCTCATTGCCGGCCACAGTTGCTACAGCCATCAACCACCTCCTCTATGCAAGCTTGAAGATTGTTGCGGTGCCGCATCGGTCGCAGGTTGATGCGCATCAAGCGGCATTTCCAGGATGCGCTCGCCCTCGCGCTCGAGGTCGTCGAACTGGCCACCGCGCAAGGCCCAGGCAAAGATCGCCAGGATGGCCAGCACCAGCAGCGCAGAAAACGGGATCAGCAGGTAGAGCGCTTCCATCCTGCTGTCTACCGGGCCAGACGCAGCGCGTTGCCGACCACCACCAGCGAACTCGCGGCCATGCCCAGGCCGGCCAGCCACGGCGGCAGCCAACCGATGAGGGCCAAGGGAATGCAGGCCGCGTTGTAGGCCGCCGCCCAGGCCATGTTCTGGCGCACCACACGCTGGGTGCGGCGGGCCAGCGCGAAGGCGTGGGCGACATCGGTTAGAAGCATCGACAGCAGCACCGCGTCGGCGCCATGGCGCGCCAGGTCGGCACCCTCGCCCAGCGCCAGCGAGACGTCGGCCTGGGCCAGCACGGGCGCGTCGTTGATGCCGTCGCCGAGCATGGCGACGACATGGCCTTCGGCTTGCATTGCGCGCACCGCCGCGAGTTTGTCCTGCGGCGTCGCGCCGCCCTGCGCCAATGTCAGGCCGAGCCGCGCGGCGAGGCGCTGCACGCGCGCGTTGCGATCGCCGGAGAGCAATCGCAGCTCGATGCCTTGGCGCTGCAGACGCGCGACAGCCAGGGCCGCGTCGGGGCGCAGGGCTTCGTCGAAGTCGAAGCGAAGCCAGGCCTGGCCGGCGGGGCCGAACCACAGGTGCAGGGCATCGTCATCGTGCGCGTCGGCGCCGACGAAGGCGGCCGAGCCGAGGCGCCATTCGCGACCCCGATCGTCGCTGGCGGCGATGCCGGCGCCGGGCGTCTCATGCACCGCGGTCCAGCCGCCGGCGCCCGCGGCGCCAGCACGGGCCAGTGCACGCGACAACGGGTGGTTCGACCACCCCGCGAGCGCCGCCGCCGACCGGTGTAGCGCATCGAGATCGCCAGTGTTGGCCAGCGCGACCCGCTCGACGCCGCGCAACACCGGCCTCGCGTCGGTCAGCGTGCCGGTCTTGTCGATGAACAGGGTTTGCACCCGTGCCATCGCATCGAGTGCATCGGGCCGGCGCAGCAGCACGCCGCGCCGCGCCAGGTGGCCGCTCGCGGCGAGCAGTGCCGACGGCGCGGCCAGCGACAGCGCACAGGGGCAAGTGACGATCAGCACCGACACGGCGACCCACAACGCCCGCGACGGCTCGATGACACTCCACACCAGCGCCGCCAGCGCCGCCAGCACGATCACGCCGAGCAGGAAGGGCGCCGCCCAGCGGTCGGCACTGGCCGCGCTTGGCGGACGCTGCGTCATCGCCTCGCGCATCAGCGCGACGATCGCGGCGTGGCGTGTGGCAGCGCCGCTGCGCAGCACCCGCATCTCGACCGGCGCCCCCAGATTCAAGCTGCCGGCCAGCACTTCGTCGCCGTCGCCCTTGGTCAGCGGGCGCGACTCGCCCGACAGCAAGGATTCATCGACGCTGGTCACGCCGCCGAGCAGGGCCCCGTCGGCCGGGAACGCAGCGCCCAGCGCCACACGCACGCGATCGCCGGCCGCCAATCGGGAAGCCGGCACGCGCTCGACGCCACCGTCGTCGAGCACGCGCATGGCTTGTTCGGGCAGCGCCGCCAAGCGGCCTTCCAGCGCTTCGGCCGCACGCTGGCGCGCGCGCTGCTCGAGCCAGCGCGCACCGAGTAAGAAGGCCACGAACATCGCCAGCGAATCGAAATACACCTCGCGGCCAAAGGCGCCACCGGGGTCGAATGCCGCGCCCGTGCTGGCGACGAACATGACCGCAATGCCCAGGGCCACCGGCAGATCCATGCCGATACGGCGCTGGCGCAGCGCACGCCAGGCGCCGCTGAAAAACGGCGCGGCGGCGAACAACAGCACCGGCAATGTCAGCAGCCAGCTACCCCAATGCAGCAACTGCTGTTGGTCAGGCGCCATCGCGCCCGGCTCGGCCAGGTAGATCGGCGTGGCGAACATCATCACCTGCATGGCGCAAAACGCCGCCACGAACAAGCGCCACAGCGCCAGGCGCGACTCGCGCTGGCGCAGCGCCCGGGCGTCTGCGGCCAGGTCGGGCGCGGCGTCGTAGCCGGCGGCGCGCACGGCGGCCACCAGGGCCGATACCCGCGTGCGCGTCGGGTTCCATTGCACCTCGGCCACGCCTACCGCGGCGTTGACGCGCGCCGCCAGCACCCCAGGCACGCCGCCGAGCGCCGTCTCGATCAGCCCGGCGCAGGCCGCGCAATGCAGGCCCGCCAGTCGCAACGACGACTCGGCTCCGCCATCGGCCCGCCAGCGCGTGTAGCCGGCCAGGGTTTCGGGCTCGTCGAGGGCCGACAGGTCGGCGCAAACAGCAGCAGCGGCGTTCATCGGCATCGGCAGGGTATCGAACCCCGCCGCCATTCTAGGCACCTCTGCGGTCCAGGCCCATGACAAATAGCAAGACACGCTCAGCGCCCGCCACCCTGTTGCTGGCCCTCTTCTTCACCAGCGCGGCCGGTGCGCAGGGCGTGCCGCAGGATCTGCCGGCCATCGTGCTGCAAGCCGGCATGCACCAGATCCGCGCCGCCGTCGCGCAAACGCCCGAACAACGCCAGACCGGGTTGATGTTTCGCCGCGAAATGGCGCCGCACGAGGGCATGCTGTTCGTCTTCGAGCAGGCCTCGCCGCAATGCTTCTGGATGAAAAATACCCTGCTGCCGCTGTCGATCGCCTTCCTGGCCGACGACGGCAGCGTCGTCAATATCGCCGACATGCAGCCGCAGGCGCTGGACAGCCACTGCTCGGCCCAGCCCGTACGCTATGTGCTCGAAATGCACCGCGGCTGGTTCGCCAGGCGCGGCATCAAGCCCGGCTCGAAGATCGACGGAGTGCCGTTCAGAACCAAGGCCGGGCCGCGCTGAGCACGGCGGAGTCGCTCAAGCGAAATTCTTGGCCGCGAAATCCCAGTTGACGAGCTTGTCGAGGAAGGTCTCGACGAACTTTTGCCGCAGGTTGCGGTAGTCGATGTAGTAGGCGTGCTCCCACACATCGACCGTCAGCAGGGCCCTGTCGGCCGTCGTCAGGGGCGTGCCGGCAGCGCCGGTATTGACGATATCGACGCTGCCATCGGGCTTTTTCACCAGCCAGGTCCAACCCGAGCCGAAGTTGCCGACCGCACTTTTGACGAAGGCCTCGCGGAACGCGGCATGACTGCCCCACTTCGCGTTGATCGCCGCGGCCAGCGCGCCGGACGGGGCCCCGCCGCCGGCCGGTTTCATGCAGTTCCAGAAGAAAGTGTGGTTCCAGATCTGGGCGGCGTTGTTGTAGATCCCGCCCGCGGCCTTCTTGACAATCTGTTCGAGCGACAGACTCTCGAACTCGGTACCCTTTTGCAGGTTGTTGAGGTTCACCACATAGGCGTTGTGATGCTTGCCGTGGTGAAACTCGAGTGTTTCGCGGCTGTAGTGCGGCGCCAGTGCGTCGAGAGCGAACGGCAGCGGGGGCAGGGTGTGTTCCATAACGGGACTCCGGAGCGGTTGATCGGTTTTCAAAATTCATTGTAGGCCAGGCCGAAAGCCCTGTTCTCGCCCCGGCCCATCGCACTCGACGCGGCTAACCTCGGTCAGCGCACGGCCGTCGCGCCAAACCGTGACCAGGGTCTGGCCAACCTCGACCGACCGCGCAGAAACCACCGTGCGGCCGCGGCTGTCGGTGACCCAGGCATAGCCACGCGACAGCACGCGCCCGGGGTCGAGGCCGTCCAGGCGTCTGCCCAGGCCCGACAGACGCAGGCTGGCGAGCGCCAATAGGCCGCTCTGGGCGCGACGCAGGCGGCTGGCCAGCCGCGGCAGGTTCTCGATCGTGCGGCGCAACGCACCGCGCAGGGCCTGAATGCGCCGCGCGTCGAGGCTTTGCAGTTGTTGCGCCCGCCGCGCCAGCGCCTGCGCCGGACGCGCCAACCGAAGAGCGCGCTGGTCCAGGCGCTGTGCTGCGCCGTCCAGGCGGCGCTGCATGTGGCGCCGCAGGCGTTGGGCCCATGCATCGAGCTGGGCCAGCGTATCGTCGCGTAGCGGCACCGCCAGCTCGGCCGCCGCCGTTGGCGTCGGGGCGCGCAGGTCGGCCGCAAAGTCGGCCAAGCTCACATCCGTCTCGTGCCCGACGCCGCAGACGATCGGGATCGGTGACGCAGCGACTGCGCGCACCACCCGGGCATCGTTGAAAGCCCACAAATCCTCGAGCGAGCCGCCGCCGCGGGCCAGGATCAGCGTATCGACTTCACGCCGCTCGGCGGCCAGGGCCAGGGCCGCCACCAGCGCCGCCGGCGCCTCGGCACCCTGGACCAGGCTCGGATAGATCAGCACCGACACTTGCGGCGCGCGGCGCGCCAGAGCCACCAACACATCGTGCAGCGCGGCAGCACCGAGCGAGCTGATCACGCCGATGCGCTGCGGATAGCACGGCAGCCTGCGCTTGCGTGCCGTGTCGAACAGACCCTCGGCTTCGAGTTTGGCTTTCAGCGCCAGAAACTGTTCGTACAGGGAGCCCGCGCCGAGCGCGCGCATGGCTTCGGCGACGAACTGCAATTCGCCGCGCGCTTCATAGACCGCCAGGCGCCCGCGCAACTCGACCTGCAGGCCATCGCGCGGGGCAAAGTCCAGCAGGCCGGCCGCACGGCGAAACATCGCGCAGCGCAGCGACGCCTGGGCACCATCGGCGTCTTTCAAGGTGAAGTAACAATGGCCACTGGCGGCGCGCGAAAAGCCCGACAGCTCGCCGCGCACGCTGCAAGCGCCGAAACGCGCCGCCAGCGCGTCGCCCACGGCCAACACCAATGCGCCGACGCTCCAGATGCGCGGCAAGCGGCCCTCCGCTGCGATCTCAACCACCGGCAAACCCAGCACTGGCGCGGGCCGAGAACTCCACAGCCGCGCCAATCAGGCGCTGGCGTGGGGCTGTGCCCGTCACGGCCCTGTCATGCGAATGCAAGTGCTTGATATGCAAGGTATTTTTCCTGCTGAAAGTTTGAGCAAACTGTCTCCAGGCCAGTCCACATGCGCCTTCGCGGCCCGGCATTCGAGGTTATACACAAAGTTGTCCACAGCGGCGGTGGATTGCCGCCGCGCCGACCGCAAGGCCAGCGTCGCACGGATCACACAGCGCCCTCGAGCGCGTTGGCTTGCGCCGCGGCAACGGCCCCTGGCGAGGCCATAATCGCGCGGCCTCGCAGACCTCGCCGCAACCCTGCAGTGCGGTCTGTCCGAGGCGCTTTTTGCTACCGGGGACACCTTGTTTTCGATCATACAAGCCGCTGGCTGGCCGATCTGGCCGCTGATCATTTGCTCCATCGTGGCCCTGGCCCTGGTCATCGAACGCCTGGCCAGCCTGCGCGGCGCACGGGTGGCCCCCGACAAGCTGCTCGACGAGGTGATCTCGCTGACCCGCACCAGCCTGCCCTCGTCGGACGTGGTCAACAAGCTCGCCGGCAATTCCGCGCTCGGCCAGGTGCTGGCCTCGGGTGTGCGCAGCGTGATCGCCGAGCCGCGTATCAATGAACGGGCCTTGCGCCTGGTGTTCGAAAATGCCGGTCGCGTGGCCGTGCATCGCCTCGAGCGCTACCTCAACACGCTGGGCACCATCGCCACGGCTGCACCCCTGCTCGGCCTGTTTGGCACCGTAGTCGGCATGATCGAAATCTTCGGCTCGCAGGCGCCCACGGGAGGCAGCAACCCGGCCCAGTTGGCGCACGGCATTTCGGTGGCGCTGTACAACACCGCGTTCGGCCTGATGATCGCGATCCCGGCGCTGATGTTCTACCGTTATTTCCGCGGACGCATCGATGAGTTCACCGTTGATATGGAGCAAGCCGCCGAACGGCTGGTGCCGCACCTGATGCGCTTTGCCGTGAAAAACGCGAGCACATGAACTTTCGCAAGCACCGCAGTGAAGACCCGGAGATCAACCTGATTCCGTTCATCGACGTGCTGTTGGTGGTATTGATCTTCCTGATGCTCTCGACGACCTACTCCAAGTTCACCGAACTGCAGGTCAACCTGCCGACCGCCGAGGCCGACAAGCCGCGCGACCGGCCGGCCGCGATCGTCGTTGCGGTGGCCGGCGACGGGCGCTACGCCGTCAACAGCAAGGCTCTGGCTGGACGCAGCGTCGAGATCCTGACGGCCGAACTGAGCGCTGCAGCGCAGGCACTGAAGGATCCGGTGGTGATCGTCTCGGCCGACGCCACCGCCGCCCATCAGGCGGTGATCAACGTGCTCGATGCCGCCCGTCGCGCCGGCCTGGCGCGGCTGACCTTTGCGGCGCAAACCGGCGACGGCGGCCCGCGCTGAGCGGACCGAGCGAAGCGGACGTGCCGGCCCGCGCCCCCGACCCCCACACCGGTCTGTCTGCGCGACTCGGCGCCGCTTTGCAGCGCGCCTGGTGGGCCCGGCCACCGACCCGCGCCGCGCGCGCGCTGCGGCCCCTGGCGGCGCTCTATGGCGCCTTGGCGCGGCTGCATCGTCGGCTCAGCCGGCCGCAGCAGGTGGGCGTGCCGGTGCTCGTCGTCGGCAACCTGATCGTCGGCGGTGCCGGCAAGACGCCGACCACGATCGCCGTGGTGCGCCTGCTGCGCGCCTTCGGCTGGCTTCCCGGCGTGGTCTCGCGCGGCCACCGGCGCCACGGCCGCGGCGTGGCCGAGGTCCAGCGCGACAGCCGCGCCAGCGACTGCGGCGACGAGCCGCTGCTGATCCGCCTGCGCACCGGCGTGCCGGTGATGGTCGGCAAGGACCGCGTGGCCGCTGCGCGCGCCTTGCGTGCGGCGCATCCCGAGGTCAATATCATCGTCGCCGACGACGGCCTGCAACACCACCGCCTGGCGCGTGATTTGCAGATCATCGTTTTCGACGAACGCGGCGCGGGCAACGGCTTGCTGCTGCCCGCCGGCCCGCTGCGCGAGCGCCTGCCCGGCGTGCGGCCGGCCGATACGCTGGTGCTGTACAACGCGGCGCAGGCCAGCACGCCACTGGCCGGCTGGCTGGCTGCCCGGCGCCAGCCCGGCGTGCTGCCGCTGGCCGACTGGTGGCAAGGCCGGAGCCCTGCGCCCGACAGCTGGAAAGCCGTGCAAGGGCGACCGCTGCTGGCCGCTGCCGGCCTGGCCGCTCCCGAGCGCTTCTTCAAGATGCTGCGCGACCAGGGCCTGCACCTGTCGATCGTCTGCGCGCTGCCCGACCACGATCCCTTCGACGAGCTGCCGTGGCGCGACGACACGCCCGATGCGGTGATCACCGAAAAGGACGCCGTGAAGCTGCCGCTCGAGCGCTTAGCGCAAGGCCATGCGGCGACGCGCGTGTGGGTTGTGCCGCTAGACTTGGAGCCCGAGATGGCCTTTGCCGCGGCGCTCAAGCGCCACTTTCCGCATCCGCCGAAATACCGACACCAAGGTGACTGAACCGCCATGACCGCCCTGGACCATCGCCTGATCGACCTGCTGGTATGCCCGCTGTGCAAGGGCCCGCTGCAGATGCAGCGCACGCCCGGGGGCCAGCCGCGGGCCTTGAGCTGCGCAGCCGACCGCCTGGCTTTCCCGATTCGCGACGGTATTCCGGTGATGCTCGAAAGCGAAGCCCAGCCCTTCGAGCCAACGCCTGCGGCGTGAATTTCTCGGTCATCATCCCGGCCCGGCTGGCCTCCACAAGGCTGCCCAACAAGCCGCTGGCCGATATCGGCGGGCTGCCGATGGTGGTGCGGGTGGCGCAGCGTGCGGCCCTGTCGCAGGCGCAGCAGGTGGTGGTGGCGGCCGACGACGCCACCATCGTCGCCGCCTGCGAACGCCACGGTGTGCGGGCGTTGCTGACACGCACCGACCACGCCAGCGGTAGCGACCGGCTGGCCGAAGCCTGCATGCAGCTCGGCCTGGACGGCCCAGCCGCGGTGGTCAATGTGCAGGGCGACGAGCCGCTGATCGAGCCGGCCTTGATCGACGCCTGCGCTGCCCTGCTGCACACCCATCCCGACTGCGCCGTGGGCACCGTGGCGCACCCGATCGCGTCGGTCGCCGACTACCTCGATCCGAACGTCGTCAAGGTCGTGCTCGACGCCGTCGGCCATGCCCTGCTGTTCAGCCGCGCACCGTTGCCGTGGTGGCGCGATGGCCCGACAGGCGATGCCGGCGGCCTGGCCCACATCAGCGCCCTGCCCGACCCACCACCCTTGCGTCACGTCGGCCTCTACGCTTACCGCGCGCATTTCCTGCGCCGCTTCCCGAGCCTGGCGATGGCGCCGCTGGAGCGCATCGAAGCGCTGGAACAGTTGCGTGTGTTGTGGCACGGCGAGCGCATTGCCGTGCATGTGAGCGCACAGGCGCCGGGCGCCGGAGTCGATACGCCGCAAGACCTGGAGCGCGTGAGGCGCCTTTTCATGCCTGATCGAAAGCGATAATCGTCCGACACGCACACCGAGGACGAGCATGAGACTGATCCTGTTGGGGGCGCCCGGCGCCGGCAAAGGCACGCAAGCCACCTTCCTGTGCCAGAAATACGGCATCCCCCAGGTCAGCACCGGCGACATGCTGCGCGCCGCGGTCAAGGCCGGCACGCCGCTCGGCCTGGCGGCCAAGAAAGTAATGGACTCGGGCGCCCTGGTCAGCGACGAGATCATCATCGGCCTGGTCAAGGAGCGCATCGCCCAGCCCGATTGCGCCCAAGGTTTCCTGTTCGACGGCTTCCCGCGCACGATCGCGCAGGCCGACGCGATGAAGCATGCCGGCGTGAAGCTGGACGTCGTACTCGAGATCGACGTGCCCGATGCGGCCATCGTCGAACGCATGAGCGGGCGCCGCGCCCACCTGCCTTCAGGCCGCACCTATCACATCGTTTTCAACCCGCCCAAGGTGGCCGGCATCGACGACGTGAGCGGCGAGGCCCTGGTGCAGCGCGCCGACGACAGCCCGGAAACCGTCAAGAAGCGGCTGGACGTCTATCACGCGCAAACGCGCCCGCTGGTCGATTACTACAACCGGTGGGCCACCAGCGGCGACCCGGCAGCGCCACGCTATCGCAAGATCGACGGCAGCGGCAGCGTCGGCGAGATCACTGCGCGCGCACTCGACGCGCTGGGCTGAGCCGGACCGAACCGCATGGACATAGCGGGCAAGGTTTTCATCGTCACCGGCGGCGCGTCCGGCCTCGGCGAAGGCAGCGCACGCATGCTGGCGCGCGAAGGCGCCAGCGTCGTGATTGCCGACGTCCAGGCCGGCAAGGGCCAAGCGCTGGCGCGCGAGCTCGGTGGCGCCTTCGTCGAATGCGACGTGACCCAGGAAGCCGACGGCCAGGCCGTGGTGGCCCAGGCCGTGTCGATGGGCAAGCTGGTGGGCCTGGTCAACTGCGCCGGCATCGCCATCGGCGTCAGGACCGTCGGCAAGGGCGGCGCGCACCCGCTGGCGCAGTTTGCCAAGGTCGTCAATATCAATCTGGTCGGCAGCTTCAACATGATCCGCCTGGCCGCCGAGGCCATGTGCAAGAACGCACCCGAACCCAGCGGTGAACGCGGCGTGCTGATCTCCACCGCGAGCGTCGCCGCCTACGACGGCCAGATCGGCCAGGCCGCCTACGCCGCCAGCAAGGGCGGCATCGTCGGCATGACCTTGGCCATAGCCCGCGACCTCGCGCGCAACGGCATTCGCAACATGAGCATCGCGCCGGGCCTTTTCGGCACGCCGATGCTGTTTGGCATGCCGCAGGAAGTGCAGGACGCGCTGGCCGCCAGCGTGCCCTTCCCGAGCCGCCTCGGCACTCCCGCCGACTATGCCAAGCTGGTCCAGCAGATCGTCGAGAACGAGATGCTCAACGGCGAGGTGATTCGGCTGGATGGAGCGATCCGGCTGGCGCCGAAGTAAGGCTCACGCGGCGCGCACAAAACGGCCGCAGCCCTCGAGCGCGGCATCGACCGTCAGGTCAGCGACTTTCCTTGCACCGCCAACCTCGCCAACAAAGGTGCCGGCTGCCAAAACGCCGCATCGTCCAGCGGATTCATCGCTCCCACACCACCGTGCGTACGGGTCACGTACACGGCGGTTCGTTGCGTTGAATGCATGCGCGTCAGGCCTTGGCCGCAGCCAATTGTGGCAAGCCCATCGCGCAGAAGAAACTCGTTGGCATCGCCACCGATAGTGCCGGGGTTTGCGAGATTCGCCACGGGCCATGTGCGCTCTTGCTGACGTTCCATGCTTCGCGCACGGACACGCCACGCTTGCGCAGCTCGCGATAGCCCCTCGATCCCCATTGCTTCCATGCATAGCAGCGTAACCGTCGCCGAATCCATTTGTCCAGCTCGCGCAGAGGGCTCGGCACTTCGGTAATGCCGAAGTACGCTTTCCAACCAAGCAGGGTAGTTCTAAGCTCTGCAACGATCCGGCTCAAACTTTGGCCTCGTGTTCGGCGGCTCAGTTCGCAGATGGAGGGCTTGGTGGTCACGTGCCCACTGGCCCCGAATGCATCACGCCTCATATCCGGTTTTTGTTCATCGCCCCGCGAGTCGGACAGCCGTAAGTAGGAACACACCATAATCACCTTGCGGCTTATGGATAACGCTAGCGGAGGATACCTTTGCCAACTGAAATCCAGCTTTAATGGCAGCTTTGGCAAAAGCCCCCCTCTCAAAACCGTGATGGAAAACGCCTGTGCTCTCATCCTCAGTGTGGAAACTGCCATCCTCGGTGTCGAGGTCAGAGATGGCGATAAAGCCACCGGCTTTAACCATTGAATAGAACTTGACGAACATGGCCTCGATGTTTTCAACATGGTGCATCGTCATAGATGACACGACGCCATCAACTTGAAGCGGGATGCTTGTTTTCTCGAGGTCTACTTCCAAAATGTCGATTTCGCAGCCTAGGCGGCTTCGTTTTTCGTGCAGTTGCAAATTCATTGATTTGGAAATGTCTACTGCAGTAATTTTTCCGACGTAGGGTGCGATTTTCTCCAATAGCAATCCTGTGCCAGAGCCGAAATCGACTATGTGCATTGATTGATCGAATTCAATAGTTTCCAAAACTGATTTGGCAATGTTCGCAACATTGTCCACGCGGCTTTGATTCTGCTCGTAGCTACCAGCTTTTTGTGCGAAGTGGTCAACGCTCATTTTTGAGTTCCTTGCATGTATAACGAACAGCGTTTATCCGGCGCCGAGCGCGAAGCTCGAAGTAGGCACGGTGGT
>CADEDE010000080.1 GCA_902825995.1 uncultured Burkholderiales bacterium
GCGCGGCGCGACAACACCACGTTGTTGCGCTTGCGGTCGAGCTTGATGACCTTGAACTCCATCGTCTTGCCTTCGAACGGCGACAGGTCCTTGACCGGGCGCGTGTCGAGCAGCGAGCCGGGCAGGAAGGCGCGGATGCCGTTGACCAGCACCGTGAGGCCGCCCTTGACCTTGCCGTTGACGGTGCCGACGACGAACTCACCGGAATCGAGCGAGGTTTCGAGCGACAGCCACGAAGCCAGGCGCTTGGCCTTGTCGCGCGACAGGATGGTGTCGCCGTAGCCGTTTTCCAGCGCATCGATGGCGACGGAGACGAAATCGCCGATCACGACTTCGAGCTCGCCGGTATCGTTCTTGAATTCCTCGATCGGAACATAGGCCTCGCTCTTGAGGCCGGCATTCACCACCACGAAGCTGTGCTCGATGCGGACGACTTCCGCCGAGATGACTTCGCCCGCGCGCATATCACGCTTTTGCAGGCTGGCTTCGAACATGGCGGCGAACGAATCCGCGGCCGGGGGGGTGGCAGTTTGGGTTTGGGACATGGAGGGTTTCCTGGCGCCGGCGAAACAGGGAGGTGGTGTGCCGGCAGTTCTGCCACGGGCGTGGCGCTTGGGTTGCGAATCGCCGCGCCGGAGAGGTGCGGCGGCCTGTTCAGCCGCTCAATGAATTGAATGGCCTGCGCTGAGCCCACGCATCCAGCACCCACGCAAGCGATTGCTCGATCGTGACCGCGGAGTTGTCGAGCAACAGCGCATCTTGTGCCGGCTTCAAGGGTGCGACGGGGCGATTCGTATCGCGTGCGTCGCGGGCCAGGAGGTCGGCGCGAAGAGCGTCGATGTTAGCGGAAATTCCCTTTGAAATCAATTGCTTGTAGCGCCGTTCGGCGCGTTGGCCGGCGCTCGCGGTGAGGTAGATCTTGAGCGCCGCATCGGGGAAGACCACGCTGCCCATATCGCGGCCATCGGCCACCAGGCCCGGCGCGCGGCGAAACGAGAGTTGCAGCCCATGCAGGGCCTGGCGCACGGCGGGCAGGGCCGAGACGCGCGATGCGGCCAGGCCCACGGCCTCGTCGCGCAGGGTGTCGGTGACGTCCTCAACGCCGAGCCAGATGTGGCCGGACTCGAAGCGCAGCGGCAGGGTGGCGGCCAGCGCGGCAATCGCCTGGGCGTCGGCTTCGTCGCCGTCGAGCAGGCCGGCGCGCGCGGCGGCCAGTGCGGCCACGCGGTACAGCGAACCCGAATCGAGCAGGTGGTAGCCCAGGCGTTCGGCCACCGCCGCGGCCAGGGTGCCCTTGCCCGAGGCGGTCGGGCCGTCGATGGCGATCACCGGCACTTGCCGCGGTTCGGCGCGGGCCAGCGAAAACAGGGTCTCGAAATAGTCCGGGAAAGTCTTGGCCACGCAGGCCGGGTCTTCGATGCGCACCGGCACGCCGCCGAAGGCCGCCAGCGAGCCGCACATCGCCATGCGGTGGTCGTCGTAGGTGTGCAGGCTGGCTGCTTTCCAGGTCGTCGGCGGTGTGACGCGAATCCAGTCCGCGCCTTCATCGACCTTGGCGCCGAGCTTGCGCAGCTCGGTCGCCATTGCGCTCAGGCGGTCGGTTTCCTTGACCCGCCAGCTCGCGATATTGGTGAGCGTCGATGGCCCGTCGGCATACAGCGCCATGACCGCCAGCGTCATCGCCGCATCGGGAATGTGGTTGCAGTCGAGCGTGATGGCCTTCAGCGGCCAAGCGCCACGGCGAACTTCCAGCGCATTGGCCTGGCTGCGCACCTCGGCGCCCATCGCACGCGCGGCCTCGATGAAACGGATATCGCCCTGGATCGAATCGCTGCCAGCGCCCTCGATGCGCAGCGGCGCCTGCGTGGCGGCAATCGCGCCCAGCGCGACGAAATACGACGCCGACGACGCATCGCCCTCGACGTGAATGCTGACTGGCGAGCGGTAGCGGCTCGCCGCGGGAATGGTGAAGCGCTGCCAGCCTTCGCGCGCCACCGCGATGCCAAAGCGCTCCAGCAAGGCCAGCGTGATCTCCACATAGGGCTTGGAAATCAATTCGCCTTCGACCTCGATGGCGATCGCGGCCTCGGTGCTGGCCAGCGGCAATGCCAGCAGCAGCGCGGTCAGGAACTGGCTCGATACATCGCCGCGCACGCGGATCGCCTGGCCGGTGGCCAGCGCGCCGCCCGCCGCGCCATACAGCGCCAAGGGCGGATAACCGGCCTGGCCGAGCTCGTCGATAGCGCAGCCGAGCTGGCGCAAAGCATTCACCAGGTCGCCGATCGGCCGCTGGTGCATGCGCGGCACGCCGCGTAGCACGAAGCGCCCGCCTTGCGTGGCGCTGAGCACGGCCAGCGCGGCGGCCAGCGGGCGCATCGCGGTGCCGGCATTGCCCAGGAAGAGCTCGGCCTCGTGCATCGCCAGGCGGCCGCCGAGGCCGCGCACGCGCAGCGTCGCGCCTTCGCGCTCGATGCCGCAGCCCAATTGCGCCAGCGCCGCCAGCATGACCTTCGTATCGTCGGAGTCGAGCAGGTCGTGGATTTCGGTGACGCCGTCGGCCAGACCGGCCAGCAGCAGCACGCGGTTGGAAATGCTCTTCGAGCCCGGCAGGCGCAGCGTGCCGCTGGCGCCCACCAGCGGCGGCAGATCGAGAAACGGGATCGGAACCACGGGCCGAGCGTCAGCGCGGGGCCGGCGCCTTGGACCCGCCGACGTTCATCTGCCAGCCGCCGCGCGCATCGGCGGCCTGGCGCAACAGGTCTTCGAGCGCTTCGACATTGCCGGAGCGGATGACATGCTCGAGTGCATCCAGGGTATGCCGAAAGCGCAGCGATTGCTTCAGGATTTCTTCGCGGTTGGAGACCAGGATGTCACGCCACACCGCTGGGTCGCTGGCCGCGATGCGCGTGAAATCGCGAAAGCCCGGGCCGGCCAGCGCGAGGAAGTCATCGCCCGCCGGTTGCTTGACCACGGCGCTGAAATACGCGAAGGCCAGCAGATGCGGCAGGTGGCTCACGGCGGCAAAGGCGGCGTCGTGATTCTCCGGCGTCATCTTCAACACCTGCGCGCCGATCGCGCTCCAGACATCGGTGGCCTTTTGCACCAGATCGGGATTGGTGCTGGGCAGCGGCGTCAGGATCACCTGCCGACCCGCGTACAGCGCGGCATCGGAATGGGCGATGCCGGCGACTTCCTTGCCCGCGATCGGGTGCGCCGGCACGAAGCTCGGCACGCGCTCCTTGAGGACGCGGCGCGCGGCATCGACGACATCGCGTTTGGTCGAACCCACATCCATGAACAGCACGCCCGGCTCGACCAGGTGGCGGATGGCCTTGAAGGTGGCTTCGGTGGCCGCCACCGGCACGGCGATCAAGACGATGTCGGAGCCCGATACCGCCAGCAGCGCCGATTCGGCGGTGTCGTCGATGACGCCGAGCTTCTTCGCGCGCTCGGTGGTCGAGGGCGATTTGCTGTAGCCGATGACGCGCTTGACCAGGCCGGCGCGCTTGAGCGCCAGGGCGAAGGAGCCGCCCATCAGGCCGCAGCCGATCAGGCCGAGTTGGTTGAACATGGCGATCGTGTCAGTGCGTATCCAGTGGGTAGGTGCCGAGCAGCTTGTAGAAGGCGCACACGCCGCGCAATTCCTTCAGCGCCGCGGCCACGTGAGGCTCGTCGGGGTGGCCGGCGATATCGATATAGAAGTAGTACTCCCATTGGCCCGAGCGGGCCGGCCGCGACTCGAAGCGCGTCATCGATACACCATGTGCTTTCAGCGGCACCAGCATGTCGTGCACGGCGCCGGGGCGGTTGCTCACCGACACCACCAGGCTGGTGCAGTCATTGCCGGAGGCGTTCGGCCGCGGATGCCGTTCGGAGTGCGCGACGATGGCAAAGCGCGTGCGGTTGTGCGGGTCGTCCTGGATCGCGGGCGCGACCACATGCAGGCCGTACTCGCTGGCCGCTCGCTCGCTGGCGACGGCGGCCAGCAGCGCATCCGATGCAGCCAGCCGCGCGCCTTCGGCATTGCTGGCCACGGGGCGGCGCTCCACATGGGGCAGGTGATCGGCCAGCCAGGTGTGGCATTGCGCCAGCGCCTGCGGGTGCGCGCAGACCGCCTGAACGCCAGCCAGCGTTTCGCTCTTGCGCAGCAGGTTGTGGCGGACCAGCAGACTGGTTTCGCCGACGATCGCCAGGGGCGTGCCCAGGAACAAATCGAGCGAGCGCGCGATTACGCCTTCGGTTGAATTTTCGACCGGCACGACGCCGAAATCCGCGGCGCCGCCGGCCGTGCTGCGGAAGACCTCGTCGATGCTGATGCAAGGCACAGGCACGATCGACGAGCCGAAATAGCCCAGCGCGGCCTGTTCGCTGAAGGTGCCTGCGGGGCCGAGATAGGCCACGCGCGTGGGCGATTCCAGGGCGCGGCAGGCCGACATGATTTCGCGCCAGATCGGGGCCACGCTCTCGGTGCGCAGCGGGCCGGTATTGGCGGCCTTCAGGCCATCGATGACCTGGGCTTCGCGTTCGGGCCGGAAGACCGGCGAGCCATCGTGCTTCTTCACCTCGCCGACCGCCAGCGCCAGGCCAGCGCGGCGGTTCAGCAGCGCCAGCAATTCGCGGTCAACGGCGTCGATCTGCTGGCGCAGCGCCGGCAGATCCGGCATGGGCGGCGGGGTCTGGGTCATCGAAGCGCCGGCGAACGGTTCGCTATTTCTTCGGCCCCGATGCGCCGCTCGCGGCATTCGCGGGATTCGGCGGCGGCGCGATGCCCAGGCGCTTGGCCAGGCTGGCCTCGAGCGCCTTCAGCTTGGTCTCGACGCTGCCGCGCGTATCGGCGACGACCTTCTGCGCCAGCGAACTTTCGATCTCGACGCTCACCTGCTGCAGCTTCTTCGAGGCCGGCGATTCGAGCCAGGCGATCACGGTCTTGATCTCGTCCTCGCTGAACTTTTCTTCATAGATCGGCGACAGCGTGGCCGGCGCCAACTCGGCGGCGCGTTTGCGCAGAATCGGCTCGACCTCGTCGTAGAACTTCTTCACATCGCCCTGAATATCCTTGGCGACGCTCTCGCGTTTGTCGGCCGGCAGGCGCGGCAAGGCCTGGCCCGCCGCCTGCAAGACCCGCTGCGATGTCTGCCCGGCCAGCGCGCGGCCGATATTGTCGATGCCGGGCTGCTGCAATTGCAGCAATTTGGCGATCAACTCCTTCTTGGTTTGCGCAGCCGCGGGGCCGGCAACGCCGATGCTCATCGTCAAGGCTATCGCCATTGCTCGCCACATCAAGTGTTCTCCTCGTTGGGTGCCGCGTCGCCATCGACAGCGCCCGCGTCGTTGGCATCGTTTTCGACGATGCGTTGCAGGCCGCTCAAGGCGGAACCATCGTCGAGCGCAATCAGGGTCACGCCTTGGGTGGCGCGGCCGAGCTCGCGAATCTCTGAGACCCGGGTGCGCACCAGCACGCCGCGGTCGGTGATCAGCATGATTTCGTCTTCCGGGCGCACCAGGGTGGCGGCGACGACCTTGCCGTTGCGCTCGCTTTGCTGGATCGCGATCATGCCCTTGGTGCCACGGCCGTGGCGGGTGTACTCGGCGATCGAGGTGCGCTTGCCGTAGCCGTGTTCGGTGGCCGTGAGCACGGATTGGGTTTCGTCCTCGGCGACCAGCATCGCGATCACGCTCTGCCCGGGCTCGAGCATCATGCCGCGCACGCCGCGGGCATTGCGGCCCATCGAACGCACATCGTCCTCGTCGAAGCGCACCGCCTTGCCGCCGTCGGAGAAGAGCATCACATCGTGCTTGCCGTCGGTGAGTGCGGCACCGATCAGGAAGTCGTTCGGGTCGAGATCGACCGCGATGATGCCGGCCTTGCGCGGGTTGCTGAATTCATCCAGCGAGGTCTTCTTCACCGTGCCCAGGGCGGTGCCCATGAAGATGAAGTGATCCGCCGGGAAGCTGCGGAACTCGCCGGTCAGCGGCAGCACGACGGTAATCTTCTCGTCGCCCTGCAGCGGGAACATATTGACGATCGGCTTGCCGCGCGAGGCGCGCCCGCCCTGCGGCACTTCCCAGACCTTCAGCCAATAGACCCGGCCGCGATTCGAGAAACACAGGATCCAGTCGTGCGTATTGGCGATGAAGAGCTGGTCAACCCAGTCGTCTTCCTTGGTCTGCGTGGCCTGCTTGCCGCGCCCGCCGCGGCGTTGCGCGCGGTATTCACCCAGAGGCTGGCTCTTGACATAGCCGGTGTGGCTGAGCGTGACCACCATATCGGCGGGCGTGATCAGATCCTCGGTACCCAGCTCCTGCACATTGCGCTCGATCTGGCTGCGCCGCGCGGCGAGCTTGCTGCTGCCGAATTCGGCTTTCAATGCCGCGAGCTCTTCGGCAATGATCGTCGTCACGCGATTCGGTTTGGACAGGATGTCGAGCAGGTCGGCGATCTGCGCCATCACTTCCTTGTACTCGCCGACGATCTTGTCCTGCTCCAGGCCGGTCAGGCGCTGCAAGCGCATCTGCAGGATTTCCTGCGCCTGGTCGTCCGACAGGCGGTACAGGCCATCGGGCTGCATGCCGTAGTGCGGCGGCAGGCCCTCGGGCCGGAATGCCGCGCGTCCGCCCGGCGTGTCGGCCTCGGCGCGCACGAGCATCTCGCGCACCAGGCCGCTGTCCCAGCTCTTGGCCATCAGCGCGGCCTTGGCCACCGGCGGCGTCGGGCTGGTCTTGATGGTCTCGATGAATTCGTCGATATTGGCCAGCGCCACGGCCAGGCCTTCGAGCACATGGCCGCGCTCTCGGGCCTTCTTCAGCTCGAACGCGGTGCGCCGCGTCACCACTTCGCGGCGGTGCTCGAGGAAGATTTCGAGCAACTGCTTCAGGTTGCACAGCTTGGGCTGGCCGTCGATCAGCGCGACCATATTGATGCCGAAGGTGTCCTGCAACTGCGTCTGCTTGTACAGGTTGTTCAGCACCACCTCGGGCACTTCGCCGCGCTTCAACTCGATCACCACGCGCATGCCGGACTTGTCGCTCTCGTCCTGGATGTGGCTGATGCCCTCCAACTTCTTCTCGTGCACCAGCTCGGCGATGCGTTCGAGCAGGGTCTTCTTGTTTACTTGATAGGGGATCTCATCGACGATGATCGACTGCCGCGCGCCCTTGTCGATATCCTCGAAGTGGCATCTGGCGCGCATCACCACCTTGCCGCGCCCGGTGCGGTAGCCCTCGCGCACGCCGTTGACGCCGTAGATGATTCCTGCCGTGGGAAAGTCCGGCGCCGGGATGATCTCCATCAACTCTTCGATCGTCGCCTCGCCGTTCTTCAGCAGATGCAGGCAGGCATCGACGACTTCGTTGAGGTTGTGCGGCGGGATATTGGTGGCCATGCCCACCGCAATGCCGGCGCTGCCGTTGACCAGCAGATTCGGCAGCCGGCTGGGCAGCACCAGCGGCTCTTTTTCGCTGCCGTCGTAGTTGGGACCGAAATCGACGGTTTCCTTGTCGAGGTCTTCCAACATCTCGTGGGCGATCTTCGACAGCCGGATTTCCGTGTAGCGCATCGCCGCGGCGTTGTCGCCATCGACCGAACCGAAATTGCCCTGGCCGTCAACCAGCATGTGACGCAGCGAAAAATCCTGCGCCATGCGCACGATGGTGTCATAGACGGCGGTGTCGCCATGCGGGTGGTATTTGCCGATCACATCGCCGACGATGCGCGCGGACTTTTTGTACGGCCGGTTCCAGTCGTTATTCAGCTCATGCATGGCGAACAGCACGCGCCGATGCACGGGCTTGAGGCCGTCGCGCGCATCGGGCAGAGCGCGGCCGACGATCACGCTCATCGCGTAATCGAGGTACGAACGGCGCATCTCCTCTTCGAGGCTGACGGGCAGGGTTTCCTTGGCGAAGGAGCTCATGAATTTGGGAGGGGAAATGCGGCGCGGCGTGGGCCGTGGCCGCTGAGGAAGGGGTTGATTCTATTCGGCGCCGGCTGTAGCACTGACGCAACATTGGGGCCGCTGGCGGTGCCCGCGGAAGTCAAAATACAGCCCACCGAAGAACCTCTGGCACAATGACTTGGTCGGTGGTGGGCGCTCGCCAAACCGGGTGTTTGCCAGGTTTTATCGCTTCCCAATCCGGACGTTTCGCAGGCAACTGCGGCTTTCCTCGAGAGGACAATCAATGAAGAAATTGAACAAGGTGGCGATACTCTTCGCCGCCGTTGCGTTTGCCGCCCCGATCGCTGCGGTCGCCGCTGCCCACACCGGCATGGCCCCCAAGGCCATCGACAACTGGCGCAACGTCGATGGCATCACCTGGAAGAACGGCACCAACGAGCATTGCTGGCGCGACGCCTTTTGGACGCCGGCCACCGCCGTCGCAACCTGCGATGGCGCGCTGAAGCCCCCGCCCCCGCCGCCCCCGCCGCCGGCTCCCGTTGCGGCCCCGCCGGCGCCTGTTGTGGCCCCGCGCCCGCCGCCGCCGCCCCCCCCGCCGCCGGCCCCGGTGAGCGAGAAGGTCACCTTCGCCGCTGACGCGTTCTTCGACGTCAATAAATCGGTGCTCAAGCCGGAAGCCAAAGCCAAGCTCGACGACCTCGTCGGCAAGACCAAGGACATCAACCTCGAAGTCATCATCGCGGTTGGCCATACCGACAGCGACGGCTCCGATGCTTCGAACCAGAAGCTGTCGGTAAACCGCTCCGAAGCCGTCAAGGCTTACTTGGTGAGCAAGGGCGTCGAGAAGAGCCGCGTCTATACCGAAGGCAAGGGCGAGAAGCAGCCCGTGGCCGACAACAAGACCAAGGAAGGCAAGGCGAAGAACCGCCGCGTCGAGATCGAGGTCGTCGGTACGCGCACCAAGAAGTAATCGGCACGCCGATTGCTGCGAAGGAAACCCCGCTGCGGCGGGGTTTTCTGTTTCTGGCCCCGCGTATCGCTAGCATTCCGACATGATGACAATCAATGCCGACCCTCAGGAATTGGCCAAATTCAGCGAGCTCGCCCACCGTTGGTGGGATCCGAGCAGCGAGTTCAAGCCACTGCACCAGATCAACCCCTTGCGCCTGGATTGGATCGAGCGGCTACTCGGCGCGGGTGGCGTGCGCGGCCGGCAGGTGCTCGATGTCGGCTGCGGCGGCGGCATACTGGCCGAAGCCATGGCGCGCCGCGGCGCCGCGGCCGTGCTGGGCATCGACCTGGCCGCCAAACCGCTCAAGGTAGCGCAGCTGCATGCGCTCGAGGCCGGCGTCGAGAACATCGAGTATCGCGAGGTGGCCGTCGAGGCCCTGGCAACGGCGCAGCCCGCCTGCTTCGATGTCGTGACCTGCATGGAAATGCTCGAGCACGTGCCTGACCCGGCTTCGGTCGTGCGCGCCTGCGCCGCGCTGGTCAAGCCGGGTGGCCAGCTGTTTTTCTCCACACTCAACCGCAACGCCAAGTCGTTTCTGTTCGCCATCGTCGGCGCAGAGCATATGTTGAACCTGCTGCCCAAGGGCACCCATGAGTACGCCAAGTTCATTCGCCCGAGTGAACTGGCGCAGTGGTGCCGCGACGCCGGCCTGCGGCTCGAACACGCGCGCGGTATGCAGTACAACCCGATCATCGGCCGCTACTGGCTGTCGGACGATACCAGCGTGAACTACCTCTTCGCGTGCCGACGGCCGGCGTCATGAGCGTCGATACAGAGTTGGTGCTGTTCGACCTGGATGGCACCTTGATCGATAGCGCGCCGGATCTTGCCGGCGCAGCCAATGCAATGCGGCTGGCACGCAGCCTGGCGCCGCTGCCCCTCTCGGCCTTGCGCCCGCTGGTCGGCTCCGGTGCGCGCGGGATGATTGGCGCTGCCTTCGGGGTCAAGCCGGGCGAAGACGGTTTCGATGCATTGCGACATGAGTTCCTCGAGCACTATCAGGCGGGCTTGCTGGAGCAGACGGCTGTCTTCGCCGACATGGCGTCGGTGCTCGATCGCCTGGATGCCGACAGCCGCCGCTGGGGCATCGTGACCAACAAGGCTGCGCGCTTCACGCAACCGGTGGTCGAGGGCCTGCGTCTGCACACCCGGGCGGCCGTGGTCATCAGTGGCGACACGACAGCGCACAGCAAGCCGCACCCCGCACCGCTCCTCGAAGCCGCGCGCCGGGCCGGTGTCGATGCATCGGCATGCGCCTATGTCGGCGACGACCATCGCGACATCCAGGCCGGTCGTGCGGCCGGGATGACCACACTGGCGGCTGCCTGGGGATACCTCGGCCAGGGCGAGCCGATCGACGCCTGGGGTGCGCACGCCGTGCTGGCCGATCCCGCTGCGCTCTTGCATTGGCTGCAACTGGCCTAAACTAGAGGTTGAGGGGCCGACCTGGTTTCGACGCGGGTACGGATCCGACGCAGGGCATGCCGAGCACCAGTTCGCTCGTAAATCCACTGGAAACAAAGTAACTGCGAACGATCAAACGTACGCACTCGCCGCTTAAAACCGGTGAGCCTCTCAACGGCAGGCCGATGGGCCGGGTTGAAGGTCGCAAGACCGACGACTGAGAGGTCATTCACATCGGCTGGTGCTGAGCCGCGTCATTCGGTTCAGGACGAGATCAAGTGACTGGCTCCGAGAGTAGCGTGCTGCTGCGCGACTCGAGGGGTGAGAAAACAAATCAGCCAGCTACGCATGTAGAACTGTCCGGTGATGGCTTGCGGACGCGGGTTCGATTCCCGCCGGCTCCACCAACATTTAAGAAACCAACCGTTCTCGGTTGGTTTTTTTTCGCCCGTTCCCCCCAGTGCTGGAGCGGGTTCGGGCCGCGCTGCGAAGGGCGCCGCCGCCCCGGATACCCCGGTTTCGGGTCGTTTTCCGTTCTCAGATGCCGCCCATTCTCTGTTTCTGCGAAGGAGGACTTCGCACCCGCCCCAGCACTGGCGCGGGTTTCCGGCGGCTTGTTCGTCAGGAAAACCGCCCTGACGCGGGCGACTCGACCACGGGCGGGGCTACTCGTTGACGATGGGGCGGACGTCCCAGACGATGGGCGTTCCGGGCCGGTAGACCACCTCGTTGCCGTGCTTGATGCTGGACTTCAGGTGCTCGGCCAGGGGTTTGTCGTACTTCCCGATGGCCGTGATCGCCCGATTGACGGCGTTGCGGAAGGCGTCCCGGACATTTTTTCGCTTGTCGCCCGCCTTGCGGAGCTTGCCGCCCTTGCCGACGCCCGCCGTGAGCGCATCGGCGATCTGGGCCAGCTCGTCCTCGATTTCCTCCACACGCTGGTGGTCGCCGTCTTGCTCGGCTTCCGCCTTCTCGGTCACAAGTGACTGGTACTTGGCTCGATACTGCTCGACTGCCTTCCTGTCCACCACGACGCCTGCGTCGCCCAGCGGCGCTCCGGTCGTTACCTGGAAACCCTCCTCGATGTCATCGTGCTCCAGTCCGGAACTCACCTGCTCGGCGACGCCCAGCGCGTAGCCGCAAACGACCTCGTAGACGGATGCCTCCCGATCCGGGTGCGCCAGCAGCAGGTTGATGTACTCCGCGCCCTTGTCCACGCCGACGATGTTGATTCTGTTCCCGCGATTGAACCGAGCCTCCCAACCGCCGCCGCGCTTGCGGAAGAAGTTGTCCGGCTGCTTCTCCTTCGACGACACCGCTGGCACCGAGATCACCGATGCGGACTCATGCACCGTGCGCAGCAAGGCGTCGCCTGGCATGGTGCGCTCACGAATGGCCGTCGCATGGCGGCGAACCATCTCGTCCGACGCGGCGTTCACCTCGCCAGCGTGGCGCTTGTAGAGATCGAACACGCGCTGGGCAGCCTGCGCCGTGCTTCCGCCGAGGAAGCGCAACACCCGGTTCA
>CADEDE010000081.1 GCA_902825995.1 uncultured Burkholderiales bacterium
AAGCCGACGAAGGCCGGCATGATCGCGCCGAAGACCATGATCAGGCCGTGCATGGTGGTGAACTGGTTGAACAGCTCGGGGTTCACGTACTGCAAGCCGGGCTGGAACAGCTCGGCCCGGATGGCCAGCGCCAGCACGCCGCCGATCATCAGCATCGTGAAGCTAAACAGCAGGTACATCGTGCCGATGTCCTTGTGGTTGGTGGCAAACACCCAGCGCCGCCAGCCGCTGGGGGCATGGTCGTGGTGATCGTCATGGCCGTGCGAATGGGCCTGGCCGTGCTGGTCGAGAACTGCGCTCATGGGGCGGTACCTTTTGCTTGCGATGCGGTTTTACTTGCGCGCGGCGACGATTTCTTTGGGCTGCACCAGCTGCCCGGTCTTGTTCGTCCACGAATTTTTGGTGTAGGTGATGACGGCCGCCAGCTCGGTGTCCGAGAGCTGCTTCCAGGCCGGCATCGCGCCGCCGGCCGCGCCATTGAGCACAGTGGCGATCTGCTTGCCCATGTCCGCGTCGAGCACGATCGGCGAGGCCGCCAGCGGCTTGATCGGGCCGGCGCCGGTGCCGTCGGCCTTGTGGCAGGCGGCGCAGTTGGTGTTATAGACCTTCTCGCCGCGAGCGATCATCTCCTCGAGCTTCCATTCCTTCATCGGGTCGTCGGCCAGCGCGGCCATGACTTTCTTCTTGCCATCGACCCAGGCGGCATAGTCGGTCTGGCTCAGCACCTTGACGTGGATCGGCATGTAGGCGTGCTCCTTGCCGCACAGTTCGGCGCACTGGCCATAGTAGTCGCCGACCTTTTCAGCGCGGAACCAGGTGTCGCGAACGAAGCCCGGGATCGCGTCTTGCTTGACGCCGAAGGCCGGCACCATCCAGGCGTGGATCACGTCGTTGGCGGTGGTGATGATGCGGATCTTCTTGTCCACCGGCACCACCAGCGGGTTATCGACCTTGAGCAGGTAGTCGTCGGTGGCGGCGGGCTTGCCGCTGTCGCTCATTTGGCGATGCGTGGCGTCCAGCGTGGACAGGAAGCCGATGCCCTCGCCTTCCCCCTTCATGTAGTCGTAGCCCCATTTCCACTGGTAGCCGGTGGCCTTGATGGTCAGGTCGGCATTGGTGGTGTCCTTCATCGCCACCACCACCTTGGTGGCCGGCAGCGCCATCCCGATGACGATCAGGAAAGGCACCACCGTCCAGGCGATCTCGACGCCCACGCTCTCGTGGAAGTTGGCTGCCTTGGCGCCCTTGGACTTGCGGTGCTTGAAGATCGAATAGAACATCACGCCGAAGACGGCGACGAAAATCACCGAACAAATCACCATCAGGTAGTAGTGCAGCCACTGCTGCTCGGCAGCGATCCTGGTCACCGGCGGATGCAGGTCGAGCTGGTTCACGGCCGGGCCACCGGGCAGGCTGTTGACGGCCAGCGCAGCCGTCGTGGCGAGCAGGGCGCCCAGGGTCAGCGAGGCCTGGGTCAGGCGTTGGCAGAGCGAGAAAAGGTGGTTCATCGTCGTCACTTCGGTGCTTGATTGACTGAGCGCCCCCCAGGCCGCCGCAATGCGGCGTCCACCCCCCCGAGGGGGAGCAAGGAAACTTGGGGCGGCCCGGCGTTTCCTCGAGAGATCTTCGGTTCGGCGTCGGGCATGAGGGCGCAACTCGCCCGCAGCGCCGCGCGCAGTTCTTGCGCCAGCGGGCTTCGCATGTCCGGCCGCAGGTAGCGGCCGACGAAAGATTGGCGGCCGTCGCCCGACAGCTCGACCAGCGAGCCTTCGCCGTGACGCGGCTCCACGCGCACCCAGGCGGCGCGGAATTGTGCATGCTCGGTTTGTTGGCCGCGCCGGTGCTCGACACTGAGCGCGCCGTCGGCCAGGGTGATGCACTCCTGGTCGGTGGCGTGCCGGGCATAAACCAGCAGGGCCGCGCCCACCAAAAGCAGCTCGATGCCGGCAAAGGCCAACACCGGCGATGCACCGTGCCAGGTAAAGCCCAGCGCGATGGTCAGCGACACCGCGCACAGCGCCAGGTAGGTACCGAACAACTGCCTCGGAGTGTTTGAGCAATTGCGCTTGAGCACCCATTGCAGCCCGCCCGCACCGCCGTCCAGAACCCTGGCAAAGCGCCACGCCAGCGCGGCGCCGTTTGCATTGGGCGCAGGCCAGGGTCGGGGCGCGGTGGCAGTGGTCATGGGGCGTTAGGCGTGCTCAGCGAAGGCGTATGCACAATGCGGCCAAGCTGGGCAACGTAGGATTTTAGCCCAGCGTCCGAGCGCTCCGGCCTTCACCCGCCCGAACGCCGCCCACCGCGCGCCATTGCGCGCAGATCGTCGAGCGGCACGCGCGTCTCGCCCGCCACTTTGGCGCGGGGCAGCGGGTTGAAGGCGTGGCCATAGACCAACTCGAAATCGAGTGTGATGCGCCCATCGGCGCCGGCCCGCTCGCGCAACGCATCGAGCAGCCGCAAGCGCCAGCGCGGCGTGCGCAAGCCCGAGAATCGCGCCGGGTCGGCATTGCCACCGAGGGTGCGCAATTCGCCCAGCAAGGCTTCGGGTGTGGGCCAGGTGAGCGTGAGCCGTTCCTGGTCCATCACCGGACCGGCAAACCCCGCCGCGACGAGCATGTCGCCCAAATCATGCATATCGGTGAAGGCGGCATGCGCCGCGCCCCAGCCGGCGTCGCGGTACAGCGCGCGCAGGCCGGCCAAGGTATCGGGGCCCAGGGTCGAAAACATCACGAAGCCATCGACGGCCAGCGCGCGGCGCCAACGCCGCATCGAGACCTCGGGGTCAGGCACCGCATGCAGCATCATGTTGGCCCATAGCAGCTGCCCCGCGCTCGCCGGCAGCGCGGCCTCGTCGATCGGTGCCGGCGGCTCGCGCCGCCAACGCTGCATCGACCACCAGGGCGCACGCTGGCGCTCGCGCGCTGGCGCCCGTGCCGCGGCTTCGACGCAGATCAGCCGCGCTCGCGGATAGGCCTGCGCCAGCAGCGCCTGACTGGCGCCGGCATGGGCCCACCAGTCGATCACCACGTCGGGTTGTTGCCGGATCACCGGCAGGCGTTCGGCCATGCGCCGCGCGACTTCGGCGTGCAACCACGGCGCCGTGGCGGCGCAGCCCTGGCGCCGTTGCGTACGCGCCAATGCCGCTGCATCGATGGCCTTGACTGCCATGGCCTATCTGCAGCGCGCCGCGCTGCGGACAAACAGGGGATCGAATCGCGCGGCTCTCATCGTGGTGCCGGGCAGTATATTGAGCCGATGCCGCTGCACTCCCTGTTGCCCACATTGTGTGCGGTGTGCCGCGGCTGGAGTTCGGCGCGGATCTGCACCGACTGTCTGCAACGTCATGCCGCGCCACGCCATCGCTGCGGCGTGTGTGCGATCGCGGTGCCGAGCGGAACTTCGGTATGCGCTGCCTGCCTGCGCAGCCCGCCGCCGTTTGCACACAGCGTCGCAGCGGTCGATTACGCCTACCCGTGGAGCCGCCTGGTCGCGGCATTCAAATTTCGGGCCGCACTCGATCTCGCGCCGGCACTGGCAGCCGTATTGGCCGATGCCGTGCGCGCCGCCGAAAGTCAAGGTCCGAGCCTGCTGCTGCCGGTGCCGCTATCGACCGAGCGGCTGGCCGAGCGCGGCATGAACCAGGCCTGGGAGTTGGCACGGCGGGTGGCGGCGCAGATGGACGTCCAGGCGCGCCCCGACCTGCTGTGCCGCCTGATCGACACACCGCACCTGGCCGACCTGCCGCGCGAGCAGCGCGCCGCCCGCATCCGCGGCGCCTTCGGCATCGCACCGGGCCCAGGCGCGCGCCTGCGCGGCCGCTGCGTGGCGCTGGTGGACGATGTGATGACCAGTGGCGCGACCGCCGCCGAAGCAGCCCGTGTGCTGCTGGCCGGCGGCGCCACCGAAGTCCACGTCTGGGTCGTCGCACGCACACCCGCACCCGGCGACACTTGAGAATCGCCGCATGTTCAACATCGTCCTGGTGCAGCCTGAAATTCCGCCCAACACCGGCAACGTGATCCGGCTGGCGGCCAATACCGGCTGCGCGCTACACCTGATCGAGCCGCTCGGATTTTCGATGGACGACAAGCTGCTGCAACGCGCCGGGCTCGACTACCACGAATATGCCAGCGTACGCCGGCATACGTCGTGGTCGGTTTTCATCGACGCCGAAAACCCGGACCCGGCGCGGCGTTTTGCCTTCACCACCCGAGGCAGCCGCCTGTTTGCCGACGTGGCCTGGCAGCGCGGCGACTGGCTGGTTTTCGGCAGCGAGAGCGCCGGCCTGCCGACCGCGGTGGGCGAGCGTTTCGACCCCGCGCAACGTGTGCGCCTGCCGATGCGCGCCGGCCAACGCAGCCTGAACCTCAGCAATGCCGTGGCGGTGGCGGTGTTCGAAGCCTGGCGGCAGTGCGGCTACGAAAGCGCTGCGTAGGCGCCGTCCAGCCTGAGTCTCAGCTCTCCGCGCGGGGCCCGCGCCCCATCAGTCCGCACACGGCTTCGTGCACGCTCGAGCGGCCCTCGAGGACCGCGACCACCGCTTCGGCAATCGGCATCTCGACGCCGGCAGCACGCGCGCGCGCCAGCACCATCGGCGCACTGTGCACACCTTCAGCGACGTGGCCGAGCTCGGTCAGCACGCGGGCCAGCGGCTGGCCCGCGGCCAGGCCCAGGCCGACCCGGCGGTTGCGCGACAGGTCGCCGGTGGCGGTGAGTACCAGATCGCCCAGGCCCGACAGGCCCATGAAGGTTTCGGGCCGCGCGCCCAGAGCCACGCCGAGTCGCGTCATCTCGGCCAGGCCGCGCGTGATCAGGGCGGCACGGGCGTTGAGGCCGGGGGTGCCCGACCCGGCAGCACCCTGGGCCGCCAGGCCGTCGCACAGGCCGGTGGCAATCGCCATCACGTTCTTCACCGCGCCGCCGACCTCGACGCCCACCGCATCGGCACTGGTATAGACACGCAGCAGGTCAGTGTGGAAAACCTCGGCGACAGCGTCGCGCAGGGCAGCGTCGGCACTGGCGGCGACAAGCGCCGTGGGCTGGCCGCGCGCGACCTCTGCGGCAAAACTCGGGCCCGACAGCACGCCGGCATGCGCATGCGGGCGCACTTCGTTGGCGATCTCGTGGCCGAGCAGGCCGCTGCCCGCCTCGAAGCCCTTGCACAGCCACAGCACGCGCACATCGCCGGGGACGGCCGCCAGCATCGAGCGCAAGCCGGCCATCGGCGTGGCGACGATGACCAGGCCCTCGGCCGCATGCGCCAAGGCCGCGTCCAGCGCATCGGCCACGACGATGTCCGGCGACAGCGCGATGCCGGGCAGGTAGCGCTCGTTGCGGCGCGACGCATCGAGCGTCCGCGCATGCTCGGCGTTGCGCGCCCACAGATGCACCGCATGTCGCGGCGCGGCCTGCACCGCGAGCGCGGTACCCCAAGCGCCGGCACCGAGGAGGGTGACGTTCATGCGAACGCCGATCGGGTCTTCAGTTCAGGACGATCCGTGACGGCTCTTCGCCGCCCGGGCCCTGCTGCGCCGCCAGTTGCTGTTGCTGGGCATCGAACATGGCCTGGAAGTTGACTTCCGACAGCAGCACCGGCGGAAAGCCGGCGCGGGTACAAACATCCGACACGACCGCGCGCAGGTAGGGATAGACCATGTTCGGGCAGGCGATGCCGAGGATGGCCTGCATCTGATCGCCCGGCAAATGGCGAACCTCGAAGATACCGGCCTGCTTGGCTTCGATCAGGAACAGCGTTCGCTCCTGGACCTTGGTGGTCACGGTCGCCGTGACGCAGACCTCGAAGATGCCCTCGGCCACCGTTTCGGCCGAGATGCCGAGGTTGATGTCAACCTGAGGCTGCTGCTGCTCGAGCAGGATCGCCGGTGAGTTCGGCTGCTCCAGCGACAAGTCCTTCAGGTACATGCGCTGGATGTTGAAAACAGGGGGGGTCTCTTGCGGCTCGGCCATGGTGGTGGGTGTCCAATGAAACGAACCCGCAGCGGCGCGGACTCGGTCGAGAATTATCGCGCAGCGAGCAAGGGCGCCAGGCCGCCGCGCTGGTCGAGCGCGATCAGATCGTCACAGCCGCCGACATGCGTAGCGCCGATAAAGATCTGTGGCACCGTGCGGCGCCCGGTCAACGCGACCATCTTCTCGCGCTCGGCCGGATCGAGATCGACGCGCACCTCGTCGAGGGCCGTCACGCCGCGCTGCAACAGCAAGGCCTTGGCGCGCTGGCAGTACGGGCAAACCTGGGTGGTGTACATGCGCACGGGCTTCATGCGGCTGCCGACTTTTCCACGGGCAGGTTGGCCTCGCGCCACGCTGCGAGGCCGCCGGACAGTGTTTTCACGTTCTCGTAGCCGGCCTTCTTCAAGAGCGCCACGGCGCGCGACGCGCGTGCGCCGCTCGGACACACCAGCACGACGGGCAAGGCCTTGTTGCTCGGCAGGGCCTTGTTGTTGGCCGCCTCGAGCTGGCCGAAAGGCACATTGCGCGCGCCGCCCGCATGGGCGGCGGCGTACTCGGCCGGCTCACTGACATCGATCAGCACCGCTTTCTCGCGGTTCATCAGGCGCACCGCCTCGGCCGTGCCGACCGCGGCCGCGCCGCCGGCACCGCCCTTGATCACCGGCCACAAAAGAAAGCCGCCGGAAACCAGGGCGACCAGGGCCAGATACCAGTTGTTCAGCAGGAAAGAGATCATGTCGCGCGATCGAAGGGCCAGACAAGCGGTGAATTATAGAATTTGAGCCCTTCCCGCTAAGCCACCCCGACATGCCCAAGCTTGTATTGATTCGCCACGGCGAATCGACCTGGAACCTCGACAACCGCTTCACCGGCTGGACCGATGTGCCGCTCACCGCCACCGGCGTGGCCCAGGCCCGCGAGTCGGGCCGCCTGCTGAAGGAGGCGGGCTGCGAGTTCGACATCGCCTACACCTCGGTCTTGCAACGTGCGATCTGGACCCTGTGGCACGCGCTCGACACCATGGACCGCGCCTGGCTGCCGGTCGTCAACGATTGGCGCCTGAACGAGCGCCACTACGGCGCGCTGCAGGGCCTGAATAAGGCCGAGACCGCCAGGCAATACGGCGACGACCAGGTGCTGATCTGGCGCCGCAGCTACGACACGCCGCCGCCGGCGCTCGATCCGACCGATGCGCGCTGCGAACGCAGCGACCTGCGCTATGCCAGGCTCGCGCCCGGCCAGGTGCCGCTCACCGAATGCCTGAAAGACACCGTGGCGCGCGTGCTGCCGTGCTGGGCCGATACCCTGGCACCGGCCCTGCGCGCCGGCCAGCGCATTGTGATCGCCGCGCACGGCAATTCGATCCGCGCGCTGGTCAAGTACCTCGACGGGATCGGCGACGACGATATCGTCGGCCTCAATATCCCCAACGGCATTCCCTTGGTCTACGAACTCGACGACGCGCTGAAACCGCTGCGCCACTTTTACCTCGGCGATCCAGAGGTCGCCGCCAAGGCCGCCGCCGCGGTGGCGGCGCAGGGCAAGAGGGCTTGAAACTCAGGCCGCGCGGGCCAGGGCTTCGTCGATGCGTTCGCGCAAATGCGCGGCGAGCGCGCGCCGGTCGGCATGCGCGGTGCGTTCGGCATCGAGCCACTGCACCTCGACCTGCAACCCTTGCGCGCAAACGATGCGCCACACGCTCTGCAGCAGCGTCGTATCGCCGACAAATTCAGCCGCCACGCTGAACGCCTGGCCGGGCTGGTGAAAGCGCAGCACCACCGGTTGCACCGGGCTTGCGGTGGCGATCGCCGCTTGCAGCAGGTTGGCGTGAAAGGGCAGCAACGCGCGGCCCGGGCCGGTGGTGCCCTCGGGAAATACCGCCACCATGTCGCCAGCGTGCAGCGCAGCGGCCGCCTGGTGCACCACGCGCAGCGCGTCGCGCTTGCTTTCGCGTTCGATGAACAGGGTGCCGGCACCGGCCACCAGCCGGCCCAGCAGCGGCCAACGCCCGACATCGGCTTTGGAAACGAAGCGCGCCTGCGGCGCGACGGCGTGGATCGCGGCGATATCGAGCCAGGAGATGTGGTTGGCCACGAGCAGCGTGGCGCCCGGGCGCGGCCTGCCATGCACCGTGAGCGCGATGCCCAGTCGGCGCAGCAGCGTCGCCGACCACCACTGGATGCGCGCGTGGCGGCCCGCCGCATCGAGCCAGGGAAAGCGCAACGCCATCACCGCCATGCTCGTGCAGCAGGTGCACGAGCGCGAGCGCCAGGCGCCCGATCGCAACGAGGGCGCGGCTCATCGCCGCACGCCGCCCCGGCCGCTTCGGATCACCCGCCGCCGCGCTCGTAGGCCACGCCGCCGGCCACCAGCGTGGTCTGCACGCGGCCGGCCAACTCGAAGCCGCTGCTCTCGAAGGCGAACGGTGTGTGCTTGCTCTGGCTGACCAGCGCATCGGCGCGCACCGCCCAGCGCTGCGCGGGATCGAAGACACAGATATCGGCGACACCGCCTTCGACCAGGCGGCCAGCGCTGTTGGCGAGCGAGCCGATGGCGGGCCCGAGCACGCGCACCGGCTCGCTGGTGATGCGTGCCAGTGTCTGGCCCAGCGTGAGCTTGCGCCGCTGGCCCCAATGCAGGGCCAGGCCGAGCAGCAGCTCCAGGCCGGTGGCGCCGGGTGTGGCCTCGCCGAAAGGCAGGGTCTTTTCGTCACTGCTCACCGGCGTGTGGTCCGACACCAGCGCGTCGATGGTGCCATCGGCCAAAGCGGCCTGCAGCGCATCGCGGTCGCGCTGCTGGCGCAATGGCGGCGTAACGCGCATCGCGGCATTGAAGAATCCGATATCGACATCGGTCAGGTGCAGCGAGTTGATGCTGACATCGGCCGTCACCGGCAGGCCTTCGACCTTGGCGCGGCGCAACAGTTCGACGCCGGCCGCACTCGACAGCCGGCACAGGTGCACGCGTGCACCGGTGGCGCGCACCAGCTCGAAGATCGTGTGCAAGGCGATCGTTTCGGCGGCGACCGGCACGCTGGACAGGCCCAGCCGGGTGGCCACCGCGCCGCTCGCGGCCACGCCGCCGCCGAGCCACACGTCCTGCGCGCGCAACCAGACGGTGTAGCCATAGGTCGCAGCGTACTGCAGCGCACGTTGCAGGGTCAGGGCATTGACGATCGGCACCTCGGCCTGCGAGAAACCCACGCAGCCGGCCTCGGTCAACTCGGCCATCTCGGTCAGGGTTTCGCCGGCCAATCCGCGCGTCAACGCGCCGAGCGGAAAGAGGCGACAGCGCGAAAGTTTGCGGGCGCGGAACTTCAGCATTTCCACCAGGCCCGGCTCGTCGAGCGGCGGGTCGGTATCGGGCAGGCAGACCAGGCTGGTCACGCCGCCGGCTGCCGCCGCTGCGAGTTCGCTCTCCAACATGCCTTCGTGTTCATGCCCCGGCTCGCGCAGACGCGCCGCCAGATCGACCAGGCCCGGCGCGACGACCAGGCCGCTGGCGTCGATGGTGCGCTCGGGCGTGAAGTCGCGGCTGACCTCGCCAATCGCGATCACGCGGTCGCCCGCGACGGCCAGGTCGCCGATGCGGTCCAGGCCGCTGGCGGGGTCGATCAGGCGACCGTTCTTAATGAGAAGTTTCATGACCAACGATAAACAGCCATCCGATGCAACTTCATTGCGTCGGTTGGTTAAGTGGTTGCAAGGCTTTACGAAACGCCTCTTGCGCTACAAAGAAAAAGGCACCTTGGTCAGTTCTCCACATAACGTTGTCACCGTCTGCTGTCACATGGATGGGCACGTCGTGTACGTCGCCCTCATGCCGAACGCGAGCGATGCCCTGGTAGCGGTTTTCACCCTCCTTCAGAACCTGGACATGCTCAATTTCTAGCTGATAGTCCTTGAACTGTGGGTCGGTGTTGAACTTCTGGCGCATCGAAGTCTTGACGATCTCACTGATCTTCTCCGGCGACGGTCCACAACCGGCAAGCGCAACTAGCAGGAGTCCGATCCCGAAACATCTCAATGCAAGGCGCACGATTCCTCCTTCTGGCGGTAGCCGAAGCCCATGTGGTGCCAAGCTACACGTTGACATAGAGGACGGGATTCACCGCACCGCGAACGAAGTAATGTTGAACCGACTTGCCAACATATTTGGCGCGAACGGCGTCTGATGCCGCCGCACCAGAGAATTCCCATCTACCCTCCACATTGACGTCATTGAGTGGGCGGGTGCAGTACTTGGTGCTCCCGGCTGGAAACCAGCCTTGAACGACAAACACTTCAACTACTACGCCATTGGCAACGGCAAGAGCCAATTGGACCCTGTTCCTCCTCTCACCCACACGCCACACACCGCGTGTCGTCTCATACAGCTGCGCTGCGGTGAAGTCCGGCTTGTAGAGCTTTGCGATCCGAATGAGCAAGGCCGGCTCTGTGATGGCAAGCTCTGTCATCAATTCACCTTATTGTTAAACGCGCTGGCGCTCAAGCGCGTGTAATTGCGCTCTTGACACGAAAGTCGATTGCGACAAATGGCGCCCGAGCGGCGTAGCGAGCGAGCCGAGGTCGCTCCGAGCAGCGCAGCCGTACACCCGTACGGCGAGCAGCGCAGGTGCGAGATCGGTTCGCGCAGTAGCCGAGCGGGCGGCATTTTCATGCTTGATTCCCCGCGATCGTGCTCATCACCGCCATGCGCACTGCGATGCCGAAGGTCACCTGCGGCAGGATCACGCTGTGCGAGCCGTCGGCCACCGACGAGTCGATCTCGACGCCGCGGTTGATGGGGCCCGGGTGCATCACGATCGCATCGGGCTTGGCGCCCTTCAGCTTCTCGGCGGTGAGGCCGAAGTGCTTGAAGAACTCGCCGGCGCTGGGCAGCATCGCGCCGCTCATGCGCTCGTTCTGCAGGCGCAGCATGATGATCACGTCAGCGCCGCGAATGCCCTCGGCCATGTCGTGGCAGACGCGCACGCCCATCTGCGCCAGGTCGCCGGGCACCAGGGTCTTGGGCCCGACGGCGCGGATCTCGGGCACGCCCAGCGTGGTCAGCGCGTGGATGTCGGAGCGCGCCACGCGCGAGTGCACGATGTCGCCGACGATGGCCACCGTGAGCTGGCTGAAATCGCCCTTGAAGTGGCGGATCGTGTACATGTCCAAGAGCGCCTGCGTCGGATGCGCGTGGCGGCCGTCGCCGGCGTTGATGACGTGCACGTGCGGTGCGCAATGCTGGGCGATCAGGTAGGGCGCGCCGCTTTCGCTGTGGCGCACGACAAACATGTCGGCGTGCATCGCCGAGAGGTTGGCGATGGTGTCCAGAAGGCTCTCGCCCTTGGCCGTGCTGCTGCGCGCGATATCGAGGTTGATGACGTCGGCCGACAGGCGCTTGGCGGCGATCTCGAAGGTGGTGCGGGTGCGCGTGCTGTTCTCGAAGAACAGGTTGAAGACGCTCTTGCCGCGCAGCAGCGGCACCTTTTTCACGTCACGGTCGTTAACCGAGAGGAAGGTGCCTGCGGTATCGAGGATCTGCGTCAGGACGGCCTTGGGCAAGCCCTCGATCGAGAGCAGATGGATCAGCTCGCCCTGGGCGTTGAGTTGCGGGTTGCGTCGGGAGAGCATCAGGCCTCCCGCCGGGCCGCCCCAAGGGAGGCCTGCGCCCCCTCGGGGCATAAGCACTAACGTATTATTCATGCTCATTCCTGCTCACA
>CADEDE010000082.1 GCA_902825995.1 uncultured Burkholderiales bacterium
GGCAGGGGGCGGCGAGGAAGGTCGCGTGCACGCCAGAGAGGGCGGCGTACGTGGCTGAGGCGGAATTGCGTTTGGGCGCATTGGAGCTCGACGCAAATCAGCCCCTCGCGGCGCGGCGGCGTTTTCGCGAAGCGATTGGCCGCTACGAGGCGCTGTGCGTGACGGAAAAGGATGAACCGCATTGGCGCGCCGTGCTCTCGGATGCGTGGGCGCTTGCAGCGGAAGCGGATTACGCGCGCGGAGCCGCCGATGGCGCGCGCGATGCGATGGATAAATCGCTGCAGGTGCGCTTGCGGCTCGCGGCAAACGATCCGCGCGAGTCTTGGGCGCTGGCGGGAACGTGGCGTGTGCGTGCGGCGCTGCGCGCTGCGCTGGGCGACAGCACATTTTTCTCGTCGCGCCGCCACCCGGTGCGCCGCCTGGTCAACCGCATGGCCTCGCTGGCGGTGGCTTTCGAGGATTTTTCCGAAGGGCCGGGCCAGCACTTCCTGAGCCTGGTGCGCGAGCTGGTCGATGAGATCGTCAGCGGCGATTTCGACCAGATGGCGCTGTACGAGCAAACGCTCGACAAGCTCGAATCCTTCGTCGCCGACCAGGCCCAGCGCGATGTCGAGGCCCACAGCAAAGCATCGACACTTCTCGACCAGAAGGAAACCGACCTGCTGCTGCAACAGCACTTCATGCAGCAGTTGGATGCCGCACTGGCGCCGGTGGCGATGGAAGATTTCCTGCGCCAGTTCCTGACCCAGGTCTGGAGCCAGGCGCTGATGAAGGCCACCGCGCTGCACGGCGCCGACGGTGACCTGGTCAAGCGCCTGCGCCTGGCCGGCCGCGACCTGGTGATGAGCGTGCAGCCCAAGGGCTCGCCAACCGACCGCAAGGCTTTCCTGGTGCGCCTGCCGCAGCTGATGAAAGACCTGAATGAAGGCATTGCCCTGATCGGCTGGCCCGACGCAGCGAAGAAGGATTTCTTCGACAAGCTGATGCCGGCGCATGCGCAATCGCTGAAGGGCGCATCACTGCGCACGCTGGACTTCAACCTGTTGAGCAAGCAGCTCGACGCGATCCTAGCCACGCCGCTGCCGCGGCCCGAAGAGGCGGTGCGCGGCACGAGCGCGATTCCGGTTCTCGACGATGTGGTTTCCGGCCCGGGCTTCACGCCCGAGGAGGCCGCGCGCATCGGCCTGGTCGAGGAAAGCGCGATCGACTGGAACGGCCAGGTCGATATCGACCTCGGCGCCGAGCAGGACGGCGACGGCGAAGTCAGCGCGCTCGATATCAATATCGACGGCCTGCCGCCGCCCGAGCCGGTCGAACCGACCCGCGGCGCCACGCTGGCCGACCATGTCCAGATCGGCTTCTCGTACCGCATGCACTTCGAAGACCAGTGGCACAAGGTACGCCTGTCGCATATCAGCCCGGGGCGCACCTTCTTCGTCTTCACCCGCGGTGCCAAGCACCAACACGCGATCTCGATGACCGCGCGCATGCTCTTCCGCCTGTGCGAAACCGGGCGCCTGCGCGCCTTCGAGAATGCCTACCTGATCGAGCGCGCCACCGCGCGGGCGCGCAAGCAGCTCGCCGCGATGGGTGGCGCCGGCCACTCGACCTCGGGCGTTCCGCTCACGACACGTCTCTAGCAGCGAGCGCGCGCCGCGCCCAGCGGATCGCCGCTTCCAGGCTCGACGGATCGGCGACGCCGCGGCCGGCGATATCGAAGGCCGTGCCGTGGTCCGGGCTGGTGCGCACGAAAGGCAGGCCCAGGGTGACATTGACGCCCTGCTCGATGCCGAGGTACTTCACCGGGATCAGGCCGTGGTCGTGGGTCATCGCCACGACCAGGTCGAACTCGCCCCTGCGCGCGCGCATGAAAACCGTATCCGGCGCGAAAGGGCCGCGGGCGTCGATGCCCTCGGCGCGCGCCGCGGCGATCGCCGGCGCGATGATCTGCCGCTCTTCGCTGCCGAAGAGGCCGTCTTCGCCGGCATGGGGGTTCAGGCCGGCGACCGCGATGCGCAGCTTTTCGCCGCTGGCGTGCGCGATGCGCAGCGTGCCCAGCACGGCCTCGAAAGTCACCGCGTCGATAGCCGCGCGCAACGCCAGGTGAATCGTCACCAGCACCACGCGCAATTCCTCGTTGGCCAGCATCATGCGCACCGGCACGCCGCCGGCCAGGGCTTGCAGCATTTCGGTGTGGCCCGGATAGCGCACGCCCGCAGCCGCCAGCGCGGCCTTGTGCAGCGGCGCGGTGACCAGGCCCGCTGCCTCGCCGCGCTGCACTGCGCGCACCGCCGCTTCGATACACGCCGCCGCCGCCGCACCGGCGCGCGCATCGACCTGGCCCCAGGGCAATCGGTCGAGCCCGGCCGGCAGGCCAGCGGCCTGCCACAGCGGCAGGCAGCGCGGCGGGCAGGCCTGAATATCGGCCGGTGAATCCAGCACGGCCAGCGGCCAGGGCTCGGCCAGCAGCGCCATCGCGCGGCGCATCGCGCCCAGGTTGCCGACGACCACGCAGCCCACGCCAGCGCCGCGCTGGAACGCCCGCGCGATGATCTCCGGGCCGATGCCCAAGGGATCGCCCATCGTGATCAGGATCGGAGCTTCGAGCTTCATGCCGGATTCTCGATCTCGATGAAGCGGTGCACCAGACCGAAGCGCTCGGCCACATGCGCGGCAACCGCGGGCGCGCCGCAACACTCGGTCGCGTGGTGGCCGCAGGCCAAGAAAGCAACGCCGGTTTCGCGCGCCAGGTGCGCCTGCGGCTCGGAGATCTCGCCGGTGAGAAAGGCATCCACCCCCGCGGCGATCGCGGCCTCGAAATAGCCCTGCGCGCCGCCCGTGCACCAGCCGATGCGCGCGAGCGCGCGGCCATCGCCCGGCAGCACCAGCGGCGCGCGGCCGCCGAGCGCGCCCTGCACCCGTGCAGCCAACCCCGCCAACGAAGCGTTCTCCCCGGCCGATGCGGCAAAGCCCAGATCCTGCTCGCCGAAGCGCGCGTCGGCGCTCAAGCCCAGGCGCAAACCGAGCTGTGCGTTGTTGCCGAGTTCAGCATGTGCATCCAGCGGCAGGTGGTAGGCGAACAGGTTGACGCCCTGCGCCATCAAACGCCGCACGCGCTCGGCGAGCCAGCCCACCAGGCGGCCATCCTGGCCGCGCCAGAAAAGCCCGTGGTGCACGAGGATCGCATCGGCACCCTCACTGAGGGCGGCATCGATCAAGGCCAGGCTCGCCGTCACGCCCGAAACGATGCGCCGCACCTGCGCGCGGCCCTCGATCTGCAAACCGTTCGGCCCATAATCCTCAAAGCGCTCCACCGCCAGCAGCGTGTGGAGGTAGCTTTCCAGCTCATTGCGTTCGACCATCGCGCCCTCACTTCCTCATCCATGCGCAAAACCTGGCTGATCTTCTCGCAGGCCGTCACCGTGGCGGTGGCCCTGTTATTCGTGGTGGCGACCTTCAAGCCCGAATGGCTCGGCCGCTCGCCCGGGCGCATGTTGCCGCAGATTGTCTCCGTCGCCAGCGCGCCCGCTGCAACTGCGGCATCCGCCGCGCTGCCCGCCGCCGAGAACGGCAGCTACCGCGCGGCGGCCCGGCGCGCCGCGCCGGCCGTGGTCAGCATCGTCGCCAGCAAGCCCAGCCCGCGCAGCGCCCATGCCGACGACCCCTGGTTCCGCTTCTTCTTCGGCGAGCGCGGCGCGCAGGATCAGCCGCAGCGCGGCCTGGGCTCGGGGGTGATCGTTTCGCCCGAGGGCTACCTGATCACCAACAACCATGTCATCGAAGGCGCCGACGATATCGAAGTCCAGCTCGCCGACGGCCGCCAGGCCCAGGCCAAACTCGTCGGCACCGACCCCGACAGCGATGTCGCGGTGCTGAAGATCGGCCTGGACAAGCTGCCCGCGATCACCTTCGGCAATACCGATGCGCTGCAAGTCGGCGACGCCGTGCTGGCCATCGGCAACCCCTTCGGCGTCGGCCAGACCGTCACCGCCGGCATCGTCAGCGCGCTGGGCCGCAACCAGCTCGGGATCAATACCTTCGAGAACTTTATCCAGACCGATGCTGCGATCAACCCCGGCAATTCGGGCGGCGCGCTGGTCGATGCCGCGGGCAACCTGGTCGGCATCAATACGGCGATCTTTTCGCGCAGCGGCGGCAGCCTGGGCATCGGCTTCGCCATCCCCGGCAATACCGCCCGCGGGGTGATGGAAAGCCTGGTCCGCGACGGCAGCGTCACGCGCGGCTGGATCGGGGTCGAGCCGCGCGACCTGACGCCCGAGATGGCTGAATCGCTGCGCCTGCCGGTGAGCAGCGGCGTGCTGATCACCGGCGTGCTGCAAAACGGCCCGGCCGGCAACGGCGGCATGCGGCCCGGCGATGTGGTCGTGCAGATCGCCGACAAGGCGATCGCCAACTCGGCGCAGCTGTTCAATGCGGTCGCGGCCTTGAAGCCCGGCGAAGAAGCCCGGATTGCCGTGCAGCGCGGCGAGCGCGCCGTCGAACTCAAAGTGCAGGTGGCGCAGCGCCCGCCGACGCAGCGCGCGCAGCGCTGACTTCACGCCGGCTTCACAAACTCGCTCGCTCGCTTCCTCGTCGCTTCGCGCAGCCAAGCGATCCTTGCCGCACGCCACCCAGCCGGTGGTGCAACGCGCAAGGAGAGCGTCCATGCCCTTCGACTTCCACCTGCCGCGGCCGCACACGCAAATCGGCCGCGTCGTTCTGGCGATCGCCAGCGCGGTCTTCGCCGCCCTGCTGATCGTCGCCTGGTCGCCGGCGATGGCCGGCGATACCGAGGCCGCGCCGGCCGAGGGGCCGTATTTCCAGATCGCCAGCGACGACCCGCTGCTCGACCGCCTGCCGTTGAAAAGCACCCGCGTGCAGGCCCGCGTCGCCGGCACCGTGGCCGATGTGCGCGTGATGCAGACCTACCGCAACGAAGGCTCGCGCACGATCGAGGCGCGCTATATCTTTCCGGGATCGACCCAGGCCGCCGTGCACGGCATGACGGTGCGCATCGGCGATCGCCTGCTGAGCGCGAATATCCGCGAGAAGCAGCGCGCGCGCATCGAGTACGAAGCGGCGAAAAAGGAAGGCCGCACCGCCGCCCTGCTCGACCAGCAGCGGCCGAATGTCTTCCAGATGAGCGTGGCGCATATCCTGCCCGGCGACGAAGTCCAGGTCGAGTTGCGCTATACCGAGCTGCTGCTGCCGACCGAAGGCCGCTACCGCTTCGTCTATCCGACCGTGGTCGGCCCGCGCTACCACGTGGCGAAGAAAGACGGCGGCGCCGCGGGCTTCCCGGCAACGCCGCACCTGGCCGAGGGCCAGCGCTCGGCCTCGGCCTTCGATATGCAAGTGCGTTTCGCCTCGCCGCTCCCGGTGCAGGATCTGGTCTCGCCCTCGCACCGCATCGAAGTCCAGGGCGAAGCCAGCACGCAGGCGGAGGTGGCGCTGGCCGACGACGGTGACGCCAAGGACAACCGCGATTTCATCCTCGAATACCGCCTGGCCGGCACGGCCACCGCGGGCGGCCTGACCCTGTTCAGCGGCGCCAACGGCGAAGAGAACTTCTTCCTCGCCCTGGTCGAGCCGCCGCAGGCCATCGCCACGGCCCAGATCAACCCGCGCGAGTACATCTTCGTCGTCGATATCTCGGGCTCGATGCACGGCTTCCCGCTCGATACCGCCAAGACCCTGCTGCGCGAGCTGATCGGCGGCCTGCGCCCGAGCGACAGCTTCAATGTGATGCTGTTCTCCGGCAGCAACCGCATGCTGAGCGAGAACCCGGTGCCGGCGACACGGCCGAATATCGAGCGCGCCATCGCGACCATCGAGCAGATGCGCGCCGGCGGCAGCACCGAGATCGTGCCGGCGCTGGAGCGCATCGCCGCGCTGCCGAAAAACGCCGACGTCTCGCGCAGCGTGATCGTCGTCACCGACGGCTATGTGACCGTCGAGGACCGCGTCTTCCAGCTGGTTCGCAAGAACCTCGGCCAGGCGAATGTCTTCGCCTTCGGCATCGGCTCGTCGGTCAACCGGCATCTGATCGAAGGCATCGCGCGCGCCGGCCAGGGCGAGCCCTTCGTGGTCACCAAGCCGGCGCTCGCCGCGGCGCAGGCCGCGCGCCTGCGCAAGATGATCGAGGCGCCGGTGCTGACCCATGTGCAGGCGCGCTTCGAAGGCCTGGAGGTCTATGACGTCGAACCGGCGCACCTCGGCGCCCTGCCCGATGTGCGCGGCGGCCGGCCGGTGGCGCTGATCGGCAAATGGCGCGGCGAGCCGCGCGGCCAGCTGGTCTTGAGTGGCATCGCCGCGAATGGCGACTGGCAGCAGGTGCTGCCGGTTCCCGCGCCCGACGCCGATGCGCAGGCCCTGCGCCCCTTGTGGGCGCGCCAGCGCATCCAGCAACTCGGCGATGACGAGGCGCTGCGCGGCGGCAGCGCGCAGCGCGAGGCGATCACCGCGCTGGGTCTGCAATACAGCCTGCTGACCCACTACACCAGCTTCATCGCGGTGGACCGCATCGTTCGCGTTGCCGACTCGCCATCGACCGCCGTGGATCAGCCCTTGCCCTTGCCGCAGGGCGTGAGCAATGCCGCGGTCGGCGCTGCCGTGCCGAGCACGCCCGAGCCCGCGGCCTGGCTGGCGATGCTGTTGGTGCTCGGGCTCGTCGGCATGGCGCTGCGCCGCACACGTCGGGTGGTGTCATGACGTCAATGACGACCGTCCCCTGCCGCCCGGTGCATATCGGCGCCAGCGGCTGGCTGGCGCTGCATGCGGCGGCGTTCTGGGCGCAGGGCGCGTGGGCTGCACGGCGGATGCTCGACGGCTCGGACGATCCGCTGGGCATCGCCGCCATCGTCGCGCTGGCGGTCTGGCTGCTGCGCGCCGCGCCGACGCTGCGCGTGCAGCCGCGGATGGCCTGGCTTGCAGCGTCGGGCGCATTGACCGCCATCGCGACGGCCGCCTGGCTGCTCGCGCCGCCGCTGCCAGCAGCGATGCTGGCGGCGCTGGCACTCGCCGCGCATATCGCCGCCTGGCTGCCGCAAGGCGTGGCCCGGGCCCCGTTGGCCGGGCTGGTGCTGCTCGCCTTGCCGCTGGTCGCCTCGCTGCAGTTCTACCTCGGCTACCCGCTGCGCGTGTTCACCGCCGAATTCAGCGCCTGGCTGTTGCAGGCCGCCGGCCAGGCGGCCGAGCGCAGCGGCGCGGCGATGACGGTGAACGGCCAGCTGGTGATCGTCGATGCGCCCTGCTCGGGCGTGCAGATGGCCTGGCTGGCGTATTTCGCGGCCTGCGCGGTGGCGGCCTTTGTCGGCTTGCGCGAGGGCCGCTTTCTGCGCCGCCTGCCGCTGGTCGGCCTCGTCGTGCTGATCGGCAATGTGCTGCGCAACACCCTGCTCGTCGGCCTCGAAGCGCGGCCGCAGGGGTTGAGCCCGGCCTGGCACGAGGCCATCGGTCTGGCGATGCTGGTGATCGTGATCGTCTTGACCGTGCGCGTGATGAGCCCGCAAACGCGGCGTGGAGTGCCCGCATGAAAACCTCCGTTGTCGAAAAAGCGCGGCGCTGGGCGCAAGCGCAGTGGCCCTATGCGCTGACCGCAACGCTGTTGTGGTGCGCGATGCTGCCGCTGGCCGGCAGCGGCCGCGCGGCGCCTTTGCCCGCCGCTGCCGCACAGGAGGAATGGCCGCGTGAATGGCGCGGCCAGGCCCTGCAACCGCTGGCCCGCTCGGCCGTCGAAGCGCGCTTTGCCGAGCGCTTTCCGGGGCGCATCGCGCGCTTTCGCCTGGCCGCTGCCGGCGACGAGCTGGTGCTGCGCGAAGTCCAGCGCCCGACGCGCATGTTGCATCCGGCGGCGGATTGCTGGCGCGGCATCGGCTGGCGGGTGCAGGCGGCGCAACTGCGGCGCGACGAGGAACAAACCCTCTGGCGCTGCTTCGAGGCCACGCAGGCCGGCCAGCGCGTTCGCGTGTGCGAGCGCATCGTCGATGCCCAGGGCCGCGCCTTCACCGATACCTCGGCCTGGTTCTGGGCCGCGTCGCTGGGCCAAAGCAGCGGGCCGTGGCAGGCGATCACACATGTGCAGGGGCTGGGATCGTGAAGCGCAGCCTGATCTTCCTGGCGCTGTGCATCGCGACCGTGATCGCGGTGGTCGCGACCGCCGTGCTGGCCACGCTGGCGACGCTCTCGCCCGGCGGCGACGCGTGGACCCTGCCGTTGCGCACCGGCGTTTTCGGCTTTGAGCTGCGGCGCGAAGCCAGCGTGCCGGTGCTGTTGCGCCTGGGCACGCACCCGCTGGCCGCACGCCTCGTCGATGGCCGCCACATCGATACCGCGCAGGGCCGCTGGTGGCTGCGCGCCGATACGCCCCATGTCGTGACGGCGACTTGCGCACCTTGTCGCGTGCAACTGGCCGCACTGGGTCCGCAGCCGCTGCCACTCGAGCAGGTGCAGCTCACGCTGCACGCCGACGGCGCCGACCAGTACCATGGCAGCCTGCACCTGGGCACGCCGCCGCAGCGCATCACGCTGGCCTGGCGCGGGCGCGTCGAGCGCGGCGGGCGCATGAACCTGGACGCCGAACTGCCCGCTGCAGCGTTGGCGCAGGTGGTGCGAATCTTCGGCGCTGGCCTGCCCGAGCGCGATGCGGTGCAGGTCGAAGGCACGCTGGCGCTGGCCTTGCATGGGCAACTTCCGAACTCCGAGTCCAGCCCCTGGCGCCTCCAGCCGCGCATAGAAGGCTTCGCAGTCAGCGGCCTGGGCACCGAGAGCCTCGCCGACTTTCAGCGCCCTGCCGCCTGCCGCGTCGATCGCGTTGCCGGCATCGTGCCGATCGCCGGCTGGCTGCCGCGCGCCGTGGTCGCCGCCGAAGACCAGCGCTTCTTCGAGCACCCGGGCTACGACCTGGCCGCGCTCGGCGAAGTCTGGCTGCACAACCAGCGGCCCGGCGCAACACTGGCGGGGGCCAGCACGATCACCCAGCAGCTTGCCAAGCTGATCATCACCGGCGACGAGCGCAGCGCCACGCGCAAGCTGCGCGAGCTGCTGTATGCGGTGGAGATGGAGCGCACGCTGGGCAAGGCACGCATCCTGCAGCTCTACCTCGCGCTCGTGCCCTGGGGCGACGGCGTCTGCGGCGCCGAGCGCGCGGTGCGCGTGCACCTGGGCCAGCGCGAGGCCTCGGCCGTCGGCCCGGTGGCCGCCGCCTGGCTGGCCAGCCTGCTGCCCGCGCCCGATGCCCTGCTGCACGTCGACCAGCGGCGCGGCCATATCGACGAGGCGCGCGTGGCGCGGGTCATCGAAAGCCTGCGCCCGATGAGCCCGGCCCGGCGCGAGACGGCGCAGCAGGCCCTGCTGTGGTGGTCGCCCGCCGCCGTCGGTCCGCCGCGCGGCGCACCGGAAACGCCAGCGGCAACACCATGAAACGCCACGCCCTGGATGGCGCGGGTCGCCGACAATGCCGTCTCCGGTACCCCGCCTGAAAGACCGTGAACCCTGCCCTTCTCGCCCCTCGATCGGTGCCGCGCACATTGGCGCTGGCGCTGCTGCTGTGCGGCCTCCTGCCCGGCTGCGAAACAACGACACCCGGGCGGCGCGCTGGCGAGCCCGGCATGCCCGCGGGCGCTGCCGCGCGCCAGGAAGTGCCCGCGCCTTCACCTCTGGTGGCCGAGCAGCGCTGGCTCGACGAATGGTTTCGCGGCACGCCCGTCGTGATCGCGCTGGCCGATGTGAATACCCTGGCCGTCAATGTGCCGCTGGCAAATTCCTTCCGTGCCGGCAAGAGCGCTCCGAAGCCCGCCCTGGTGGCGGTGCTCGACCGCGTGGCCACCAGCCTGCTGCGCCAGCCTGGCATGCGTATCTCGATCGCCGCACCGCCCGACGCGGCGGGCACAGCGCCCACGACGCCGCGCTTGGCCGTCGCGCGGGCGCAGCAGGTGCGCGCGCACCTGGTCTCGCGCGGCGTGCCGCTGGCGCGCGTGGCAACGATCAGCAGTGCACGCGCGGGCGCGCCGCTGCAATTGCGCCTGTTGACCACGCCGCAAGCCATCGGCCGCCTCGACGACGCCGCGCTGCCGCCGACGGGGGCGGGCATCAAGCGCTAGTCAGCGGGCTGAACAGCGGGTTCTGGCGCGAGCGCGGACGGTAGGCCGAGACCTGCCGCGCGATCGCCGCGATGTGCTCGGGCGTGGTGCCGCAGCAGCCGCCGGCGATATTCAGAAAACCGCTCTTCGCGAATTCGGCCATCAAGGCCGCGGTGACGGCAGGCGTTTCGTCGAAGCCGGTTTCGCTCATCGGATTGGGCAGGCCGGCATTCGGATAGCAGGAGACGAAGGTATCGCCGGCCACCTTGGCCAGCTCCTCGATATACGGCCGCATCAGCGCCGCGCCCAGGGCGCAGTTCAGGCCGACGGCCAGCGGCCGCGCATGGCGCACCGAATGCCAGAACGCGGCCACCGTCTGGCCCGAGAGGATGCGCCCCGAGGCATCGGTGACGGTGCCCGAAACGATCACCGGCAGGCGCTCGCCGGTTTCTTCCATCAATTCGTCGAGCGCGAAGATCGCCGCCTTGGCATTCAGCGTATCGAAAATGGTTTCGATCAGGAACAGATCGGCGCCGCCTTCGAGCAGGCCCTCGGCTTGTTCGCGGTAGGCCGCGCGCAACTGCTCGAACGTGACATTGCGCGCGCCGGGGTCGTTGACATCCGGGCTGATGCTGGCGGTGCGCGGCGTGGGCCCGAGCGCGCCGGCCACGAAGCGCGGCTGCTCGGGCGTGCTCGCGGCATCGGCGGCCTGGCGCGCCTGGCGCGCCGCGGCCACATTCATCTCGCGCGCCAGGGGCGCCAGGCCGTAGTCCTCCTGCGCGATCGAGGTCGCGCCGAAGGTATTGGTTTCGATGATATCGGCGCCGGCCGCGAGGTAGGCGGCGTGAATCTCGCGCAGCAGCTCGGGCTTGGTCAACTGCAGCATCTCGTTGTTGCCCTTCAGATCCTTGGGGTGCGCCTTGAAGCGCTCGCCGCGGTAATCGGCCTCGCCGAGCTTGTAGCGCTGGATCATCGTGCCCATCGCGCCGTCGATGATGACGATGCGCCGGGCCAGCAGCGCCGGCAGCGCCGCGCCTCGGGTGTAGGGACGATTCGGGTTCATGCGCGCATTGTAGAAAGCATGAAGTGCCCGAGCCCGCGCCGAGGCCGTGCCTGCCTGCAAGCGCGACCAAATGCGCCCTTCATGAATCTACGCGCGAAGATCTAAGCCTCCCTGTCAGCCACCCGCCGGGTATCGTCCATGTGCCCTGGCGCGCGCATCGCGGCAGGCGGTACGCGGTGGGGGCTTAGGTGGGACGGCCTTCGCTGCGCTACGGCTTCGCTGCGGTACTCGCCCTGAGGTCGCGCCGAAAAACTCCCTCCGCTCGCTGCGCTCGCTGTGGTCAAACAGTTTCGGCGAGTCAGATCACGAAGCGCGCTTTGCGCGCCGACCTCAGGCCTGCGTTCCTCGCCGTCCCACATGCGCCCCCACCGCGTACCGCCTGCCGCGAGGCTC
>CADEDE010000083.1 GCA_902825995.1 uncultured Burkholderiales bacterium
GGTGCGGAGCATAGCAGGATGAGTCATACTAAGTTAGCGCTTATGCCCTTGGGGGGTGTTGCCCGCAGGGCCAAGGGGGCGACATGACCGCGGCCTTCATCGCCATCTATGGCCGCGACCTGCGCCTGGCGCTGCGCCGCCGCGTCGAGGCGCTGCTGCCGGTGGCCTTCTTCGTCGTCGCCATCAGCCTCTTTCCGCTCGGCGTCGGCCCCGAGCCGCAGATGCTGCGCCAGATCGCCGCCGGCATCGTCTGGGTCAGCGCGCTGCTGGCCTCGATGCTGTCGGTCGCCAGCCTGTACGGCAGCGACCATGCCGACGGCTCGCTCGAACAGATGCTGCTCTCGGGCCAGCCCGGCGTCGTCATCGCCGGCGCCAAGGCCGCCGCGCACTGGACGGTGACCGGCGCGCCGCTGGTGCTGATGGCGCCGCTGATCGGCCTCTTGCTCGGCATGCCGTCGGACGCACTGCTCGCGCTGGTGGCGGCACTCCTGCTCGGAACGCCGATCCTGAGCCTGCTCGGCGGCCTGGGCGCCGCGCTCACGCTGGGCCTGCGCAGTTCGGGCGTGCTGTTGATCCTGTTGATCCTGCCCTTGTCGATCCCGGCGCTGATCTTCGGCGCCGGTGCGGTCAGCGCGGTCGATGCGGGCTCGTCGGCTGCCGGCCACTTCTCACTGCTCGGCGCCCTGCTGATTTTGACGATACTCAGCGCGCCGCTGGCGACCGCCTTTTCGCTGCGCATCGCATTGGAGTGACCCTCTTGAGTACCGCATCGATCCGCTTCACCACCTTCGCCGCACCGTCGCGCTTCTATCGCCTGGCCAATGCGCTCAACCCCTGGCTGTGGGCGCTGGCGAGCCTGCTCGCGCTGGCCGGCCTGTATGTCGGCTTCGTCGTCGCACCGACCGACGCCACCCAGGGCGAGGCCTACCGCATCATCTTCATCCATGTGCCCGCCGCATCGCTGTCGATGGTGCTGTACCTGGCGATGGCCTTCTGGGCGGCGCTGGGCTGGATCCTCAACGCGCGCATGGCCTCGATGCTGGCCCGCGCGATCGCCCCGACCGGCGCGCTGTTCACCTTCATCGCCCTGTGGACCGGTGCCCTCTGGGGCAAACCGACCTGGGGCACCTGGTGGGTCTGGGACGCGCGGCTGACTTCGGAGCTGATCCTGCTCTTCCTGTTCCTGGGCTATATCGCCCTGGTCTCCTCGATCGACGATATGGTGCGCGGCGACAAGGCCGGCGCGGTACTCGCCATCGTCGGCTCGGTGAATGTGCCGATCATCTATTTCTCGGTGCAATGGTGGAATACCTTGCACCAGGGCGCCACGATCAGCCTCACCGCGGCGCCGAAAATGGCCCAGACCATGCTGCTGGCGATGGCTTTGATGACCTTCGCGTTCTGGGCCTATGCCTTCGCGGTGGTCTTCACCCGCGCCCAGGCCCTGGCGCTGGAGCGCGACGCGGGCACGGAATGGGCGCGCGACGTGGCCCGATCAGGAAAGAAAGTGTCATGAACGCGAGCAATTTGTCTGATGTCCTGTCGCTGGGCGGCTATGGCCTGTATGTTTGGGGCTCGTACGCGGTCACTCTGGCACTGATGCTGTTGGAACCGATCCTGGCCCGCCGGCATCGAAACCGGGCCCAAGGCGCCGCGGCGCAAACCCCTAGCGAGAATCAAGCATGAAACCGCGTCACAAACGCATCGCGATCATCGGCGGCATCGTCGCCTCGGTGGCCCTGGCCGCGGGCCTGGTGCTCAACGCCTTCCAGAGCAACCTGGTGTTCTTCTTTTCGCCCTCGCAGGTGATGGCCAAGGAGGCGCCCACCGCGCGCACCTTCCGCCTCGGCGGCCTGGTCAAGGAAGGCAGCGTCAAGCGCAGCGGCACCAGCGTCGAGTTCGCGGTCACCGATACCGCGCAGACCATCCCCGTGCGCTTCACCGGCATCCTGCCGGATCTGTTCAAGGAGGGCAAAGGCGTGGTCGCGCAGGGCCAGTTGCAGGGCGACGGCGTTTTCGTGGCCCGCGAAGTGCTGGCCAAGCACGATGAAAACTATATGCCCCCCGAAGCCGCCGAGGCGCTGAAGCGCGCCGGCCAGACCAACGAGAAGATCGCCAATACGGTCGTGCCCGGAGCCGCGCGGTGATCCCCGAAATCGGCCAACTGGCCTTGCTGCTGGCGCTGGCCGTGGCGTTCGTGCAGGGCAGCCTGCCGATCGCCGGCGCGGCGCGCGGCCGCGCCGACTGGATGGCGCTGGCACGGCCGGCGGCACAGGCCCAGGCCCTGCTCGTGATCGTCGCCTTCGCGTGTTTGACAGCGTCCTTCGTGGGCAACGATTTTTCGGTGCTCTATGTGGCCTCGAACTCCAACTCGGCGCTGCCGCTGCCCTACCGCATCGCGGGGGTGTGGGGCGGCCATGAAGGCTCGCTGCTGTTGTGGGTGCTGATGCTGAACCTGTGGACCCTGGCCGTGGCCACCTTCAGCCGCCATCTGCCGCCGCCGGTGATCGCGCGCATCCTGGCGGTGATGGGCCTGGTCAGCGTGGGCTTCCTGCTCTTCATGCTGCTGACCTCGAACCCCTTCGACCGCCTCTTGCCGGCCGCGGCCGATGGGCGCGACCTGAACCCGCTACTGCAAGACCCGGGCATGGTCATCCACCCGCCGATGCTCTATATGGGCTATGTCGGCTTCTCGGTGGCTTTCGCCTTCGCCATCGCCGCGCTGATCGGCGGCAACCTCGACGCCACCTGGGCGCGCTGGACGCGCCCCTGGACCACCGCCGCCTGGTGCTTCCTCACCGTGGGCATCGCGCTGGGCAGCTGGTGGGCCTATTACGAACTCGGCTGGGGCGGCTGGTGGTTCTGGGATCCGGTCGAGAACGCCTCCTTCATGCCCTGGCTGGTCGGCACCGCGCTGATCCATTCGCTGGCGGTCACCGAAAAGCGCGGCGCCTTCAAATCCTGGACCGTGCTGCTGGCGATCCTGGCCTTCTCGCTGTCGCTGCTCGGGACCTTCCTCGTGCGCTCGGGGGTGCTGTCTTCGGTGCATGCCTTCGCCACCGATCCGGCGCGCGGTGTCTTCATCCTGGCCTTCCTGGTGGTGGTGATCGGCGGCTCGCTGGCGCTATTTGCCTGGCGTGCACCGCAGGTCGGCATCGGCGCGCGCTTCGCCCTTGTATCGCGCGAATCGATGCTGCTGGGCAATAACGCGATGCTGGTGGTGGCGATGGGCACCGTGCTGCTCGGCACCCTGTACCCGCTGCTGCTCGATGCCCTGGGCCTGGGCAAGATTTCCGTCGGCCCGCCGTATTTCGATACCGTCTTCGTACCGCTGATGACGCCGCTGATCTTCCTGATGGGCATCGGCCCGCTGGCGCGCTGGCGCGAAGCCGAACTGCCCAGCCTGGCCCGGCGCTTGCGCTGGGCGGCGGCGCTCACCGTCATCATGGCCCTGCTCACCGGCTGGCTGAGCGGGCGCATCTCGCCGATGGCCACGCTGGGTTTTGCGATGAGCTGGTGGCTGGTATTTTCGATCGGCACCGACCTGCTGGAACGCCTGCGCACGGGTGGCACGGGAAGCGCCGGAATGCTCGGCCGCTTGCGGCTGATCCCGCGCACGATGTGGGGCATGTGGCTGGCGCACCTGGGCATCGCGGCCTTCGCCTTCGGCGTCAGCATGGTCAATACCTACGGCGTCGAGCGCGACGTGAAGATGGAGCTGGGCGATACGGTCGAGGTCGCGGGTTATGTCTTCACCTACCGCGGCGTTCGCGATCTGGAAGGCCCGAACTACACCGCCGCGCAAGGCCTCGTCGAGGTCACGCGCAATGGCAAGGCGGTGGCCACCATGCACCCGGAAAAGCGCATCTACCGCGTGCAGCAAAACCCGATGACCGAGGCGGCGATCGATACCGGCTTCACCCGCGATCTGTATGTCTCGCTGGGTGAGCCGGTGGGCGGCCAGGCCTGGGTGGTGCGGGTGTATTTCAAACCCTTCATCGACTGGATCTGGGGCGGCTGCCTGATGATGGCGCTGGGCGGCGCCCTGGCCGCCACCGACCGGCGCTACCGAGCCACCAGCCGTGAACGCACGCATGGCGAAGCGCTGCAGGCGGCGGGCGTCTCGGCATGAAGGGCCTGCGCTTCATCATCCCGCTGGCGGTCTTCGTCGTTCTCGTCGGCTTTCTGGCCGCAGGCCTCAAGCTCGACCCGCGCGAAGTCCCCTCGCCGCTGATCGGCAAGCCCGCGCCGGCCTTCGCGCTGACGCGCCTGGACGACGCCGGCAAGACCATCCGCCGCGAAGATATGCTCGGCCAGGTCTGGCTGCTCAATGTCTGGGCCTCGTGGTGCGCGGCCTGCCGCGACGAGCACCCGCACCTGGTGGCCTTCGCGCGCACCAAGCGCCTGCCGATGATCGGCCTCAACTACAAGGACACGCGCAAGGACGGCCTGGGCTGGCTGGCGCGTCTGGGCGATCCGTACAACGCTTCGCTGTTCGATGAGGACGGCCGCGTCGGCATCGATTTCGGCGTCTATGGCGTGCCCGAAACCTTCATCATCGACAAGCAGGGCGTGATCCGCTTCAAGCATATCGGCGCGGTCACGCCCGAGGTCATCGAAAAGCGCATCCTGCCCTTGCTGAAGGATCTGAATGCTTAAGCTCCTGTGCCTGGCCCTGGTCCTGTCGATCGGCAGCGCGGCGGCCAAGGAAGCCGCGCCCGTCGCCGCCGACCCGGTGCTCGAAGCGCGCATGACGCGCATCACCACCGAGTTGCGCTGCCTGGTCTGCCAGAACCAGACCATCGCCGATTCGCATTCGGGCCTGGCCGATGACCTGCGCCGCGAAGTCCGCGAGCAGCTTGCCAAAGGCGCCAGCGACGAGCAGGTGGTGCAGTTCATGACCGACCGCTACGGCGATTTCGTGCGCTACCGCCCGCCGTTCAAGGCCGGCACCGCGCTGCTGTGGATCGGGCCGGCCGTGCTGCTGCTGCTCGGCCTGGGCAGCCTGGCCTTCGTTTTGTGGCGGCGCGGCAAGCGCGCGCCCGAGGATTTCGAGGCCGACGAGGCCGATGGTGCCGAGGAACCGACACCCACCGCCACCGGAGATCGCGCCCAATGAGCCTTTTCGTCACCATCGGCGCCTTGCTCGCGCTGCTGAGCCTGGCGCTGCTGACGCGCCCGCTGTGGCGCCGCGCCAAGGGCGGCTCGCATGCACCGGCCGACAACCACGCGGTCGCCGCGATGCGCCTGCAACTCGAACAACTCGCGGCACTGAAAGCCTCCGGCGTGCTCGGCGAAGCGCAATATGGCGAGGCGCGCGCGGGCCTGGAGCGACGCATCGTCGAGGCCGTGGTTGCCGCGCCTGCCGCACCCGCCGCCGCGGCCAAGACAGCGGACACGCCCGCGCGCTCAAAGGGCCTGCTGCTGGGCCTGGCCGGTTTTGTCGGCGCGGTCACCATCGCCGGCTATGCGCTGGTCGGCACACCCAAGGCGCTCGATCCGGCCGCCCGCGTGGCGCAAGGCGCGCCCGCGGGTGACGGCCACTCGATCACCGCCGAGCAGATCGAAGGCATGATCGACAAGCTCGCCGCGCGCCTGAAAGAAAAGCCCGACGATGCCGACGGCTGGGCCATGCTCGGGCGCTCGCAAGCCGTGCTCGGGCGCCATGAACTGGCCATGCCGGCGCTCAAGCGCGCGGTCGAATTGCGCGCCAACGACGCGGTGCTGCTGGCCGATTACGCCGATGCGCTGGCCGTCGTCAACGGCCGCAACCTCGACGGCGAACCCGCGCGCCTGATCGGGCGCGCGCTGGCGATCGACCCGAACAATCTGAAGGCGCTGTCGCTGGCCGGCACCCACGCCTTCGTGCGCAAGGATTTTTCGCTGGCCCTGGCGCACTGGGAAAAGATGGCCCGGCTCGCCCCCGACGACGAGATGGTCAAGCAGATCCAGGGCGGCATCGACGAAGCGCGCCAGCTCGCGGGCGGTGCGCCACGCGCAGCGGCAGCTGCCGCGACGCCGGCGCCAGCCGCGGCGCAGGCCCCCGCGCCCACGCTGGCGGCCGCGGCCGGCGGTGCATCGGTCAGCGGCACCGTGACCCTGGCGCCCGCACTGGCCGCCAAGGCCAAGCCCGAGGACACCCTGTTCGTCTTCGCGCGCGCGGTCGAAGGCCCGCGCATGCCGCTGGCGATCCTGCGCAAGCAGGTCAAGGATCTGCCGCTCAGCTTCACGCTCGACGACAGCATGGCCATGACCCCGTCCGCGCGCCTGTCTTCCGTGCCGCGCGTGGTGGTCGGTGCGCGCATCAGCGCGCAGGGCAACGCCACACCGCAGGCCGGCGATTTGCAGGGCTTCTCGGCGCCGGTGGCACCGGGCGCGGCCGGGCTGAAAGTGCAGATCGCCGAAGTCGTCGCCGCGCCCTGATCGATACCGCGCGCGAATGCAGTACCTCCCGCTCTACGCGGCCGTCTTCGCCCTCGTCTGGCTGCTCTTCATTCGCCGGCAAAGGCGCATCACGCGTCTGCACGCGGCGCAGCTTGCGCAATCGCTCGAGGCCGGCCTGGCCGAGCCGCCTTCGCTGCACCCGGTCATCGATCCGTCGCGTTGCCTGGGTTCGAGCTCCTGCGTCACGGCCTGCCCCGAAGATGCGCTGGGCATCGTCAAAGGCAAGGCGGTGCTGGTCAACGGCGCGGCCTGCATCGGCCACGGCGCCTGCTTTGCGGCCTGCCCGGTCGATGCGATCTCGCTGGTCTTCGGCAGCGAAAAGCGCGGGGTGGATATCCCGAATGTGACGCCGCAGTTCGAATCCAATGTGCCGGGCCTGTTCATCGCCGGCGAACTCGGTGGCATGGGCCTGATCCGCAAGGCCGCCGAGCAGGGGCGCCAGGCCGTCGAGGTGCTGCGCAAACGCGCACGCGGCCAATTCGACTTCGACGTGGTGATCGTCGGCTGCGGCCCGGCGGGTCTGTCGGCCGGCTTGGCGGCGATCCAGCACAAGCTGCGCTACAAACTGATCGAGCAGGAAGACTCGCTCGGCGGCGCCGTCTTCCACTACCCGCGAAACAAGATCGCGATGACCGCGCCGGTCAAGCTGGCGCTGGTGGGCACGGTGCGCTTCGGCGAAGTGCAGAAGGAGAAGCTGCTCGAATTCTGGCAGGGCGTGGTGGCCAAAGCCGGTCTGACGATCGCCTTCCAGGAAACCATGCAGGGCGTCGAGCGCGAGGGCGACGGCTTCGTCGTGCGCACCGCACGCAACAGCTATCGCACGCGCAGCGTGCTGCTGGCGCTGGGCCGGCGCGGCACGCCGCGCAAGCTCGAGGTGCCGGGCGAAGAGACGGCCAAGGTCGTCTATCGGCTGATCGACCCGGCGCAATACGACGGCCAGGCGGTGCTCGTGGTCGGCGGCGGCGACAGCGCGCTCGAAGCCGCCATTGCCCTGGCCGAGCGCCCGGGCACCAGCGTCACGCTGTCCTACCGCAGCGCGGCGTTCTCGCGGGTGAAGACGAAGAACCGCCTGGCCCTCGAGCAAGCGCGCGCGGCCGGCCGCTTGCGCGTGGAACTCGAGTCGAGCGTCAAGGCCATCGAATCCGACAAGGTCATGTTGCAGACCAGTACCGGCACCGTGGCACTGCGCAACGATGCGGTCATCGTCTGTGCCGGCGGCCTGCTGCCGACGCCGTTGCTCAAGCAGATCGGGATCGAATTCGAGACCAAATACGGCACCGCGTGATTCGAGGGCGGGCCCCTGGCCCTGGCGGCCGGCATCAGCGCCATTGCATCAACTGCGCCGCCACCGCCGCCGCAATCACTGCCGGCTCCTTGCCGACGACGCCGGCGACACCGATCGGGCAGGTGATGCGCGCCAGTTCGGCGTCGGCGAACCCGCGTGCTTGCAGCCGCCGCCGAAAGCCGGCCCACTTGCTCTGGCTGCCGATCAGGCCGACGTAGGGCAGGTCGGCGCGCTCGCGCTGGCGTTGCAGGCAGGCGGCCACGATATCGAGGTCTTCGGCGTGCGAAAAACTCATGATCAATACGCGCGACTGCGCGCCAAGATCGGCAACGGCGGCCTGCACCGGCGCCGAATGCTCAGTTTCGATCCAGCGCGGCAGACCGGCGGGAAAAACCTCGTCGCGACTGTCGATCCAGTGCACCCGCACCGGCAGTGGCAGCAATGCCTGCACGATGGCCTGTCCGACATGGCCGCCGCCGAACAGCGCCACTGGCAGGCGCCGCGCATCGGCAGCGGCCCGAAGGCGATCGTGCAGCGCGTCGGCGTCGGCTGGGCGCAGCAACTCGAAACACAGTTGGACCACACCGCCACAACATTGGCCGAGCGACGGGCCGAGCGCAAAGCGGCGCTGCGCCTGGATAGCCTCACCGGCCAGCGCGCGGCGCGCGATCCCGAGAGCCTGCCACTCTAGCTGGCCGCCACCGACCGTGCCGACGATGCTGCCATCGGCGAATACGCCCATCCACGCACCGGCCTCGCGCGGCGCCGAACCCTGGATCGCATCGACCTGCACCAGCACAGCGGGCTCGCGGGCCAGGCGTTTAAAGAGCTTTTCGATCGAGGCCTGTGACATCGGGCCACAGTGTAGGCAGGCTCGCGCCTGGACGGTGCCCGGCATGGTGCATTACCCGAGGCGAGGTTGTGCCTGGAACTTGCACAATCCATACAGCGACTCCTGCCCCCCGCTCTTCACAGAGAACCCCATGAACTTCATGCCGGCCCGCCGGACCGCCAACGTGAGCATCGACCCCGGCAACGGCTCAGGCGGCACCGGCGGGGCGCATCGAGGGGCGCAGGCCGCGTGACTTGGCAGGGCAAGCTCAGGCTGCACTACACGCGCGACGGCGAACGCACGATCGCGCACGACCGCCATGCAGGCCCGCTGCGCGTGCTGCAGCGCCTGTATCCCGAGGGTCCGGGTGTCTGCCACCATGTGCTGGTGCATCCACCCGGCGGCATCGTCGGCGGCGATGTGCTCGACATCGAGGCCACGCTCGATGCCGGCACGCACGCGCTGATCACCACACCCGGTGCGACGCGTTTTTACCGCAGCAGCGGCGCCGCAGCCGCGCAGCGCGCGGTGCTGCGCGTGGCCAGCGACGCGCGGCTCGAATGGCTGCCGCTGGAAAGCATCGCCTACAGCGGCTGCCTGGCCGAAAACAGCGTCCAACTCAAACTTGACGATGGCGCCGAAGTCATCGGCTGGGACATACTGGCGCTCGGCCTGCCCGCCGCCGGTGAGGCCTTCACGGCCGGCTCCTTTACCCAGCACCTCGAACTGTCCGGCTGCTGGCTCGAACATGGCCGCATCGCGGCCAGCGATGTGCGCCTGCTCGATTCTCCGCTCGGACTGGCCGGCCAACCCGTGATGGCCACGGCGTGGCTTGCCAGCGGATCGCCGCTGGCAGGCACTCGGCGCGACGCATTGCTGGAGGCGGCACGCGAATGCGCTGCGGCCTCACCCCTGGCGGCACGCTGCGGCGCGACCAGCCCACACGAACGCGTCATCGTGTTGCGCGCACTGGCCGCGCGCGTCGAACCGGCGATGGCCTTATTGCACCAGGTGCGCGCTGCTTGGCGGCGCCAGGCCTGGGGTCTGGCAGCGAACGCGCCGCGGGTCTGGCAGACTTAGTCGATTTCGAGGCCATGAAAAGCGTCGCGGCGAGCGCCGATCGCTCCCGCCATCCACCCAACGTGTCCGGCGCGCGATTACGCTGCCTGAAGCAGGAACTCGACCTTGACCGCTTCGTAGGGGAACTCAATACTTCCCGATTCGGTACGGTTGAGAACGCCCGCGCTTCCCCGAAGCTATGGAACACCCGATAGCGGCCACAGTCGCCCTGCGCCAGCGACTGGGCCACGCTCTGGCCGCCGGCGCCGCGGCATCGAGGACGTGGCGTGTGCTGCTGTACTTGCTGATTGTCGGGGTCAGCTACCTCGCGCTGACGCCCAAGCCGCCCACGGGTATCGATACCGGTTGGGACAAGTTAAACCATACGCTGGCCTTCGCGGCGCTCGCCATTTCGGCCTGGCTGGCCTATCCGGCATCGCATCGCACGCGCCTGCTGTGGCTCGGCGCGCTGCTGGCATTCGGCGGCCTGATCGAAATCCTGCAACTCTTCGTGCCGGGCCGTTCGGCCGAGAGCGGCGACCTGCTGGCCGATGCCCTGGGCATCGCCTGCGGCGCGGCGATCGCTGCGGGCGCTCGCGTTTGGCGGCGCCGTAGCCCTGCTCGAACCGACGCTTGGCACGGATGAAATCATTGGCGCACTCGACCATCGTGGCCTTGGTCGGGTTGTCGTCGCACAGGGCCGGCTTCTTGTAGTACAGGGCCCAAGCCCGCTCCTTGCGCTCGGCAGCGCGTTGCGCTGCGCGTTGGGCGGTCACGGCCGCGCGCTCCGACGCGCGCTCGGGCTCCTGCGCCGGTGGCTCGCGCAAGGGCTGCAGCGTGAGCCGCTCGGCCGGTGGCGGCGGTGCCGGGGCGGATGCGCCGGCCGCCGGCGGATCGGCACGGCGCATCAACTGCTCGAACGGTGGCGCAGCCTCGGACGGTGCCGTTGGCGCCTGACGGCGGTCCACCGCATACATCAGCACGCCGCCGATCACGACGCCGGCGGCAACACCCGCGGCAAGCTTCCAAAGGGTGGATCTGTCTCGAACCTCCGCGGTGGACGGCTGCCCGAGCTCCCAGTCGTGGTCGTCGAAGTTCACGTTGCTCGATAAGAAACCAGCGGCAAGTCTGTCATGGGCCCACGGCGCCGGCAACGCCGGCAGTCCTGACAGAATCGCCCCATGAAAATGGTCTGCATCGGCGGCGGCCCCGCCGGACTGTACTTTGCGCTGCTGATGAATCGAGAACCGATATGGCCACCAAGGCAAGCTTCCATTGGGACGACCCCTTCCTGCTCGAGGCCCAACTCAGCGCCGACGAGCGCCAGGTGCGCGATGCCGCACAGGCTTACTGCCACGAGCGGCTGGCACCGCGCGTGCTCGAAGCCTTCCGCCATGAGCGCACCGATCCGGCGATCTTCCGCGAGATGGGCGCGCTGGGCCTGTTGGGTCCGACGATCCCCGAGGCCTATGGCGGCGCTGGCCTGAACTACGTTTGCTACGGCCTGGTGGCGCGCGAAGTCGAGCGCATCGATTCGGGCTACCGCTCGATGATGAGCGTGCAGTCGTCGCTGGTGATGGTGCCGATCTTCGAGTTCGGCACCGAGGCGCA
>CADEDE010000084.1 GCA_902825995.1 uncultured Burkholderiales bacterium
GCGTTCCTCGCCGTCCCACATGCGCCCCCACCGCGTACCGCCTGCCGCGAGGCTCTGGCATTTCTTCGCGCGAGGAAAACCCGGCCCCGAATGCAAAGGCGCGCCCGGGCAGGCGGCAGCGCGCCTGCGAGGCGCCGAGGGGTGATGTCCCCGACGTAGTTGAACCTATGGCGGTGGTAGCCGTTTCGACCAAAACTCGAGCACGTTTCGCGCTAGTTCGATTGCTTCTACAGAATCACCAAAGGCCACCGCCGCTGGTCCCTTGAGATGCACACGCAAGTGCAGCCCCTTGATGGAGTGATCGGGGAAGTTCGCTAGAGAATAGAGCACCAGAACCGGATTCGCACCAGCCAGTTGCGTTGAATCAACAGACCCATGTTTCGAACGGAGTTTGTCGTAGTGCTTCGCGCTGCTTGCTACGTGTGACACCGCCTTTAGCAGGGTCTCTGATTCGCGCAGCGCGTTCTGCGCGGCGCCATCGCCAGGGTGCAACCAATCTACCAAGGACTCAGCGGTAACAAAGAAGTTGAACGCGTGATCGGCATCGTGTGGAGCGAGTCGCATCCTCTCCAATTCGCGCGCCAACTTGTCGAGCAGATCGCGCGGTTTCGATAGCTGCCAAACGCCGGGCATAGCCTGCCGCCTAGACAAGATGGCTTCGTGAGCAAGGGCGGCCCGCAGCCTGCAACGCCGTAGCTTGCAGGCACGCGGCCTGCCGAGCTACACCAATGCAGCGGGCCGATGGCCGGCCGGGTCGTTGCCAATTTGCGAGGAAATGGGCCATTGGTAAATCTATCACCAGCAGCGCGTAGCTCGGTCTGGACGTGCACAAGCGCAGCATCGACATCGTGTTGGCCGAAGCCGGCCGCGACGGCGATGTGCGCCACATTGGCAGCATCGGCGGTGCCGCGCCGCCGATTCCCAGGCGTCGGAGTCGTGCCTGTCAAGTCAATTGTCGTCAACCACAACGCTGCGCATTGCAACGCAGGCCACGTCACCGCGGTCGCTGGGCCCGGGGCGGGATGCCTGCCGGGGTGAATTGCGTACCCGCAGCCTGAACCCCGGCAGGTATCCCGCCCCAGGCCAGGCACCCACGCAGGAAGTCGTCGCCTCCACTGCTGCGCCGAAGCCGGCCAGCCCTACTGCAAAGTCGGCGGCTCGCCGCTGTCGGGTGCGGCTTCGCGCGGCGTGGCGCGTTTTTCGGTGAACAGGCGCGTGCTCGCCTCGCCCGCGGCCCACAGCGAGAGCCGGTCCGCATCCATCGGGCGCGCGAACAGATAGCCCTGGTATTCATCGCAGCCGAGGGTTTGCAGGATGTCGCGCTGGCGTTCGGTTTCGACGCCCTCGGCCACCACGCGCAGGCCCAGGGCGTGGGCCAGGCGGATCACGGCATCGACCACCGCCATCGCATCGCCGCTCTGGCCCAGATCGGCGACGAAGCTGCGGTCGATCTTCAACTGCCGCGCCGGCAGGGTGCGCAGATAGGCCAGGCTCGAATGCCCGGTGCCGAAATCGTCGATGGCCAGCGAGGCCCCCGCGCGCGCCAGTTGCGCAAACGAGCGCAGCGTGGCGTTGGTGTCCTCCATCGCCACGCTTTCGGTGATCTCGAAGGTGAGCAAGGAAGCATCGACGCGGTGGCGCGCCAGGGTGCGGCGGATGCGCTGCACCAGATCGTCCTGCCGCAATTGGTGCGCCGACAGATTGACCGCCACGCGGATGCGCAGGCCGGCATCCTCCCAGGCGCGCATCTGGCGGCAGGCCTCGTTGAAAACCCACTCGCCGACCGCGCCGATCAGGCCGAAGCGCTCGGCCACAGCGATCAAGGCCGTGGCGCCGACCGCGCCGCGCACGCCGTGGTGCCAGCGCACCAGCGCTTCAACGCCGGTAAATTCGCCGCTGCGCGCATCGATCTTGGGTTGATAGAACAGCGCCAGGTCGCCGCCCTCGATGGCGTGGCGCAGATCGTTTTGCAGCGCCAGTTGGTCGCTGGCGTCGAGCTCCATGCGCGGCTCGAAAAAGGCGTAGGTCGAGCCGCCGGTGCGCTTGACGGCAACCATCGCCGAGTCGGCATTGCCGATCAGGCGGCTGGTCGGCCCATGTTCGGGGAAGACCGCGATGCCGATCGAGCACGACAGGCGCACCTCGTTGCCGCCCGGCAGCGCATAGGGGGAGACCAGGCTGTGCAAGGTGCGCTGGGCCACGGCGGCGACGGCTTCGTGCGAGCCCGGCGCCGCCACCAGCAGCAGGAATTCGTCGCCGCCGATGCGCGCCGCCGTGTCCTGCGACCGCGCCAGGGCCGACAGGCGCCGCCCCACCTCTTGCAGCACTTCGTCGCCGGGGCCGTGGCCGAAGGATTCGTTGACGGCCTTGAAGCCGTCGAGGTCGATAAACAGCACCGCCATCGCCGACGGGCTGCGCCCGACATGGTCGAGCAGGTGGTCCAGGCGTTCCTCGAAGTGCGGCCGGTTGGGCAGGCCGGTGAGCGGATCCTGGAAGGCCAGGTGGCGCAAGCGTTTGTTGGCCGCGCGCAGCGAATTCGACAAGATCTGCGCGCGGCGGCCGGTACGCGAATCGACCAGCACGCAAACCAGGCCCATCGCCAATACAAAACCGCCGAAGGCCAGGGCCAGCAGCACCAGCCGCGCATCGATCGCGCCCGGCGGCATCGCAGCCATCGCGCCATCGACCTCGGCCGGCGTCACCAGCGTGGCCAGCGGCGTCGCCGACAGGCCCAGCCATTGGCCGGCCAGCCAGGCCATGGCAAAAACCAGCACACCGGCCCCGCGTTGCGCCATCGCGCCGCGAAACGATGCCCGCTTCGGGCCGTTCAGCAAGGCCAGCGCCAAGCCCAGGCCGGCCGCAAGGGCCGCCAGGGCCGCGACCGTCGGGCCGGCCGACAGGGCCTGCCACGGCGGCGGCACGGCCATCGCCGCACCGAGCACCACGAAGACCATCGCGATCAGCGGCAGCAGCAGCAACAAGGTGCTTGCATTGACCCCGCTTTGCGACGGCATCCAGCGTGCGATCAGCAGGATCAGCGCGCTGCCGCCGCCGGCCAGCGCCCAGGCTGCAATGAAGGTTTTGGCAACGAACCACGCTGACGCCGCATCCTGCGTCGCATGCCACAAGCCCAGTTGCAGGGTCCACAAGCCGGTGCCGACCGCGACGGTGCCACCCAAACCCCAGCCCAAGGCCACCACCCAGTCTTGCGAGCGCAGCTTGCGCAGGGTGTGGGCCAGGATCGCGGCGGTGGCCGCCGCACCGGCGAGCAACAGGGCCACCGCAGCCAGCGTCAGTGGGGGCAAGATCAGCGGGGCCAGAGCCATCGGGAAGTGATCGGTCTGCGCAGGGCGGAGTCAGGGATTGTTGCCGACGGTCCAGCCACCCAGGGCGCGGGAAAGCGAGCAGCCACAGCGCTCGATTTTGAACTGCGATCGGCCGTCACGCCGAAGGCGTAAAACCAATCCCGCGTCGCTCGCGTACGCCGGGTTTGACACGGTGCTCGCTCTCCAGCTGCGCCAGGAACTCGTCGGGCGCGAACGCGGCGGCGAGGATTTCGACTTGGCGCTTCACCGCCGCAAAGTCTCCCGGCGCAAGTTGTTCGAGTGCCGCCAGGCGTTGCTTGTGCTCGGCATCGAGCTGCGCGGCATCGCCCGCCAGCGCCTCGGCCACGAACATCGCGATGCGCTGCTCGGCGGTCAACGGCTTGAAACGGACCTTGAATGTGAAGCGGCGCAACGCGGCTTCGTCGAACTCGTCGAACAGATTCGTGGTGCAGATGAACAAGCCCCCGAAGCGCTCCATGCCTTGCAGCATTTCATTGACCTCGGTGACCTCGTAAGTGCGCTCGGCGCGCTGGCGGCTGCGCAGGAAGCTGTCGGCCTCGTCGAGCAGCAACACGGCATTCTCGGTCTGCGCCTCCTCGAACATCCTGGCCATATTCTGCTCGGTTTCGCCAACGTATTTGCTCACCAGGTCGCTGGCCTGGCGCACCAGCAGCGGTCGTTGTATCGCCTGCGCGATGTGCTCGGCCAGCGCCGTCTTGCCGGTGCCGGGCGGGCCGTGAAAGCACAGCGTGCCGTGACCGCGTCGGCGCAGCGCCTCGACGATGCGTGGAATCTGGAAATGCGATTCGACATTCAACAGCGACAGGTCGTAGCGGGTGATGACCGGGCGCACGGCGTGGCGCTGGGCGTTCTGGCCCAGGGCCTTGTCGGCGTTGCCGAGTTGGCGTTCGATCAGCGCCTCGACGCCGAGTGCGGCGCCGGCGCCGATTTCTGCAGGCTTCACCAGGCCGGCAAAACGCACCGCGGTGCGGATCTGCGCCGGGGTCAGGCCGCGGCGTTCGGCCAGCCTGGCGGCAAAACCCTCGCCGACCTCGATGCCGGCGAGTGCGCGCACCACCAGCGCTTCACGCGCACCCGGTGGCGGCGATTTGAGTTCGAGGTGGTACTGGAAGCGGCGCCGGAAGGCCGGGTCGATCTGCTCGATGCGATTGGTGACCCAGATCACCGGCACCGGGTTGGTTTCGAGGATCTGATTGACCCAGGCCTTGCCGCTGACGCTGGCCGACAGTGGTGCGTCGCTGGCGTCCAGCCGCGAAATCAGTTGCGCGGCATCGGCCGAAATCGGCGGGAACACGTCCTCGACCTCGTCGAACAGCAGGGCCACGTTGGCACTGCTTTTCAGGAAGACCTGGCTGATCTGCAGCGAGCGGTAGCGATCGCGCCCGGTCAACGAGTTGCCGTCGCGGTCGGCGTATTCCACTTCGTACAGCTCGAGCCCCGCGGCCTGAGCGCAGACCGTGGCCAGCTCGGTCTTGCCGGTGCCGGGCGGGCCGTAGAGCAGCACGTTGACGCCGACCGCATGTGCAGCGACGGCGTTGGCCAGCAGCGTGGTCAGCACCTGCACGTCGTCGGCCACGAAACTGAAGTCGTTTCCCGTCAACTCGCTCTTGGCCGCCGGCCGCGTGAAGACCGCCATCAGATCGCTCGGTGCCGGGTATTCGCGCATCAATACCGGTGGCAGTTGCTCGCTGACTTTCATCAGGTCGGCCAGGTCGGTGATGTTGTGTTCGGAAATCAGGTTCTCGACCATGCCGGTACGCTCGAGCCGCGAGCCGGCGCGCAGGGCCTCGGCCACCTCCTGCTCGTTGACGCCGGCCACCGCCGCGATCGCCGCATAGGCCTCTTGCGCGCTGCCGACCTTGAACTCGACCAGCAGGCCGCGCAACTCGCGCTGGTAGCGCGCCAGCGTGCCGTACAGCAGCAGCGCGCGCTCGGCGGGGTTCAATTGCAGCAAGCCGGCCAGGGCATCGATATTCTTCTGCACCAGGGTCGATTCTTTTTTCAGGCTGCGCGCCAGCCAATCGGCGGTAGCGCCGAGCACGGCCAGCAGATCCTTCGGCGCGTCCTTGACGTACTCGTCGATGTAGAAGAACAGCGTGCCCTCTTCGTAGGGCCCGCGCCAGCCGCCGTGACGCTGCATGAAGGCTGCGTCGGACAGCGCCTCGTGGCCGCGCCACTGCTCGTTGCCCTTGCAGCGGCGGCCGAGAAATTCGCGCAGGCGCTGCAAGGCCGTGACCGGCCAGACCAGGTGGCGCCCGGTCAGCGAAAGCAGGTTGGCCCAGTCGCGCCGCAGGTTGAAACGCGCGGCGTTGCGCAGCGTCAGCGCCAGCACGAACTGCGAGCACATGCGGTCGAGCACCGGCGCTTCGCGCAGGCCGGGCGACAACAGAATCTGGACTTCAGCGCGAACTCTCACGGCGCAAACCTCCAGCCACAGCAGAGGCCCGACAGGGGCCAGGGGCTCGCGCCATCTTGGCGCAGCGGCGCAGCGCAGGCAAGCCCCGCTGCATGGCCCTGTGTGCCGAGTGCCGCTCAGTGCAACATCAAGGGCTGCTGCGCGAGCGTGGTGTAGCGGCCGATCAGTTCGTCGAGATCCTCCTCGCTGGGGCCGGTTTCGACCAGCGCATCGACAGCCGCCTTGAACTGCGTGGCCACCGCACCCTCGAGAAAGATTTCCTTGCGCGCGAACTTGTCAACGATCTCGTAACCGCCGCGCGCAGGCGCCTCCGGACGGGCCGCGTCGCGGCCGATGTCGAACTGCACGACGGCAAAGCTGTCCGAGTTGTAGAGCATCAACATGCCAGGATCTCCTTGGCATTGAAGTGAGCGCTGCAACGCGGAAATCAAGGTCGTGGATGACAAGGCTCAGCGAGGCTCGCGCTCGCGAACCAGTTCCAGCGCCGGGCCGCCGCCCGCGGGCGTTTGCAGCGCGCGCAGCGGCAGGTAATGCTCGGCCGGGTCGAGCCAGACCTCGGCCCGGGTATCGTAGAGTTTGCGTGGCTCGCGAATCAATTTCAGCGCCGGTGTGTCGCCAAGCACCTCGGCGCCCTGCACGACAAAGGTCCAGACGTCGGCATGGCCGCGTGCCCCGGCCACGAACAGCACCGCCGTCGCGCCGCTCACAAAGCGCTCGGGCGCCGCGGCCACGATGGCCGGCAACTGGATCATCCAGCTCAGGCGATCCTGCGCCCCGGGCCGCAGCGGCAGTTCGTGGGTCGGGCCGGAAAATGTGATCTTGCCGGCCTCGCGCTGGAAATTGGCGGCCTGGTTGTCGCGGCCGCGGCGGCGGATGACGAAGCGCTCGGGCGCGATGCCGGCGCCGTCAATCGCGCCATGGCTGACCCAGTCGAGCACGCTGACACCGGCGATGCGGCCTTCGAGCCGCATTTCGTAGCGGCCGTCGGCGCCGGGCATCCAGCTCAGTTGGGCCTCGCCACTGGCGCTGCCGCGTTGCAGCCGGTAGCGCCAACTGCCGCCCCGCGGCAGGCGCGTGGCGTACACCGGCAATTCGATGGCCGGCGCAGCGGCTGCGGCCTCTGCGGCCGCCGGGGCCAGCAGTTCGGGCGACGCAGGCGCCACCGCGACGGGCAGGCTGCGCTCGACCGGCGGTGACGGCAGCTCGGGCGGCGTTGCCGGCGCGGCCGGCGACACGGAGCGCCGCGTGCGCGCGGGTTTCGGCGCCAGCGCCGAACATTCGGGCGCGAGCAGCGTCGCGGCGGCGACCCGGGGCGCCGCCGCGACGCTGCGCACGCTCAGGCGCAGCGGCCCAGCAGGCCTGTCGTCGGGGTCGATCCACGCCGGCCCGAGCGCGAACAGCAGCCACCCATGCGCGCCGAGCACGCCTGCCGCGACCAGCGCCAGCGCCCCTGCGCGCCGGCGCGAAACGCTCAGCGGAACCAACGACAATCCTGGCACCATGAAACTCGCCACCCTCAAGGACGGATCGCGCGACGGCCAATTGGTCGTGGTTTCGCGCGATCTCGCCACGGCGCATTTTGCGACCGGCATCGCTACCCGCTTGCAACAGGTGCTCGACGACTGGAATTTCCTGTCGCCGCAGTTGCAGGATTTGTACGTCACGCTGAACCAGGGCAAAGCGCGTCACGCCTTCGCGTTCGCACCGCAACTGTGCATGGCGCCGCTGCCGCGCGCCTACCAATGGGCCGATGGCTCGGCCTACATCAACCATGTGGAGCTGGTGCGCAAGGCGCGCCAGTCCGAAATGCCGGCCAGTTTCTACGAAGACCCGCTGATGTACCAGGGCGGCAGCGACGAGCTGCTCGGTCCCTGCGACGATGCGCCGTTCGCCAGCCCCGACTGGGGCATCGACTTCGAGGCCGAGGTCGCGGTGATCACCGCCGACGTGGCCAGTGGCGCCACGCCCGACCAGGCGCTCGAGGGTATCCGTCTGGCCATGCTGGCCAACGACTGGAGCCTGCGCAACCTGATTCCAGCCGAACTGGCCAAGGGCTTCGGCTTCTTCCAGAGCAAACCGGCCACCGCCTTCAGCCCGGTGGCCGTGACGCCCGACGAACTGGGCCCGGCCTGGCGGGGTGGACGCCTGCACCTGCCGCTGCAGGTGAGCTGGAACGGCAGGCCAGTCGGGATCTGCGATGCCGGGCCGGAGATGACTTTCCATTTCGGCCAGCTGATCGCACATATCGCCAAGACGCGCAAGGTGCGCGCCGGATCGATCGTCGGCTCCGGCACGGTGAGCAACCGCGATCGGACCAAAGGCTACTCGTGCATTGCCGAGAAGCGCTGCATCGAAACCATCGAGGACGGCGCGCCGAAGACGCCCTTCATGCAGTACGGCGACAGCGTCAGGATCGAAATGAAGGGCCAGGACGGGCAGTCGATCTTCGGCGCCATCGAGCAGAAGGTGGTGGCCGCGCGCTGAGGCGCGTCAAGCGCGCAGGCGTTGCAGCAGCGGCGCCCAGCGCGCGGCGGCGCTGTCTTCGTCGAACGCCGGCTCGGCGTCGTACACCAACACCGCGCCGGCTTCGTCGGCGCGCAGCGCCTGGGCCTGGGCGAGCTGGTCCTGGAGCACCACCAAGTCGGCCTCGGACGCGTCGTCGGCATGCCGTAGGCGCTGCACGACGCGCTCGCGCAGCGTGGCGGCGCTGGCCTGAAAATCGACGATCACGAAAGGCACGCCGAGGCGCCGGGCCAGCGCGCGCGCCGCGCGGCGCTGCGCGTAGGCCAGGAAGGTCGCGTCCAGGATCACCGCACAGCCGCTGGCCAGCGCCAGCGCGGCGGCCTCGCGCAGCCGCGCCTGGGTGGCCTGGGTGGCCGCGGGGGCGTAGAGCCGGGTCTTCGATGCCGGGTCGCTGTGCGCCAGCGCTGGCAGGCCAAAGAGGCGCTTGCGCTCCACATCCGCACGCAGCCGGATCGCGCCGCACAACTCGAGCAGGCTCTGGGTGGCCAGCGTCTTGCCGCTGCCCGAGCAGCCGTGGGTGATGATCAGCGCCGGCCTGGCCGCCGGGCGGCTGAAGGCCAGCGCCACGTCGAGGTAGTGCGCTACGGCGGCGACATCGGCGTGGGCCTGGCCGGCCTGGTCGCGCCGCAGCGCCGCCACCCTGGCCCGCACCAGGGCGCGGTAAACGCCGTGGTAGCGCAGCACACGCAGGCCGGCGACATCGCCGCTGCCTTCGACCCAGGCGTTGACGAAGCGGTGCGCAAGACGCGCCAGACCGTGCGCGTGCAGGTCCATGGCCATGAAGGCCACGTCGCTCATCACATCGGTCCAGCGCAACGCGGAGCTGAATTCAAGGGCATCGAACATCGTCGTGCGGCCGTCAACCAGGGTCACGTTGCCCAGGTGCAGGTCGCCGTGGCATTCGCGCACGAAGCCCTGGCGCAGGCGTTCGGCGAACACCGCCTGCAGCGCGCCGAACGCGGCCGCCTCGCGCCGGGCGAGGGTGTCGATCCGGGCCTGCTCGCCGGCCGCGGTGCACAGCGTCCGCAGCGCGCGCAGCGTATCCAGCAGCGGTGCCCGCACCCGTGGCGGTTGGCCCCAGGCGCAATCCGGCGCAGCCTGCGCAGCGTGGTGGTGAAAAGCGACCAGCGACGCGGCCAGCGCATCGACATGCACCGGCAGCAGCGCGCCGCGCGCAGCCAGGCGGTCCCACAAACCATCCTGCGCAAAAGCGCGCATCACGAGCACCCAGTCGAGCGGCGGACCCGCGCCGCCGAGCCGCGGCCGGGCGATGCTGCCGGTGACCGGCAGCACCTCGACATACAGCGCCGGCGCGGTGCGGCGATTCAGGCGCAGTTCCTCGTCGCAATAGAAGCGGCGCAACGCCGGCGTCGTGAAATCGAGGAAACCGGGGTTCACCGCCTTCTTGATCTTGTAGGCCCGGGCGCCGACCAGCAGCACGTAGGAGATATGGGTTTCAACCAGGGTGGCCTGGGCCTCGGGCTCGCGCGAGCGCAAGGCTGCGAACAGCGCTGCAACCAGGCCTTGCTGCTCGGCCAGGCTCAGGGACGGTGCGGCCTCAGCCATGACCGGCACGTGCGGGCCACGACCCGGCTTGCACGGCGCGCGCGCGCTTGGGCATGGCAGCGATGATCGCTGCTTGACACCGCTCAAGCCCAGCGCACCCTGCCGGCGACATCATCGGCCCAGCGATGCTCCATCTGCCGCCATGACCTCGTCGCGCCACGTCCAGCTGGCGATCGGCGACCTGCTCGACATCCTGCCCGACGCAGCGATCATGGTCGATGCCGGTGGCCGCATTGCTTATGTGAACCCGGCCATGCACATGCTGCTCGGCTACGAGCCGGAGCAGCTTCTCGATCAGCCGCTGGCCATGCTGGTGCCGCATGCTGCGCGCGAGCGCCACGCAGCGATGGCGGCGCGGTTTCGCCGCGAGGGCGTGCCGACGATGATGGGCGCGCGGCCGGTGCTGCATGCCGTGCATCGCAGTGGCCGCCTGGTGCCGGTGTCGATTTCGCTGTGCAACCTGGTGCTGGGTGATCGCGGCCTGGTTTCGGTGGCCGTGATCCACGATGTGTCGGCCTTGCACACGCCGCTCGACCGGGCCACGGCCCAGGCCGAGACCGACCCGCTCACCGGCCTGGGCAACCGGCTGCGTCTGTCGCGCCGCATGCAGGCGCTGCTGAGCGGCACGCGGCCGTTCGCGCTGCTGTGCCTCGACCTCGAACGCTTCAAGCCGCCCAACGACGATCCGGGCCACATGGGCGCAGACGCGGCGCTGCGCATCGTCGGCCGGCGCCTGCTGGCCCAGGCGCGCAACGTCGATCTGGTAGCCCACTTGGGCGGCGATGAGTTTGTGCTCCTGCTCGACGGCCTCGACGACGCCGGACCGTTGCGCCTGCGGGCGTTGGCGGTGGCCGGCAGCCTGACCCGTCCGCTGCGCACCGGCAGCCCAACCGGCAGCGTGCTGGGCGTGCATATCGGCGGCGCCCTCAGTCCGCAGCATGGCACCTCGGCGCAGCCCCTGCTCGACGCCGCCGAACAGGCGATGCAGGGCGCCAGGCAATGCCGGCAGGCCTACCGCCTGGCGGGCCCGGCTTGAGCGTTTGCGCTCGCCGAAATCGCCTTCAGCCATCGGCCACCGCGCGCGAAGCCGCTTCGCGCCACACCACACCGCCATAAGCGCGCTCCTGCTCGCGACAACTGTCGATGAGCTTGATCAGGTGCGCGTCGTCGCTGGCCAGGGCCTGCGCCACCAGGTCCGGCCAGGCCCTCTCGAGGAAACGCCGGGCCGCTCCCAAGTTTCCTTGATCCCCGCGGGGCATAAGCGCTAACGTATTATTCATGCTCATTCCTGCTCACATTGATACGG
>CADEDE010000085.1 GCA_902825995.1 uncultured Burkholderiales bacterium
GGCTGTCAGACCAAGGCGGCTCAATCAAGGACGGGGTTTATTGCGCGCTTACGCTTGAACGTCGGGATGATCTTCTCGTCGTGCGTCACGACGATGATGGCCGTGTGGTAGTGCAAGGCCATCTGGTTGAGGATGCGCACCACTGCCAGGGCTCGCTCACTGTCCAGCGGGGCCGCGGGTTCATCGGCGCGATGGTGCGGGGCGTCAGTGCGCTCAGTCAGCGTGGGACTGCTCGAGCTCGGTCAGGAGGCTGCCAATGTGTGCGCCCGGTTCGAGGTCATCGATCTGCCCGAAGCGGTTCAGCCGCACCTGACCGGCGCGGTCGATCAGCACGGCGCTGGGCGTGCCGCGCAGGCCAAAGGCCTGCATGGTTCGAGGGATGGGCTGGCCTGCGGCGCCAGCGCGGTCAATGGCGATCGGAAAAGTCAGCCGGAATTCATGCACAAACACTTCCAGGGCGGCGCGGCCCATGATCGCGTGATGTTCGAAGTGCTCATCGACGGTAAAAAGCTGACCGAGTTGATGATGGACTTCGGTGTTGGTGTAATTCGGGTGGCAATTTACACGGTGCAGAAGATCGACCCTGACTACTTCGGCGAAGAGTGACGTGTAGCGCCCGAAAACGACAAAGCCCGCGCGGAGCGGTCCTTGCACTTGCAGCGTACTACGCGGGGACGACCGTTTGGTTTCAAATCCGCGTAATTGGTTGATTTAAATGGTGCCGGTGAGAAGAGTCGAACTCCCGACCTTCGCATTACGAATGCGCTGCTCTACCAACTGAGCTACACCGGCATTTTGAAAGCGGCGGATTATAGAGGCCGGCGTAACCGATCGCGGCAGGTCCGCACCGGCGCCCGTCGCGCGCCTGAACGCGCCGCAATTGTTGGCACAATAGCGGACAGCCATTTTTCAAGGAGTCTTTTTCATGTCCGCAGCCCGAGTCCTCGTCGCCCAAGGTGGCGGCCCGACCGCCGTGATCAACCAGTCGCTCGTCGGCGTCGTCCTCGAGGCGCGGCGCTACGGCCACGTCGAACGCATCTATGGCGCGCGCCACGGCGTGCGCGGGGTGATCAACGAGGATTTCATCGATCTGGGGCAGGAGACCGCCCTGCACCTCGAGCGCGTCGCCGCCACGCCGGCCTCGGCGCTCGGCTCCACGCGTGACAAGCCCGACCTGGCCTACTGTCAGAAGATGCTGGCTGTGCTGCGCGCCCATGCCATCACGCACTTCTTCTATATCGGCGGCAACGACTCGTCGGACACCGTGCGCATCGTGGCTGAAGAGGCGGCCAAGGCGGGTTACCCGCTGCGTGCGATCCATGTGCCCAAGACCATCGACAACGACCTGATGGGCAACGACCACACCCCCGGATTCGCCTCGGCCGCACGCTTCGTGATGCAGGCCTTCGCCGGCGCCAACCTCGACAACGCGGCGCTGCCCGGCATCTACGTGGCCGTCGTGATGGGCCGCCACGCCGGCTTCCTGACGGCCGCTGCGGCCGCGGCGAGAACCCAAGCCGACGACGGCCCGCACCTGATCTACCTGCCCGAGCGCACTTTCGAGATCGACAAGTTCCTCGCCGACGTGAAGGCCGTGCACGCCCGACTCGGCCGCTGCGTGGTGGCGGTGTCCGAAGGCATTCACGACGCCAGTGGCGAATCGATCGCCGCCAAGCTGGCCACCACGGTCGAACGCGACGCGCATGGCAACGTGCAGCTCTCGGGCTCCGGGGCGCTGGCCGACTTGCTGTGCGACGAGATCAAGGCCAAGCTCGGCCTCAAGCGCGTGCGCGGCGATACCTTCGGCTACTTGCAGCGCAGCTTCCTCGGTTGCTTCAGCGACGTCGATGCCCGCGAAGCCCGAGAAGTGGGTGAGCGCGCCGTGCAATTCGCTCTGCTCGGAGAGCGCAGCGGCTCGGTCGCGATCCGCCGCAGCGGCGACTACGCGATCGATATCGTGCTGCAGCCGCTGGAAGTCGTGGCCGCGAAGACGCGGGTGATGGACGATGCCTTCATCTCGGCGGCGGCCAACGACGTGACGCCGGCGTTCCTGGCCTATCTGCGGCCGCTGTTGGGCAATGACGTGCCACAGGCGGTGCGGCTGCGATCGGTGCCGGTGGCGAAGGTGCTCAAGTAGGCCGTATCGGGGGGCAGCGTTGGCGTGGGCCTGCGCTGCGTATTTCAGGCCTGCGCCAGATCCCGCTCGACAATCTCGCGCACGTCGTTCGACAGTTCGGCCTTCGCCGCCACCCGCGCGATCGCCTCGCGTGCCGCCGAGCGGTAGGGCTCGGCCAAGTGGTTCCAGCGGTCCATCACCCGCGCCAGTCGCGCGGCGAGTTGCGGGTTGATGGCGTCGAGCTGCATCACCTGGTCGGCCCAGAAGACGTAGCCTGCGGCGTCGCTGCGGTGGAAGCCGGCTGGATTCGTGGCGCAGAAAACCTGGATCAGGCTGCGTGCGCGATTCGGATTCTTGAGCGTGAAATCGGGGTGCTGCATCAGCTGCTTGACGCGTTCAAACGTGCGGCCGTCGGGGCGCTCTGGCATGCGGGCCTGCCCGGCGAACCATTTGTCGATGACCAGGGCTTCGTGGTCGAACTGCCGATGGAAATCCGCCAGCGCACGGTCGGCCAACCCGGCGTGGGACGCCGTCAAGGCGGCCAGCGCACCGAGGCGCTCGGTCATGTTGCCGGCGTCCTTGACACGCTGGTAAGCGCGGCCGGGCCAGAGCGTATCTTGCGTCGCCGACGCGTCCAGGCACAACATGGCCAGCGCCAGATTGGCCAGTGCGCGCCTGCCGGCGCTGACAGGGTCGGGTGAGTAGGTGCCCGTGGTCTGGTGCATCTCGAAAGCCCAGACCCAGTCGGCATGCAAGTCGCGCGCCAGTTGCACCAGCATCGTTTCGCGCACGGCGTGGATGCGCTGCGGATCAACACTGTCGAGCGACTCGGCGAGGGCATTCTCGTCGGGTGGTTCGAGCACCAGGGCCTTGAATGCCGCATCGAGTTGCGGGTGGCGCAACACGGCGCGCATCGCGTCGAGGAAGGCCGGGTCGAGCACCGCCTCGCGGGCCCCTTCCTCGGCGCGGATCGCCGCCAGCAGGCGCTTGGTGGCCAGGCGCTGCCCGGATTCCCAGCGGTTGAAGGGGTCGCTGTCGTATTGCAGCAGCACCAGCAGGTCGGCGTCGGACAGTGGCTCGGCCAGGATCACAGGCGCCGAAAAGCCGCGCAGCAGCGAGGGCACGGGTTCGCTGTCGATGTTGACGAAGGTGAAGAAGCTCTTCGTTTCGTGGAGCACGAGCACGCGTTCGGTGGCCGGCGTTGGCGGCTCGTCTTCGAGTTGCAAGGCAAAAGCGCGGCCATCGCGGCCGACCAGGCCGAGCGCCATCGGGATCACATGGGGCAGCTTGGTTGGCTGCCCCGGCGTGGGCATACCGTGCTGCTCGAAGCCCAGGGTGTAGGTGCGGCTGGGTGCGTCGTAGCGGCCGCGTGCGGTGACGTGCGGCGTGCCGGCTTGCGAGTACCAGCGCTTGAAGGCGTCCAGGTGCATGGCCAGTGCCGATCCGAGGTTGGCGTCGGCGATGGCCTGCGCGAAATCGTCGCAGGTCACGGCCTGGCCATCGTGGCGCTCGAAATACAGCGCCATGCCGCGCGTGAAGCCTTCGCGGCCCACCAGGGTGTGCATCATGCGCACCAGCTCGGCGCCTTTTTCGTAGATCGTCGGCGTATAGAAATTGTTGATCTCGACATACTGGTCGGGCCGTACCGGGTGGGCCATCGCGCCGGCGTCTTCGGGAAACTGGCGCTCGCGCACGGACTTCACATCGGCGATGCGCTTGACGGCGCGGGCGCTCGCGCTGCCGGCCATGTCCATCGAGAATTCCTGGTCACGAAAGACCGTCAGGCCCTCCTTGAGCGAGAGCTGGAACCAGTCGCGGCAGGTGATGCGGTTGCCGGTCCAGTTGTGAAAATACTCGTGGCCGACCACGCTTTCGATGCCGAGGTAATCGTCGTCGGTGGCGGTGGCCGGGCTGGCCAGCACGAAGCGGGTGTTGAAGATATTCAGGCCCTTGTTCTCCATCGCGCCCATGTTGAAGTCGCTCACCGCGACGATCATGAAGCGCTCGAGGTCGAGCGGCAAATTGAAGCGCGCCTCGTCCCAGATCACCGAGGCCAGCAGCGAATTCATCGCATGCTCGGTCTTGCCCAGGTCTTCGCGCCTGACATAGACCTCGAGCAGGTGCTCCTTGCCGCCGCGCGTGCGGATCGCTTGCTGGCGCACGGAGAGCTTGCCCGCCACCAGCGCGAACAGATAGCTCGGTTTGGGGAAGGGGTCGTGCCACTTCACGAAGTGGCGGCCGTTGTCGAGCTCGCCCTGCTCGACGAGGTTGCCGTTGGCCAGCAGTACCGGGAATCGCGCCTTGTCGGCGCGCAGCGTGACGCGATAGACGGCCATCACGTCGGGGCGGTCGAGGAAATAGGTGATGCGACGAAAGCCCTGGGCCTCGCACTGCGTGAACAGGCCCGAGTCGGCGCTGTACAGGCCCGACAGCTGGGTATTCTTGTCGGGGGCGCAGGTGTTGCGGATCTCGAGCGTGAAGCTGTCACCGGCGGGCGGGTTGTCGATGACCAGCGAGCCGTCGGCGTCATGCCGAAAGGACACGCTCTGGCCGTCGGCCATCACGCGCAGCAGGGTCAGCCCTTGGCCGTGCAGGCGCAGCGGCTGTGCCGGCTGCGAGGCATTGCGCTGGATGCGCAGCTGGCTGGCAACAAGGGTCTTGGCGCCGTCGAGGTCGAAGCACAGATCGACTTCGCGAATCCAGAACGCCGGCGGGGCGTAGTCCTCGCGGCGGATCAGCGGGGCATTGCCTTCACGCATTGCGTGCCTCTCAAACGATGAATGAGTGAATGGTCAGGCCGCTTTCTTCGGCGGCGCGCGCAAGCTGGCGGTCACCGGTGGCGATTGCATCGCAGCCGGATTCGATCGCGCAAGCCAAGTGCAGGGCGTCGAGCGTCGCCAGCGGCGATTTCAATGTTCGCAGCAGCTCGGTTCCGCGCGCGAAGCAGGCGGCATCGAAGCCCAGCATCGACCACACCGCCGAGGTCAGATCGGACGCAAAATCGCGGCGCGCCTGGTGTGCGAACGCGGCATCGATCAGGCGCTGTCGCTGCAGGCGCTGCAAGATGGATTCGAGTTCAATGGCAACGAGCGGGCAGATCACGCAATCGGTCTCCTGTGCGGCGACGAAACGGTCGATCTCGGCCGAGCCGCGTTCAGCGACATAGCGCTTGGCCATTGCGCTGGTGTCGAAGTAGATTGACACGGCGCTCTCAGCGCCGGTCGCGGTCTTCGCGAACGAGGTCGGCGATCGAGCCCTCGAGCGTGGGCATCTTGCTGCGGTGCGCCGCCAGCGAAGGCACATGGCGCTTCTTCGGCGCGGGCAGGATGCGCGCCACCGGCTCGCCGTTGCTGACCAGCAGCAACTCATGTTCCTTGGCCAGGATGTCGCGCAGGCGCGGAATGTCGCTGCGCAGTTCGCGGACGTTGATGATTTTCATGGTGTCACCATTCTACGCAATGTGACACGGCCAGGGGAGCGCAGCCAATCCTGGGTATCGAGTTGCGTGTAATCGTCGATAGCGGTCAGCACATGCGCGCCCGCCAGATCGTGCGCGCTGTGCGTCGAACACACCGCCACGGCAGCCATGCCGGCGCGGCGCGCGGCTTCGATGCCGAAGGGCGCGTCCTCGAAGACCACGCAGTCTTCGGGCGCCACGCCCAGGCGCCGCGCAACTTCGAGAAAGATCGCCGGATCGGGCTTGCCGGCCAGGCCTTCGTCGCCGCCGACGATGGCCCGCGGCGCCGGGTCCATCGCCAGGTATCGCATCGCGAAGGCGATATTGTGGCGATCGCCCGCGGTGCCCACGCCGATGGCCAGGCCCTGCGCATGGGCCTGCGAGGCAAAGGCGCGAAAGCCCGCGACTTCGCGGAACGCGGGCGCGAACAATTCGCGGTAGATGGCCTCTTTCTCGGCAATCAAGGCCCAGGATTCCTCGCCGCCGATTTCGCGTCCGAACAATTCGTTGATGCACTCGGCGCCGGTGCGCCCTGTGGTGCGGCGCATCAGATCCTCGATCTCGATCTCCAGCGCATGGCGGCGCGCGAATTCGATCCAGGACACCCTGTGGTGGCCCATCGAATCGATCATCGTGCCGTCCATGTCGAAAATGAGAGCCCGCACTTGCATCACGCGCACCGAGGCATTCCCAAGCGACCGCCGCGGATCCGGCTTTGCCGGTCCGCCAGCGGTGCCCCCTTGAGGGGGAGCGGCGAAGCCGCTTCGGGGGTGGTCAACATCAGACCCCCTGTTTCAGGCTGGCTTGGATAAAGATGTCGAGGTCGCCATCCAGCACCTTCTGCGTATTCGAGATCTCCACATTCGTGCGCAGATCCTTGATCCGGCTCTGGTCGAGCACATAGCTGCGGATCTGATGCCCCCAGCCGACATCGGTCTTGCTGTCCTCGAGCTTCTGCTGCGCGGCCTTCTGGATCCGCATCTCGTGTTCGTACAGGCGCGAGCGCAGCATCTGCCAGGCTTCGTCGCGGTTGCGGTGCTGGCTGCGGTCGTTCTGGCATTGCACGACAATATTCGTCGGCAGGTGCGTCAGGCGCACGGCGGAGTCGGTCTTGTTGATGTGCTGGCCGCCGGCACCGCTGGCGCGGAAGGTATCCACGCGCACATCGGCGGGGTTGATATCGATCTCGATCGTGTCATCGACCTCGGGCGAAACGAAGACGCTGGCAAAGCTGGTGTGCCGCCCGCCCGCTGAATCGAAAGGGCTCTTGCGCACCAGCCGGTGCACGCCGGTCTCGGTGCGCAGATGGCCGAAGGCATAGTCGCCCTCGATCTTGATCGTGGCGCTGCGGATGCCGGCCACATCGCCTTCGGTCTCTTCCATGACCTCGGCCTTGAAGCCCTTCCTCTCGCAATATTTGAGGTACTGGCGCAACAGCATCGCGGCCCAGTCGCAGGCTTCGGTGCCGCCGGCGCCGGCCTGGATATCGAGGAAGCAGTTGCTCGGGTCGGCCGGGTTGTTGAACATGCGGCGGAATTCGAGGCCCTCGACGATCTCGTTCAACTTTACGGCCTCGGCTTCGATCGCCGCCAGGCCGTCGAAATCCTCGTCGGCCTTGCTCATGTCATAGAGCTCGGTATTGTCGGAAAGATTGGAGGCCAGGTGGTCGATGGTCTGCACCACCGTTTCCAAGGTCTTCTTCTCGCGCCCCAATTCCTGCGCGCGCTTGGGCTCGTTCCAGACGCTCGGGTTTTCGAGCGCGGCAACAACCTCGTTGAGTCTCAGGGCCTTGGGGTCGTAGTCAAAGATACCCCCGAAGCGCGTGGGTGCGCCGGGTCAGATCGGCCAGGGTGGTGCCGATCAGGTTGATGCGTTCGATATCCATGACAGCGCCTTGTTTTTGGAAGGCGCGGATTATCGCTTGGCCAGCTCGATGAGGGTAATCACGCAGGGGGTTTGCCAGCGCAGGCCGCCCTTTGTCAGAAAGACGTAAGCGCCTGCAAACGACATTAGCGCCTGCGCTGAACGAGCTCGCTGTTTGCGCGTGACATGAAGGCTGGGTTTGCCGTGCTGACTTTTCTGAACCTGCTGCAACTGGTCCTGTACATCCCGCTGCTGGCGTTGGCCGGACAGGGGCTGCTGTATGTGTTCGCCGGCCCCGAGCGCGACAGCAATTTCTTCTACCGCCTGCTGCAGTTGTTGTCCAAGCCCTTCACGCTGCTGGTGCGCAAGCTGACGCCGGCCAAGGTGGCCGACCACCAGGTGCCGATCGTCACCTTCTTCCTGGTCTTGATCGCCTATGCCGTGGTTTCGTTCGAGAAGATCGACCTGTGCCTGCGCCTGGGCGTGGAGCTGTGCCGATGAAGGGCGGTGGCCTGGCTTATCAGTGGCTCAAGTGGCGCGCGATGGGCGGGCTCGTTTTCGGCCGTCACGCGAGCGCCGTGGCGATCTTCGACGAGATACTTCGATGCTGGCCGACTGACGGGTATGCGCTGGCCAGCCGCTCGCATGTGCGCGCCCAAATGGGCCAGCGCGACGAAGCCATCGCCGATATGCAGGCTCTGGTGGCCGTGCAGCCCGATCGCAACGCCGCCGACTGGTTCAACCTGGCCTATCTGCTCGAAGACGCCGGCCGCTTCGCCGAGGCCGAACCGGCCTTTCGTCGCGCACTGGCGCTCGACCCCAAGCTCGATCGTGCCTGGTACGGCCTGGGCCTGACGCTGATCCGGCTGGGCCGCCCCGTCGCGGCCGTCGCCGCGCTGAAGAAGAATACCGAACTGCAACCGATGAGCCCCTACGGCTGGTACCAACTGGCCCGCGTGCAATTCGATCGCCAGGAGCCGGAGGAGACAAAAAAGATCATTCGCCACCTGAAGGGCTTCGAGCCGAAGGTGGCCGCGCAACTGGAGCGGGAAACCGGCCTGGTGGCGTAGCGGGATGGTTCTGAAACGAGAGAGTACCGGGCTCATCCCGGGATTGAAAACTGTTGGAGGCAACGCGATGCAGATCTCGGAAAACCACCGCCGCTACTGGAGCAAGAATTTGCGCATCACCGCAATCCTCTTGGCCATCTGGTTTGTGGTGACCTTCGTCGTCGGCTACTACGCCCGCGACCTGAGCTTCACCTTCTTCGGCTGGCCGTTCAGTTTCTGGATGGGTGGGCAGGGCGCCTTGATCGTCTATTGCCTGATCATCTGGTTCTACGCCCGCTATATGAACCAGCTCGATATCGAGCACAACGTGCACGAGGAGGACTGACATGGCTGGCATGTTCGAACACGGCGCCAAGACGGACTCTGTGTCCACGGCGGCGTTCAAATCCCAACTCAACAAGGTCTATGGCTGGTACGCCGGCGGCTTCCTGGCCTTCGTGCTGATGCTGGCGGTGCTGGAACAGATGGGTCTGCCGAAAAACTGGATCGGTTTCATCTTCCTGCTCGCCACGGTGGGCCTGTACGCCGGCATCGGCATCATGAGCCGCACCACCGACGCGGCTGAATACTACGTCGCCGGGCGGCGCGTACCGGCGATCTACAACGGCATGGCCACGGGGGCCGACTGGATGAGCGCGGCCTCGTTCATCGGCATGGCCGGCACGCTGTACCTGACCGGCTACGGTGGCCTGGCCTTCATCCTCGGCTGGACGGGGGGTTACTGCCTGGTCGCGCTGCTGCTGGCGCCCTACCTGCGCAAGTTCGGGCAGTTCACGATTCCCGACTTTCTGGGCGCGCGATTCGAAGGCAACCTGCCGCGCTTCATCGGCATCCTGGCCGCGATCCTGTGCTCGTTCACCTATGTCGTGGCGCAGATCTACGGCGTCGGCCTGATCACCACCCGGCTGTCGGGCCTGGCCTTCGAGATCGGCATTTTCGTCGGCCTCGGCGGCATCCTGGTCTGCTCGTTCCTGGGCGGCATGCGCGCGGTTACGTGGACGCAAGTGGCGCAGTACATCATCCTGATCGTGGCCTACCTGACCCCGGTGGTGTGGCTGGCGGTCAAGCAGACCGGCGTGCCGATCCCACAGGCTGTGTATGGCTACCAGCTGGCCAAGGTCACCGAGCGCGAAAACCAGATCAAGGCCGACCCGAAGGAAATCGAGGTCATCAACATCTTCAAGGCTCGCGCGGCCGAGGCCGACGCCAAGCTGAAGGATGTGCCGGCCGCGATGGCGGCCGACCAGGCCGCGGCGCAGAAGAAGGTCGATGACCTGAAGGCCGCCAACGGCCCGGCGGCCGAGATCCAGGCCGCCGAGAAGGCCCTGGCCGGGTTGCCGAAAACAGCCGAAGACGCAAAGAAGGCCTACAGCGGCGCCAAGAGCGCCAACGAAGCCCGCGCCAAACCGCTGGCCGGCATGCCGGCCCATGCGGTCATCTTCGCCGGCGACCCCAACGGCGACGACAAGGCCAAGGCGGCCTTTGATACCTCGCGCCGCAACTTCCTGGCTCTGGTGTTCTGCCTGATGGTCGGTACGGCTGCGCTGCCGCACATCCTGATGCGCTACTACACCACGCCCTCGGTGAAGGAGGCGCGCGAATCGGTGAGCTGGTCGCTGTTCTTCATCTTCCTGCTCTACTTCACGGCCCCGGCGCTGGCGGTGCTGGTCAAGTACGAGATGTTCACGATGGTCGTCGGCACTTCGTTCGCCAACCTGCCGGAGTGGGTCTCGGCCTGGAACAGGGTCGATCCGTCGCTCTTGTCGGTGACCGACATCAACAAGGACGGCATCCTGCAACTGGGCGAAATCAAAATCGGCGGCGACATCATCGTGCTGGCCACCCCGGCCATCGGCGGCCTGCCGTACGTGGTCTCGGGCATGGTCGCGGCAGGCGGCCTCGCGGCGGCGCTTTCCACCGCCGACGGCCTGCTGCTGACGATCGCCAATGCGCTGTCGCACGACCTGTACTACAAAATGATCGACCCGAACGCGCCGACCTCGCGCCGCGTCTCTATCTCCAAGGCCCTGCTCGTCGTGGTGGCCCTGGCGGCGGCCGGTGTGGCGTCGCAAAAACCGGCGGACATCCTGTTCCTGGTTTCGGCGGCGTTCTCGTTCGCTGCGGCAGCCTTCTTCCCGGCGCTGGTGTGCGGCATCTTCTGGAAGCGGGCCAACAAGTGGGGCGCGTCGCTGGGCATGATCGCCGGCCTGGGCACGACCTTCTACTACATGGCCACGACGCAAACCTGGATGCGCGGCATCTTCGGCGTCACTTCACCGGTGGAGTTGTGGTGGGGCATCCAGCCGATTTCGGCCGGTTTGTTCGGCGTGCCGATCGGTTTTGCGGTGATCATCATCGTCAGCCTGTTCACGCCGGCGCCGAGCCGCGAGACACAGGAACTGGTCGAGCATGTGCGTTACCCCGACCTGAAACTGGCGAAAGCCTGATCCTGGATCAAGCCGGAGGATAGGAGAGCTCCCGTGAGGGATCCTTCTTCTTGTGCGCCCAGCATGGGCGCAATCCTGGAGGTGCAAGTCCTCCCGCGAGTT